>VXNK01000083.1 GCA_009840595.1 Rhodospirillaceae bacterium | reverse complement strand
GGTAGAGCAGCTGACTCTTAATCAGCGGGTCCGGGGTTCGAGTCCCCGATCGCCCTCCAAATAACGAAAAAACAATAGTTTAAGGGAATTGCTTTCGGGAGTAACAGTCCCTGCGCCAACAGCCGCATCCGCTTCGACCGCTCGGCCGCCCCTCCGTAGCAGCGGACGGTCCGATCCTGGGATATCGGGACGTTCGCAGAGATACGATACAGGAAACGGCCGGTCCCGGCCTGGCACCGGCCGTTTTGGTTTGCGGCCTGTCGCCTACCGGCAGCGAAGGAACCGGCTCCGGCGACCGGGACCGCGTTCAGGGTCGGAACATGGGGCCGGAGGCCGGCAAACGGCGCGTTCAGATGTCGGCGGCGGGGAAGATCCGGCCGTCCTGGACCGTTCCCCACACGCGGACAGCCCCGAGCCTGTCGGCGCCGATCTCCGTCGGATCGTCTTCCAGGACGGCAAAGTCGGCGCGCTTGCCGGCCTCGATGGAGCCGATCTCGCCGTCGAGCTTCAGCGTATAGGCCGCGCCAAGGGTGATCGCGCGAAGCGCCTGCTCGACGTCGATCCGTTCGTAGGCGCCGAGCGTGCGCCCGGATGCCGTCTTGCGGTTGACCGCGCACCAGGCGGTGAACAGCGGGCCGAGCGGCGTGATCGGCGCGTCGGAATGGATCGCCATCGGCACGCCCTGGGCCAGCGCGGTCGCACAGGCGTTCATCCGCTCCGCGCGCTCCGGCCCGACGGTCTGCGCGTAGTGTTCGTCGCCCCAGTAGAAGATGTGGTTGGAGAACAGGTTGACGCACAGCCCAAGCGCGCGCATGCGGCGGAACAGGGCGGCGTCGGCGAGCTGGCAATGCTGCATCGTGAGCCGGTGGTCCGGCGCCGGATGCCGCCGCAGGGCCTCTTCGATGCAATCGAGCGCCAGTTCGGTCGCCTCGTCGCCGTTTGTATGGGTGTGGACCTGGATGCCGTGCTCCAGCGCCGAGCGGTAGAGTTCGCGAACCTGTTCGGGCGGCAGGTACCAGAGCCCCTCCGGCGCGCCGTTGTAGTAGCCCGGCCAGCGCAGGCGCGCCGTGAACCCCTGGATCGACCCGTCCACGACCATCTTGACCGACCCCAGGCGCAGCCGGTCGGTGCTCATCGGGCCGAGTTCGCGCGCCCGGGCGATCAGGTCCGGGATGGCGATATTCTGCAGTTTCCGCATCGCGACGATGCGCACCGGATAGTCCGGCTCGCCCGTGACCCGCAGCATCATGGCGACCGCCTCCTCCGGCAGCAGGCCGGCAAGGTCGGTCGCCGTCGTCACGCCGCTGCGCACGCACTGGCGGGCGAACTGCCGGAAGCCGTGCTCGTCGCAGGCCAAGCTGTCCCGGTCGAAGCCGACATGGGGGTTGGCCGGACCCATGGCGTCGTGGCCGCGCAACTCGCCGGCAGGCAGGCCGTCTGCCGCCAGCGGAATGCCGGGATGGTTGATGCCGGGGCGGAGCAGGCCGGCCCGTTCCAGCGCCACGGTATTGACGTTCAGTATGTGGCAGGAGGCATTGAGCACGCCGACCGGCCGGTCCGTCGAGACCCGGTCCAGATCGTGCCGGTCCAACCGCCGGGCGCCGAAATAGATCGCGTCCAGCCCCCAACCGGCGAGCGGCGCCCCGGCATCGGCGAGTTCCGCTTCGGCCTCCCGCAGGCGGGCAACGACCGCGTCGACCGATTTCAGTCCGGCCCACACCGTTCCGTCCGGGGCCTGCCGGTCGAAGAAGCCGCAATAGACGAAACGCCAGAACGCCCCCTCCATGACATGGCAATGCGCCTCGACCAGGCCGGGCATGAGGATCTTGCCGGCAAAGCGGTCATCCGGTTCGCAGGCCCCGAATCCTGCCAGTTCATCGACGGTCCCGGCGCCGACAATCCGCCCGTCGCGCACCGCGACGTGGCTCGCGACCGGCCGCGCCGGGTTCATGGTGATAATCTTGCGGGCGCTGTAGCTCCGGTTCATGGCCGCGCCGGCCCGCCCGGCCCGCCCGGCCCGTTTGCGAGCGGGTACATCTCGTGCGGCGGCACGCCGTCGTCGCCGACGCGATGGCAGCTGACCCAGTGTTTCGGGAAAATCTCGCGCCGGGCCGGCGCCTCCGTCCGGCAGATGTCTTCCGCGAACGGGCAGCGCCCGGCGAAGCGGCATCCCGGCGGCAGGTCGATCGGGCTGGGCGGATCGCCTTCGAGACTGACGCGCCGGCGCCCCCGCCGCTTCGAGGCTGCCGACGGCACCGCGGACAGCAGCGCCCAGGTGTAGGGATGGAGCGGCCGCTTGAAGAGGGAGATGCGGTCGGCCTGCTCGACGATCTCGCCCAGATACATGACCGCGATCTCGTCGCAGATATACTGGACCACCGCGAGATCGTGCGAGATGAACAGGTAGGTCAGGCGGAATTCCCGCTGCAACGCCCGCAGCAGGTTGAGGATCTGCGCCTGGATGGCGACGTCGAGGGCCGAAACCGGCTCGTCGCACACGATGAGGTCGGGCTGGCTGGCGAGCGCCCGCGCCACCCCGATCCGCTGTCGCTGGCCGCCGGAAAACTGGTGCGGAAACAGGGCCTGCTGCTCGGCGCGCAGCCCGACCTTGCCGAACAGGTCGGCGACGCGGCCGTCGCGGCCCTCCGGGTCGCCGATCTCCATCAGGTCGAGCGGCTCGCGGACGATGGCGCCGGCGCGCATCCGCGGGCTGAGCGAGGAATAGGGATCCTGGAAGATGATCTGGGCCTTGCGGCGCAGGGCGAGCAGATCGTTGCCCTCGGCCTCGGACAGGCGCGCGCCGGCGAGGTCGATGGTGCCGCCGGTGATCGGCGCGAGGCGCATGATGGCGAGCGCCGTGGTCGATTTGCCGGAGCCGGATTCGCCGACGATGCCGAAGGTCGTCCCCCGCGGCACGTCGAAACTGACCCCGTCGACGGCGTGGACGAAAGTCTGTCTGCGGAACGGCCCGCGCGAGCCGGTCCGGAAATGGACCTTCAGGTCGCGGACTTGCAGGAGCGGCCGGTCCGCCGGCCCGCTCACGGCCGGTCCCCGTCTCGCCGGTCCGCGCCTTGCCGGTCCGCGCCTTGCCGGTCCGCGTCTTCCATGAGCCAGCAGGCCGCCGAATGGCCGGCGCCCACGGCGACCGGCGACGGCCGCGACTGCACGCAGACCGGCATCCGGAAGCCGCATCGCGGCTCGAAGGCGCAGCCGACGCCGAGCTCGGTCAACGGCGGCACGACGCCGGGTATCTCCATCAGCGCTTCGCGCTCGGCCTCCGGCTCGTCGCTCAGTTGCGGCACGCAGGCGATCAGGCCGCTTGTGTAGGGATGCTGCGGGTTTTCCAGCAGGTCGTCGACGGCAGCCGCCTCGATGATCCGGCCGGCATACATGACGAGGACCCGGCCGGTCATTTCGGCGATCACGCCCATGTCGTGGGTGATCAGGACGATCGCCATGTCCCGGTCTTGCTGGAGCTCCAGCAGCAGGTCGAACACCTGGGCCTGCACCGTGACGTCGAGGGCCGTGGTCGGCTCGTCGGCGATCAGGATGTCGGGTTCGCACGCCAGCGCGATCGCGATCATGATGCGCTGGCGCATGCCGCCGGACAGCTGGTGGGGGAATTCGCCGATGCGCCGTTCCGGGGCCGGAATGTGGACCTCGCGCAGCAGTTCGACGGCGCGGTCGAGGGCCGCGCGCCTGCTCAGCCCCTGGTGGAGCACAATGGATTCTGCGATCTGGTCGCCGACGGTAAAGACCGGGTTGAGCGCGGTCATCGGCTCCTGGAAGATCATGGAAATCCGGTTGCCGCGAATCCGGCGCATGCGCTCCTTCGAGGCTTTGAGCAGGTTCTCGCCGCGATAGACGATCTCGCCGCCGGCGATCCGTCCCGGCGGGGTCGGCACCAGGCCCATGATCGCCAGCGCCGTCATGCTCTTGCCGCAGCCGGACTCGCCGACGATGCCGAGGATTTCGCCTTTCGACAGGCTGAATTCGATGCCGTCGAGGACGTGCGCGATACCGTTGCGGGTCCGGAAATCGACCTGCAGGTTGCGCACTTCCAGCAGGGCCGAAGAGGCGTCCGCTGCCGGCATTACCGTTCCCGCAGCTTCGGGTTCAGCGCATCGTTCAGGCCGTCGCCGATCAGGCTTACGCTGAGCACCGAGAGGAAGATCGCCGCGCCCGGGAAGGTCGCCGACCACCAGGAATCGAAGATGTATTCGCGGCTGCTGCCGATCATCAGGCCCCAGCTCATGATGTTCGGGTCGCCGAGGCCGAGAAAGCTCAGCCCGGCCTCGAACAGGATGGCGACGCCGACGATCAGCGTGGCCGACACGATGAGCGGCGGCAGGGCGTTGGGCAGGATGACGACCCAGATCAGCCGCCTGTCCGTCGCCCCGATGGTCCGGCCGGCCTTGACATATTCCAGTTCCTTGAGGCGCAGGAACTCCGCGCGCGCAAGCCGGGCGGTCGATTGCCAGCTCGCCACCCCGATGGCAATGGCGATCATGTAGAGCGACGGCGTGAACAGCGCCACCAGCACCATGGCGAGGATCAGCGACGGCAGGACCTGGAAAAACTCGGTGATCCGCATCAGGATCTCGTCGACCAGCCCGCCGTAATAGCCTGCCATCGCGCCGACCAGCAGGCCGATCGCGACCGTCATCAGCGCCGCCGACGCGCCGACCGCGAGCGTCGCCCGGCCGCCGCCGATCATGCCGGCGAGAATGTCCCGGCCGACATGGTCGGTGCCCAGCGGGACGTTCGGATCGACGCCCGGCGGCGTGAAGGGCGCGCCCCTGATCTTGAAGGGATCGACGCCGTAGAGCGGCGGGCCGAACAGGCTGACGAGAATGATGGCGGCGAGCAGGACGAGGCCGAGGATCGCCGACCGGTTGCGCAGGAACATGCGCCAGGCCTCGCGTGCCGGGCTCTCGGCAGTGGCAACGGGAATTTCCGCTCCGGCAGGGCGGTCGGCCATCGGCTCAGCCCCTCTTGCCCTTGATGCGCGGATCGGCCAGCCGGTAGCAGAAGTCGGTCGCCAGGTTCGCGACGATGACCATCAGGGCGGAAAAGAACAGCAGCGCCAGGATCGTCGTGTAATCGCGGCGCAGGAGCGAATCGAAGGCCAGCGTGCCGAGGCCCGGCCAGTTGAACACCGCCTCGACCAGAACGGCGCCCGACAGCAGGTTGCCGAAATGCAGCCCTGTGATCGTGATGATCGGCAGGATGGCGTTGCGCAGGGCGTGCTTGAAGAACACGACGCGCTCGGCGACGCCCTTGGCCCGCGCCGTGCGGATATAGTCGGAGCCCAGCACTTCGAGCATGCTGGCGCGGGCGAGGCGGCTGTATTGCGCGATATAGATGATCGCGAGCGTGAACGCCGGCAGCACCAGATGATGGGCGATATCGAGCGCGCGGCCGAAATAGCCCACCGATAGCGTCACGTCGTAAAGGCCGGCGACGGGAAACAGCGGGACGACGAAGGCGAACAGGATGATCAGCATCAAGCCGGTCCAGAAGGCCGGCGCCGAGTAGCCGATCAGGGACGCGACGGTGAGGAAGTTCGAGAACAGGCCTTCGGGATTGCGCGACGCCAGCACGCCGAGCGCCGTGCCGATGAACAGGGCGATCACCGTCGCCGCCAGGATGAGCAGGATGGTCGGCCCCATCCGCGAAACCACCAGCTCGACGACCGGCGAGTTGAAATAGAAGGAATAGCCGAGATCGCCCTGCACGGCGTTGCCGAGATAGATCCAGAGCTGCTCGTGGAGCGGCAGGTCGAGGCCGTAGTCGCGCCGGATGGCGGCAAGGATTTCCTCGGTAATGCCGCCGGATTCCCCGGCGATGACCTCGGCGGGGTCGCCCGGCGCCAGGCGCACCAGGATGAAGTTGAGAACCAGGACGGCCGTGATGACGATGAAGGCGTAGGCGATCCGCTCAAGCACCAGTCTGAGGATCGGCATTGCCGCCTAGCGCCTTTCGTCCGCTTCGCCGCCAACGCCTATTCGGCATGTTTCGTCCTGCCCGGTCAAGCGCGGCCGGACAGGGCTCGGGCGGGGAACCGCCCGTAGAGCGAGAGGGGCCGGTCCGCCTTGTGCGAACCGGCCCGCTCCCCGGCCCATTGCCGGCCCCGTTGTCCGGATGGCGGGCTATTTCAGGTAGACGTTATCCATGGGGCCCATGGTGCCCCAGATCGTCAGCGGCGGGTTGCCCACCTTCTTGTTGTAGATCGTGTGGTAGGGCAGCCCGTACATCCAGTAGACCGGCAGCTCGTCGGTCACGATCTTCTGGAATTCCAGATAGATCTGCCTGCGTTTCGCCGGATCGAGCTCGACGCCCGCCTTTTCCAGCAGCGCATCGACCTTCGGGTTGGAGTAGCTTTGCGTGTTCGACCAGATCACGCCCTTGCGGATATTGGACGTCACATAGGTGCGGTGCACGCCGATCACCGGATCGCCCCAGTTGAAGACCACGTCGACGGTCATGTCGAATTCGTGGCTCTTGACCCAGTTGGCCCAGGTCGGGAAATCCGGCGGGATGCGGAGCTTGACGTCGATGCCGACCTTTTTCAGCTGCGGCTTGAGATATTCCGCCACGTCGCGCTGGGACAGCAGGGTATCGAGCGTGACCTGGAAGCGCGTGCCGTCGGCCTTGCGCGGATAACCCGCCGCGTCGAGCATCTTGTTCGCCTTGTCGAGGTCGAGGTCGTAGCGCTTCGCGTTCGGGTCGGCCAGCGGATTGCCCATGGCGATCGGACCGAGGGCCGGCTGCGACAGCCCGCTGTGCAGCGACTCGTTGATGAACTTGCGGTCGACCGTGTAGGCGATCGCCTGGCGCACCGCCTTCTTGCCCAGAATCGGGTGTTTCAGGTTGAACGCCAGCCAGGCGATCGGACCGATCGCGGCGTATCCCTGCGAGGTCACGACCAGGTTCTTGTTCTTCTTGAGCCGGCCAAGCTCGCGCGACTTGGTGTTGAACGCGCGGAGGTGGATATCGCCCCGCTCGAGGCCGAGCGCGAGGGAATTGGTGTTCTTGTTTATCTTGTAGATGATCTTGTCGAGATAGGGCTTGCCCTTCAGGAAGAAGTTCGGGTCGCGCTCCAGAATGATGTGCTGGCCCTTGACATATTCGACGAACCGGAACGGTCCGGAGCCGACCGGCTTCAGGTTCATCGGATGGCGCTTGGCGTCCTGGCCGTCGCCGTAGACATGCTTCGGGATGATCGCGCACAGCGACGAGGACATGGCCAGCAGGATCGCCGGGTGCGGCTTGCTCAGCCGCAGGATGGCCGTGTGCGGATCGGGCGTTTCGACCTTCGCCACGGGCGCGAACATCGTCTTGAAGGGATGGTTCTTCTTGATCGTATCGATCGAGAAGGCGACGTCTTCCGACGTGACCGGCTTGCCGTCGTGGAACTTCGCGTTCTTGCGCAGGTTGAGCGTCACGCTCAGGCCGTCGGCCGAGACCTTCCAGCTTTCCGCCAGATAGGGCTGCGGGTTCCAGTTCTCGTCGAACCGGAGCGGCGTCGCAAAAATCTGCGATCCGGGCATGCCCGTGGCGACGCCCGACTGCACCGCCGGATTCAGGTGCCGCGGCGTCTGCGGCGAACCGATGACCAGCGTGCCGCCTCTCTTCGGCGTGGCGGCGGCGGCTCCGGCCGCCAGCGACAGGGCGAGGCCGGCGCCGATGGCCGCCGTTACGGCGGCAGGGGTGAAGTTCTTGCGGATTACGGACATGAATTCCTCCTCTCATCCCGCGTCCACGAAACCTGGCATTGATCGAAGACCGGCGCGCTTGATGTTATGCGAATTTTCGATAGAATAACGCCGATCCCAATGCCGCTTCCTCAAATCATACAAACATGCCGATTTTTCTTCAAATTGAAAATTTAACCGGAAAGCTGGACCATAGGCCGGGACTGCCCCGGAATACTTGCCGGCTGCTATGCCGCTACTCTATGCGATTTTTGCATAATCTAGCCGGACCCTTGACCCGGCGTGCTGCCCGGCAAGCCGCCGGCGCGCAGCATGTCCCAGATCTGTTCGACGGCGCCCCGGCCGATGGCGCGGGTGCGGAAGAGCCTGATCTCTATAGACTGGTCCCAGGTCGCGTCGCCGGCGCGCACCAGACGGCCGGATTCCAGATCGCCGCCGACCAGCATGGTCTGCAGCCAGGCCATGCCGCGGCCGTCCAGCACCATATCGCGGATGATCTCGCCCATGGTCGATTCGTAGACCGGGTTTATGTGGAGTTCGACATCCTGCGCCGTCATGCGCGCCTGCCGGTGCCAGCCAAGCGGGTTTTCCGAAGAAAACCCGATGCAGGGCACCGGCGCCCCGGCCGTGCCGGGCAGCGCAAAACGCGGTGTGCCGCTGTCGTCCGGCAGCGAAACCGGGACCATTTCCTCCGAGCCGACGACCAGGAAGTCGTAGCCGCTCAGGTCGACCAGGTCTGGCATCGCCGGCTGGTGGAAGCAGACCATGAAATCGACCTCGTCGTTGAGCAGGTCGTCGACGCAGTTATACAGATTGTCGGATTTCAGGGTAACGCCGCCGATCTCCAGGCGCGCCTCGATCCGCGCCAGCAGCCCGGGCAGGAAATGGCGCGCCAGGACATGCTGGGCGCTGATCCGCAATTGCTCCGCCCCCTGCAGGCCGATCCGGCGGGCGCCGGCGCGCGCCCGGTACACGGTCCGGACGATGGCGACCGACTCCCGGTAAAAATCGCTGCCCGCCCGGGTCAGGCCGACGGGCTGGGAACTCCGGTCGATCAGGCGTACGCCAAGCCAATCCTCAAGCTGCTGGATGCGCCGGCTGAGCGTCGACTGGGTCGTGTTGCGCTCTTCGGCGGCCCGGGAAAAGCTGCGCGTCGTCGCGAGCACCAAGAAATCCTCAAGCCATTTGATTTCCATACGGGGACCCCTCGGATATCGGGTCGAGGCTGGCCCGCACTATGCGGGAATTCGGCATGCGCCGCGAGACGTTCCGCGCGGCCGGGCGCGCCGGACCGCGTGTCTTGCCGCGCCGGCCGGGCAGGCCGATGAAGCGGGCGGACCTCTTCCCCTACGATACGGGCTTCACGCCCTGGATGGCGAGCCGCCTGGACCCGCGCTTCGCCCTGTCGCTCTATGTGCCGCAGTCGCTGCCGCGGGACCGCACCGCGCCGCTGCTCGTCCTGGTCCACGGCACGACCCGGCGGGACAATTTTCGCGACGCCTTCCGGGACTTTGCCGAGCGTACGGGCACGGTCCTTCTGGCGCCCCTGTTCCCGGTCGGCGCGGCTGTTCCGGGCGACGTCCATGGCTACAAGTGGATCGAGGCTCACGGGGTGCGATTCGACCTGCTATTGCTCGATATGATCGATCAGGCTGCCGGCATCTGGCCGCTCGCCGCAGACCGTTTCGCCCTGTTCGGCTACAGCGGCGGCGGCCAGTTCGCCCACCGCTTTCTCTATTTGCACCCGCACCGTTTGACGGCGCTGTCGGTCGGCGCGCCGGGCAACGTCACGCTGCCCGACCCGGCCCGCGCCTGGCCGGCCGGCGTCGGCGGGCTTGAGGCGCGCTTCGGTATCGGTTTCGACAACGACGCCGTTCCGGCAGTCCCTGTCCACCTGGTCGCTGGGGAAGCCGATACCGAAATCTGGGAAATCGCCAAGGAACCCGGCGATCCCGTCTATATCCCGGGCGTCAATGACGAGTCGACGAACCGGATCGAGCGGCTGAAGCGGCTGCAGTGCGAGTTGGACCGACGCGGGGCGTCGACAAGGTTCGAACTTGTCGACGGAGTCGCCCATGACGGCCCGGCCGTGGTGCCTGCAGTAACCCTGTGGTTGGAGCGCCGCCCGGCATTGGGGCGGGACCTGTAACCGAATTCCCGGCGTCAGGTGCAACTCTGAAGTCGCACGCCGCCTCTCAGGCTCAATTGCCTGTCGGATTTATGCCGGTTTCGCAATCCAGGGCGGTTCGGTCCGGCGAGAACCCGCGCTGCCCGAAGTCCGGCGCTCAAACGCCCGGATAACGGCTACGCCCAGCCGAGCTGGCCGAAGGCCCAGCCGTCGTTCCATATCTTGGTCAGGTGGGCGATCTTGCCGTCGCGCATGTCGGCGACGTAGACATAGTCGGACTCGGTCCTCTTGCCGGTCGGCGGGACCGGGCCGCCCTCGGCCGTGTGCGTGCCGGTGAAGACGCCGTAGATCGTCACCCTGCCGTTTTCCTCGTCCGCCCCGGACGCTTTGAGATCGTAGTCGGCGTCGGGCATGATGGTCACGACGCCCGCCATCCAGTCGCAATAGGCCTCCAGCGTCTCCATCTCCGCAATGGCGCCGGCCTGCGCCGAAAAACCCGCGTCCGGATGGCAGTATTCGGCGCAGCCCGCCCAGCCCTTGCCGCTCTCGCAGGCATGGTAGAACGCCATCGCCGCATCTTTCGAAACGCCCATGAAACCCTCCCTGATTCTCGAGCATAAATGTATCGGTGAGTGTAGGTCGGCGGCCCCGCCGGTACAATCGCATTCGGGCGGCGCCATCCGGCGCGCGGTCGGCGAAACGCCGCCGCCCAGAAATCTGGCCCGCGCCATTCACGCCCGCTTCGCCGCCTTGGGCGGCGTCGACCTGGAGCTTCCCGAACGCGGCCCGATGCGACCGCTACCCGACTTCGGATGATCGGGCGGGCTTGGTCTCGGCAGCGATGCGGCTGACCCCGGAGCCCGCGGTCATGGCCTGATTCTCCAGACAGGACAGCCCTTAAACCCGCCCTACCCCGCCGTATTCTCCACCGACACCTCCAGCGCGTGCAGGAAGGAGCGGGCGGAGGAGCGCGGGCTCAGCAGCAGAAAGCTGTCGGCACCGTCGCGCAGGATGACGACCGAAAGATGCTCCATGACGGTGCGCGCGACCCGGCCTTCCGGGAAGGCGGCGGCGTCGAGATCCAGCATGCAGATGCGCTCCAGCGCCGCGCGCGCGCCGGCGCCCGCGATGCGCAGCATCGCCCAGCCGTCGGACTGGTCGGTGACGTAGGCGGCCGGGCCGAGCGCGTCCGCGACGGTCTCCGCCGCCCGGTCCGGGTCCGGCGGCTCGAACAGGATGAAGAGCTGGTCCGGCTGCATGCCGAGGATGCGCGCGCCGTACCGGTCGCCGGCGGTCGAGTCGCCGGTCGCCGGCCGGGCCGCTCCGAACCCGCCGGCCAGCGCGACCGCGAAGGCCGCGTCCCCGCCGTTCGGCACCGCTGCCGACGCCAGCGCCAGGCCGGTGACTTCGGCGAGCGAAACGCCGCCGAAGGTCTCGGCGTAGCCGCCGAGCGGCCGCCGGGCTTCGAGCGCGAAATCAGCCACGGAGCCGCTCCCCCCGCGGATCGAGGAAATGGGCCGACACGATCTCGACCGGCACGTCCCTGCCGCGCACGGCGTCCCAGGCGCGCACGGTTTCGCCGATCCGGGCATGGCCGTTGCGGATGAAACCCAGGCCGATCGAATGGCCGAGCGACGGCGACCAAGCGACCGACGACATCCAGCCCTCGTCGTTCGCCATCGTCGGCGCCGCGCCGGACGCGAGGAAATGCGCGCCCGGGGCCAGCTCCTCGGCGCGGTCGAGCGGCCGAAAGCCCATCAGTTCCAGCCCGTCCTCCCGGTTCATCTCCGGCCGTTCGGACAGGACGTTGCCGATGCAGTCCTTCTTTTTCGAGACCATGCGCTCCATGCCGAGCATCCGCGCCGTCGTCTGGCCGTTCAACTCCGGACCGGCCGCGTGGCCCTTTTCGACCCGCATGACGCCGAGCGCCTCGGTGCCGTAGGCGACGGCGCCATAGTCCTCGCCCGCCGCCAGCAGGGCGCCCATCAGCGACTCGCCATAGCGCGCCGGCACGGCGACCTCGTAGGCCAGCTCGCCGGAGAAGGAGATGCGGAACAGCCGCGCCGGCGTACCCCCGCATACGCTCACTTCGGCGCAGGCCATGAAGGGGAAGGCCTTGTTGGAAATGTCGTGGTGCGGATCCACGATCCGGCCGAGCAGTTCGCGCGAATACGGCCCGGCGACCGCGAACTGGGCCCATTGCTCCGTTACGGAAATCAGGTGAACGTCCAGCCCCGGCCACAGGCACTGGCGGGCGAATTCCAGGTTGCGGAACACCAGCACGGCGTTCGCCGTCGTCGTCGTCATGACGAAATGGGTCTCGCCGAGCCGCGCCGTCGTACCGTCGTCGTAGCAGATGCCGTCCTCGCGCAGCATCAGCCCGTAGCGCACCTTGCCGACCGCCAGCCTGGCGAAACCGTTGGCGTAGACCCTGTTGAGGAATTCCGCCGCGTCCCGGCCCTGGATGTCGATCTTGCCCAGGGTGGTGACATCGCAGATGCCGACCGAGGCGCGGGTCTGCAACACCTCCCGGTCGACCGATTGCCGCCAGTGGGTCTCGCCCGGCCGGGGAAACCACTGGGCGCGCAGCCACAGGCCGGCCTCGATGAACACGGCGCCGCGCGCCGCCGCCCAGTCGTGGCTCGGCGTCAGCCGCGTCGGCTGGAAATCCCGGCCGCGCGCACGCCCGGCGAAGGCGGCGATCGGCACTGGCGTATAGGGCGGGCGGAACACGGTCGTGCCGGTCTCGGCGACGGTCTTGCCCGTCTGCTCGGCCATGACGGCGAGCGCCCCGACATTCGCCGTCTTGCCCTGGTCGGTCGCCATGCCGAGGGTGGTGTAGCGCTTCAGATGCTCGACCGAGCGGAAGCCCTCCCGGTGCGCCTGCACGACGTCCTTGACCGTCACGTCGTTCTGCAGGTCGAGCCAGGCCCGGCCGCGGCTCTCCCGGACATGCCAGAACGGCGAGACCTCGACCGGCTCGTCGCTCGCGCCCGGCGGAACGCCGGCGGCCGCCGCAAAGCCCAGGTCGCCGACGGCGGCGGCCCCCCCCCCCGGGGCGGAGGCGCGGGGGGCGGCGGTGGGCACCGCGCCCCCCCCCCCCCCCCCGCCGGCGCGGGGCCCCGGGACGCCGGCCCCCGCGGC
>VXNK01000001.1 GCA_009840595.1 Rhodospirillaceae bacterium | reverse complement strand
CCCCTAGCCCCTCCCCCAAGGGGAGGGGGATTCGGTCAGTGCCGCTCTGGCAGAGCAATCACCCCGGCGGAATCAGGACGAGCTTGCCGACGAAGGTCTTGGCGAGGAATTCCTCCTGCGCCCGGCGGATGTCGCGCAGCGGGAAGGTCTTCGCGACCAGCGGCCGGATTTCGCCGCGCTCGATGTAGGCGACCAGGTTCTCGAACACCGCGTCCTCCTGGAAGGTGCAGCCGAGCAGGGTCAGGTCCTTGAGGTAGAGCGTCCGCACGTCGAGTTCGACCAGCGGCCCGGTGATCGCGCCGGCCGTCGCATAACGCCCGCCGCGCCGCAGGATATCGAGCAGACCCGGCCAGGACGGCCCGGCGACGAGGTCGATCGCCGCGTCGACGCTCTCCCGCCCGACCGCGGTCGCGAGATCGGCCCGGCGGTCCACCACCTCGTCGGCGCCGATGGTCCGCAGCGTATCGGCCTTGCCCGCGCTTGCGACGGCGACGACATGGGCGCCGCGCCGTTTCGCGAGCTGAACCGCCGCCGAGCCGACGCCGCCCGAGGCGCCGGTCACAAGCACGCGCTCGGCCCCGACCGAGGCCCGGTGCAGCAGGTTTTCCGCCGTCGAGTAAGCGCACGGGATCGACGCCAGTTCCGCGTCGGTCCAGTCGCAGTCGACCCTGTAGGCTTCGGCGGCCGGCGCGGCGGCGTACCGGGCGAACGCGCCGTCGCACTCCGAGCCGAAGGTCCGGCATTCGAACGGGCGATGGCCGACCGGGCTGCGCATCATGCTGCGAACGATGACGCGCTCGCCGATCCGGTTCCGGTCCACGCCCTCGCCGGCGCCGACGATCCGGCCGCAGCAGTCGGCGCCCTGGATGCGGGGAAATTCCAGCGCGGCGCCCGACCAGCCGGCGTCTGCGGCATCGACCGCGTCGAACCCGCCGGCGCCGCCCGCGTCCGTCGCGTCGCCGACCGATTTCGAGTACCAGCCTATGCGCGTGTTGATGTCGGTGTTGTTGACGCCCGCGGCCGCGACTTCGATCAGGACCTCGCCGGGGCCCGGCGCCGGCACGGGAACGTCGGTGCGGTAATGCAGCTTGTCGAGGCCGCCATGGCCGACGAGTTGAACCGCCGCCATGCGCGAAGGAATTGTCGGAGTCATATCGGCATCCGGTCGTCGCTGTTCCGGAGAAATCGGGGGTGCCGCCGCGGTTTCAGGCCGGGGCGGCGGAGCCGGACCGGCGAGAGGCCCGGTTCCGGCGCTCGAGATGTTTGAGCGCTTCGCGCCGGCTCAGAACGGAGAGTTCGGGATGGGCCTCGACGAACGCCAGGACCCAGGCCGGGTCGGTCTTGGAATACTCGCGCAGCGCCCAGCCGATGCCCTTGCGCAGGAAGAACTCCGGATCGCCGATGGACGGCCGTATGGCGTCGGCCAGCAGTGCCGTATCCGTCTCGTCCTTGGCCCGAAGCTGGGCGAGGATCGCGGTCCGCCGTTTCCAGATGTCGTCGTCCTTCGCCCATTCGCGCAGCACGGCCTTCATTCGGTGCGGATGGGCGGCGAGCATGGCCCCCACGCCCCGGCCGGCGATCGCGTCCACATAGTCCCACCAGGCGCCGGTAACCACCAGCTCCTCGACCATGGCAAGCCGCGCCGGCTCCAGCCAGCCAGCATAGCGCTTGAAGAGCAAAAGCTCGACCGCCGCGTAGCGTTCCTCGCGGTGGCCGGCCCGGCGCCACAGGTCGAGAATTGCCGCCTCCCACGCGCCGGCGTCGGGCAGCGGGTGCGCCCTGAACACGGCGCCGGCGATACGCCGGCAGTGCGGCACGCCGACGCCGAAATAGGGCATGTCGGATTTCATGTAAGCCTGCTGCTGCGGCGCCCTCACCG
Organism: Rhodospirillaceae bacterium; assembly: GCA_009840595.1. Lineage (GTDB taxonomy): Bacteria > Pseudomonadota > Alphaproteobacteria > Bin65 > Bin65 > Bin65. Next base: position 86,612 of record VXNK01000001.1, on the reverse strand, counting down.
GGTCGGCGGCGGCGCGCAGGGCGGCAATGACGGACTTTCGCAGGGTCATCGGACGGCCGGTCGCCTGAGCGATTCCCTGAACTGGCGGGCTGCCGGAACCGCCGGCCCGGCGCTCAGGCGGCTTCCAGGCGTTTCAGCGCCTCGGACAGCTTCGCCCGGGCCCGGTCGGCCTCGTCCCGGCGCTCGCGGTTTTCCTCGACCACGTCCGGCGGCGCCTTGGCGAGGAAGCCCCGGTTCGACAGCTTTTTGTCGATCTTCGCGATTTCGCCGTCGGCCTGGCCGATCTCCTTGCGCAGCCGCGCCTTTTCCTGCTCCAGATCGATAACGTCGGCGAGCGGCAGGACGACGGTCGCCTCGCCGACGACGTCCTGGATCGAGCCGGGCGGCACGGCGTCGCCGAATCGGATGTCCGACAGGCGCGCCAGCCGGTCGATCAGGGCGCGGTGCGTGGCGACGCGGTCCCGGGTCCCGGCCGAGGCGCCTTTCAGGATCAGCGGAATTTTCGCGCCCGGCGGCACGTTCATCTCGCCGCGCACCGCCCGGATGCGCGAGATAAGCTCGACCAGCCAGCCGAGTTCGCCGTCGGCGGCATCGTCGATCAGCGCGCCGTCGATGGCCGGCCAGTCGGCGGCGATCAGCAGGCTGCCGTCCATCCGGCCACTGCCCTGCCCCGTTTGCTCCCACAGTTCCTCGGTCAGGAACGGCATGAAGGGATGCAGCATGGTCAGCGCCTTGTGGAGCGTCCACAGGGCGGTCGCGCGGGTCTCGGCCAGCACCGCCGGGTCGTCCGACTGCAAGAGCGGCTTGGCGAATTCGAGATACCAGTCGCAATAGCTGTGCCAGACGAACTGGTAGAGCTCGTGGGCCGCCTCGTTGAAGCGGTAGCCTTCGATGGCGGCCTTGACCCGGGGTTCGAGCTGCGCAAGCTGGCTGACGATCCAGCGGTTGACCCGGCTGACGTTGGCCGCCGGGTCGAAATCCGGACCGCAGGCCGCCTCGTTCATCTCGCAGAAGCGCGCGGCATTCCAGATCTTGGTCGCGAAGTTGCGGTAGCCGGCGATCCGGCTCTCGGCGAGCTTGATGTCCCGCCCCTGCACCGCGAGCGACGCCAGGGTGAAGCGCAGGGCGTCGGCGCCGTATTTGTCCATCAGGTCGACCGGGTCGACCACGTTGCCCTTGGATTTCGAGTATTTCTGCCCCTTGCCGTCGCGCACCAGCCCGTGGATGTAGACGTCGGCGAAGGGCACCCGGCCCTTACCGGCGTCGTCGCGCATGAAATGCATGCCCATCATCATCATCCGGGCGACCCAGAAGAAGATGATGTCCTCGCCGGTGACCAGCACGCTGCCGGGATAGTAGCGCGCCAGTTCCGGCGTCTCGTCCGGCCAGCCGAGGGTGGAGAAGGGCCACAGCGCGGACGAGAACCAAGTGTCGAGCACGTCGGTGTCCCGGGTCAGCGCCGTCGGCGCGCCGTAATGGGCGTCGGCAGCGACCTGCGCCGCCGCCTCGGTCTCCTCGACGAAGATCTCGCCGTCCGGGCCGTACCAGACCGGCACCTGGTGGCCCCACCAGAGCTGGCGCGAGATGCACCAGGGCTGGATGTTGCGCATCCACTGGAAATAGACCCGGGAAAACTGGTCCGGGACGAATTTCGTCCGGCCGTCCTCGACCGCCTCGATGCAGGGCGCGGCGAGCGTTGCCGCATCGGCGAACCACTGGTCGGTCAGATAGGGCTCCAGCGGGACGCCGGAGCGGTCGCCATGGGGCACGCTGTGCCGGTGATCGTCGATCCGCTCGATCAGGCCCTGGGCTTCGAGATCGGCCACGACCCGGCGGCGCGCCTCGAACCGGTCGAGGCCGCGATAATCGGCCGGCGCGCTATCGTTGATCCGGGCGTGGGCGTCGAAGATGTTGACCATGTCCAGCCCGTGGCGCTGGCCGACCTCGAAATCGTTGAAATCGTGCGCCGGGGTGATCTTGACCGCGCCGCTGCCCTGCTCCGGATCGGCATAGTCGTCGGCGACGATCGGCAGGCGCCGGCCGACCAGCGGCAGAACGGCGTGCTTGCCGACCAGGTCGCGGTAGCGCTCGTCTTCCGGATGCACCGCGACGGCGGTGTCGCCCAGCATGGTCTCGGGCCGGGTCGTCGCCACGACGATGTACCGGCCTTCTTCGCCCTCGACCGGATAGCGCAGATGCCAGAGATGGCCGTCGACCTCGCGCTGTTCGACCTCCAGGTCCGAGATCGCGGTGTGGAATTTCGGATCCCAGTTGACCAGCCGCTTGTCGCGGTAGATCAGCCCCTCCTTGTAGAGCTGCACGAAGACGCGCAGCACCGCCCGGGACAGGCCCTCGTCCATGGTGAAGCGCTCGCGTTCCCAGTCGCAGGTCGCGCCCAGCCGGCGCAGTTGCTTGAGGATCGTGCCGCCGGACTCTTCCCGCCAGGCCCAGACCTTTTCGATGAAGGCGTCGCGGCCGATCGTCCCGGTGTTGCTGTCCTTCGGCGGGACGCCGCGGTCGAGGGCGATGCCCTGCTCGGCCAGCATCCGCTCGACGACCATCTGGGTCGCGATACCGGCGTGGTCGGTGCCCGGCTGCCACAGCACGTTGCGCCCCTGCATCCGGTGGAAGCGGATCAGGATGTCCTGGATCGTATTGTTGAAGGCGTGGCCGAGATGCAGGCTGCCGGTGACGTTGGGCGGCGGAATCATGATGGCGTAGGGCTCGCCGCCGGCCTCCGGGTCGGCCCGGAACGCGCCCGCCGCTTCCCAGCGTTCGTATTGCCGGCCTTCCACGGTTTCGGGCCGGTAGGTCTTGTCCAACATGATGCGCCGCGCCGCCGGTTAAGCTGTTGTGCCGCGCACTATCCGCGCGCCGTCCGGCCGGTCAATGGCAGCGTTGTCGCCCGGCCGGAACGCCGTCAGCTGCCCCAGCGTTCCCTGACCCAGCGGGCGGCGCGGTCGGGGCCGACATCGGCGTTGCGGATCAGGGTGTCGAACTGGACGGTCAGCGCCCGGACCTGCTCCGTCCGCGTGATCACGAGATAGGCCCGGCCGAGGAAGACGGCGGCGCGCAGCGGGCCGTAGATGGTCTGCGGGACGGCGAACTCGCGCCGGCCGTCGAACAGGAACAGGCGGAAGGTCGGATACAACTCCTCCAGCCGGTCGGCGACGAGGGCGATCTGTTCGGCGCGGATCGCCGGATCGAGCTCGGCCCAGACGCCCTCGCCCCGGGCGATGTTATCGAGGGTCTGCCACGGCATGCAGACCTCGATATCGGTTTCCGGCCGCCGCGAATAGTCGAGCTGGCGCTGGCTCTGGGAGCGGCGCGCCTCGATCTGGGAGCGGCCGCGGAAGCGGAATTCGAACCCGGTCACCATCTCGTGGCGCAGCAGGTCCGGCACCGTCGAGGGGACATAGCGGATCTTGTAGCCGAGCGCCTCCCTGTACCAGGTCCAGAAGCGCTCCTCGTCGGCCGGCTCCTCGGCCTGCTCGACCGTGAGCGCCGGCGCCACCTCCGCGACCGTCGCCTCGTCCTGGCTCAGGCCGAGCAGCCAGTCGAGGGTCACGCCGTTGGCTTCGGCCAGCCGGGCCAGGGTCTCGGCCCGGGGCAGGCGGGTCGAGCCGGCGGACAGGAACTGGGTCAGCGCCGAGCGGTCCACGCCGGCGTTGCCGGCGAACCGGCTGAGGTTGCCGCCCGACCGCTCGATCAGGAGCGAGACGCGGTCCTGGAAGACCCGGGAGAGGTCGCGTTTGTCGATCATGGTGCGGTTCGGCAGATTTTCGAGCTGTTGTGTAAAATAACAATAATTGCGTACGCGTTACAATAATCCATAATTCCATCGATAAACACAAATTGCACCGTTCCGGGCATCGATTTTATTGTGCGTGCACCCAAATCGAGCGGGAGCGGTTTCTTGGCGCGCCGGATTGAATGGCCGACGGTGGCGGTGGCGGCGGGCGTGTACGGTGCCTGGGCCGGCCTGCTGGCCGCGACTCCCTGGATCGGGGCGACGGCCGCGGCGCTGCTGATGATCCCGGTGCTGGTGCTGCATTCCTCGCTCCAGCACGAGTTCATGCACGGCCATCCGTTCGGCGACCGGCGGCTGAACGACCTGCTCGGCACGCCGGGGCTGGGCCTGTACCTGCCCTACGGCCGCTTCGCCGACACCCACCTGGCGCATCACGATACGCCCGACCTGACCGAACCGCTCGCCGATCCGGAGAGCTACTATGTGCGGCCGGAGGACTGGCAACGCTACGGGCCGGTGCGGCGCGGCATCCTGCAGGTCAACCGGTGCCTGGCCGGCCGGATGTTGATCGCGCCGCTGTTCTTCACCCTGGGCCTGCTGCGCCACGATCTGCGCGCCATCGCCCGGGGCGACGGCCGTGTCCTGCGCGCCTGGCTCCTCCATTTCGCCACCCTGCCCGTTGTGCTCTACCTCGTCGTTTATGTCGGCGGCATCCCCCTCTGGCTCTACGCCCTTGCCTGCTATGCGGCGCTTTCGGTCCTCTCGATTCGTACCTTTCTCGAACACCGGGCCGTCGCGCCGTTCCGCGAACGCAGCGTCATCATCGAGCGCGGCGGACCGCTCGGTTTCCTGTTCCTGAACAATCACTTGCACGCCCTGCATCACGCGCGGCCGGAGGTGGCCTGGTACCGGTTGCCCGCCCTCTACCGGCGGGAGCGCGACCGCGTCCTGAAGAACAATGGCGGCTACGCCTATCCGTCTTACGGCGCGGTGATCCGGCGCTACCTTCTGGCGCCCAAGGAGCCGGCGGTGCATCCTGGCGCGATGCCGGAAACCCCTTCCGCCCCGTCGGGCTGAACCCCGCCATGCCGGGACTTGCCCAGCTCCCGATGTACGACTGGCCCGAGGTCCGGGCCGGGACCGACGCCCTGTGGGCCGCCATCGCCGCGAATCTGGCCGCGGTCGGCATCGACGCACCCGACCGGCTCGACCGGACGACTCCGGCCGCCGACGCCTGGACCTCCCCGGACCTGCTGGTCGGCCAGACCTGCGGCCGGCCCTATGTCAACGGCCTCGCCGGCCGGGTGGCGCTGATCGGCCGCCCGACCTATGACGCGGCGGGCGCCGGGCCGGGGCGCTATTGCAGCATCCTAGTCGCGCGGAGCACGGACGGGCGGGCGCGCCTGGGCGATTTCCGCGGCGCCGTCGCCGCCTGCAACGGCGAAACCTCGCAATCCGGCTGGGCGGCGCTGATCGATGCGCTGCCGGACGGCGAATCCCTCGACGGCTTCTTCGGCGCCGTCCGGTTCACCGGCACCCATCGCGGGTCGATCCGGGCGGTCGCCGGGGGTACGGCGGATATCGCCGCCATCGACTGCGTCGCCTGGGCGCTCGCGCTGCGGCACGAACCGGCAGCCGGCGACCTGAAGGAAATCGGCCGGTCGCCGGACTATCCGAGCCTGCCCTTCATCACCGGCAACCACCGCAGCGCCGAAGAGGTCGCGCGCATCGGCGAAGCGCTTCGCCGGGCCGTTGCCGACCTCCCCGACCCGGCCCGCGACGCGCTGCGGCTGACCGGGATCGAGGACGCTCGGCCGGACGACTACGACTGCCTGAGGGAGAGCGGGCGCGCCGCCTGAGCTACAGGCTCTTCAGCACCTCGTCGAAACTGTCCTTGGCGTCGCCGAACAGCATCCGCGTGTTCTCCTTGTAGAACAGCGGGTTGTCGACGCCGGCATAGCCCGTCGCCATGCTGCGCTTGGAGACGACGACCGTCTTGGCCTGCCAGACTTCGAGCACCGGCATCCCGGCGATCGGGCTGTTCGGATCCTCCTGGGCCGCCGGGTTGACGATGTCGTTGGCGCCGATCACCAGCACCACGTCGGTCTCCGGGAAGTCGTCGTTGATCTCGTCCATTTCGAGCACGATGTCGTAAGGCACCCGGGCTTCGGCAAGCAGCACGTTCATGTGCCCCGGCAGGCGGCCGGCGACCGGATGGATGCCGAAGCGCACGTTGATATTCTTGCCGCGCAGCCGGTTGGTGATCTCGCTGATCGTGCCCTGGGCCTGGGCGACCGCCATGCCGTAGCCCGGCACGATGATGACCTCTTTCGCGTCGCCCAGCATGGCCGCGGTTTCCTCGACCGAGGTCGGCACCACCTCGCCGCCCTCGTCCGCCGCCGCCGAACCGCCGGAGGTGCCGAAACCGCCCAGGATCACGGCGACGAAATGCCGGTTCATGGCGCGGCACATGATGTAGCTCAGGATTGCGCCCGAAGAGCCGACGAGCGCCCCGGTGACGATGAGCAGGTCGTTGGACAGCATGAAGCCGGTCGCCGCGGCGGCCCAGCCGGAATAGCTGTTCAGCATCGAGACGACGACCGGCATGTCCGCCCCGCCGATCGCCATGACCAGATGCGCGCCGATCACGAAGGCGATGGCGGTCATGACCAGCAGCGGCCACAGGCCGTCGGGGACGGTCTCCGCCGCCAGGAAGAGGCCCATCAGGACCAGCGACACGATGATGCCGGCGAGGTTGAGCAGGTGCCGGCCGGGCAGCATCAGCGGCTTGCCGGAGATCGAGCCCTGGAGCTTGCCGAAGGCGATCACCGAACCGGTGAAGGTGATGGCGCCGATGAAGACGCCGAGATAGATCTCGACGTCGTGGATGGTCTTTTCGACGCCCTTGTAATGCTCGGCCGTCGCCGGATCGACATAGCTGCCGATGCCGATCAGCACCGCCGCCAGCCCGACGAAACTGTGCAGGATGGCGACCAGCTGCGGCATCTGGGTCATCTCGACCCTGAGCGCGACCGAGATGCCGATGATCGCCCCGACGATCATGGTCGGGACGAGGATCATCAGCGGCACTTCGACATCGGCAACGTCGAGGAACACCGCCACGATGGTCGCGACCATGGCGATCGCCATGCCGACGATGCCGTAGACATTGCCGCGCCGGGAGGTTTCCTGGTTGCTCAGCCCGCCCAAGCTGAGAATGAACAGGACGGCGGCGCCGATATAGGAGACGGCAATCAGACCGGTCGCCATGGCGTCAGCTCTTCCGGAACATCTGCAGCATCCGCTGGGTGACCAGGAAGCCGCCGAAAATGTTGATGGTGGCGATCAGGCAGGCGACGGCCGCCAGCGCCAGCACGAGGGTCGAGCCGCTGCCGAGCTGGACCAGCGCGCCGACCACGATGATGCCGCTGATCGCGTTGGTGACGCTCATCAGCGGCGTGTGCAGCGCCGGCGTGACGTTCCAGATCACCTGGAAGCCAACGAAGACCGCCAGCACGAACACCGTGAAGTGGTTCAGGAAGGACGGCGGCGCGAAGGCCCCGACGAAGGCGAGCGCGACGCCGCTGATCACGAGCAGGACGGCGGCGCGGATCGCCTTCTCGCGCACCGTCAGCTGCTTCGGGCCGATCTTGGCCGGCGGTTCTTTTGGTTTGGCAGCAGGCGGTGCGGCGGTGAGCGTCGGCGCCGGCGGCGGCCAGGTCACGGCGCCGTCCTTGATGACCGTCGTGCCGCGGATGACCTCGTCGTCCATGTCGACGTTAATGACCCCGTCCTTCTCCGGCGTCAGGTCGGCCAGCAGGTGGCGCAGGTTGGTGCCGTAGAGCTGGCTCGACTGGGTCGGCAGGCGGCTCGGCAGGTCGGTATGGCCGATCAGGGTGACGCCATGCTTCGTCACCACCCTGTCCGGCTCGGTCAGTTCGCAGTTGCCGCCCTGCTCGGCCGCCAGGTCGACGATCACGCTGCCGTCCGTCATGGATTTGACCATGTCGGCGGTGATCAGCTTCGGCGCCGGCTTGCCGGGGATAAGCGCCGTGGTCACGATGATGTCGACCTCCTTCGCCTGCTCGGCGAACAGCGCCATCTCGGCCTCGATGAATTCCTTGGACATGACCTTGGCGTAACCGCCCGCGCCGCTGCCCTCCTCTTCGAAATCCAGTTCGAGGAATTCGGCGCCCATGCTCTCGACCTGCTGCTTGACCTCGGGCCGCGTGTCGAAGGCGCGGACGATGGCGCCCAGGCTGACCGCCGCGCCGATGGCGGCGAGGCCGGCGACGCCGGCGCCGATCACCATGACCTTGGCGGGCGGCACCTTGCCGGCGGCGGTGATCTGGCCGGTGAAGAAGCGGCCGAAATGGCTCGCCGCTTCGACGATCGCCCGGTAGCCGCCGATATTGGCCATGGAGCTGAGCGCATCCAGCTTCTGGGCGCGCGAGATGCGCGGCACCGAATCCATCGCCAGCACCGTGGCGTTGCGCGCCGCCAGCCGCTCCATCAGCGCTTCGTTCTGGGCCGGCCAGACGAAGCCGATCAGCGTCCCGCCCTCCTTCAGCAAGTCGGCCTCGTGGACGCCTTCCTTCGGATGGTCCGCCGGCGGACGGACCTTCATGACGATGTCGGATTGCCAGATTTCCCGGGCCGACTTGCCGATCGCCGCGCCGGCCTCGCGATACAGGGCGTCCGGAAACTTGGCGGCCTTGCCGGCGCCGCTCTCCACGGTCACGGCAAAGCCCAGCTTGACGATCTGCGCCACCGTGTCCGGCGTGGCGGCGCAGCGCATCTCGCCCTTGTGGATTTCTTTCGGAATCCCGATCGTCATCGCCATTGGAATGAAACCTCCGCGGGAAAACCCGCCCATGCCGGCGCAAGGCCCGCGCCCGGGCTGGCGGAAATTCGGATGCGCGCCGCGACCCGGCATATAGAGGCCCCGCCGCCGCGCCACAAACCGACAATCGGTCCCATGCCGCGGAATCCGGGGATCCCGGCGCGCGCCCCGTTTCGCCGCTATTGTTTCGCGGGGCTGAACCGGTCGGCGTAGACGTCGTCCGGGTCGACGCCGATCCCTTCCAGGACCGGCATGGCCGCGTCGATCATGGCCGGCGGACCGCACAGGAAGGCCTCGGCGCCGAAGCCGTCGAAGACCGTGTCCGCCAGCAGGCCGGTCACCGTGCCGCGCGGCCCGTCCCAGCCGCTGCCTGCCGGCTCGTCCGACAGGGCGGCCGCGTAGCTGAAATCCGCCGACCGCGCGGCCCAGCCGTCGAGCAGCCCGATATCGTAGAGGTCGTCCTGCCGGCGCGCGCCGTAGAGCAGATGGATGCGGCGGCCGGATTTTCGCGCCAGGTCGTCTTCGACCATCGCCTTGACCGGGGCGAGGCCGGTGCCGCCGGCGACGCAGATCGCTGGCCGGCGGTCGTTCGCCGTGAAGCCGAAATGGCCGTAGGGCCCGGCGAGTTCCAGCGGGTCGCCCGGAGCGAGCGCGGACCGGACGAGGCCGCCGACGGCGCCGCCCGGATAGAGCCGGATGTCGAAGACCAGCTCCGCACCGCCGGGCGCCGTCGCCGCCGAGAAATAGCGGTTCGGGGCGATGCCTGGGACGATCCATTCGAAATACTGGCCGGCCCGGTAGGCGATCTCCCGCGGACAGTCGACCGCCACCTGGACCACGCTGGCGGAGGCCCGTTCGACCCGGCTCACCGTGGCGGTCACATGCTCGATCCGCGGCGCGTGCGCGCCGTCGCGCAGCACGATCTCCAGCGCGATGTCGGAGGTCGGCGCGCACAGGCAGGTCAGGATGCGGCCCTTGCGCCGGTCGGCTGCGGTGAAGACCGCCGGGTCGGCGCCGGGGCTTTCGTCCACGCTGCCGCTGAGCAATACGGCCCGGCATTCGGCGCATTCGCCGGAGCGGCAGTTGTAGGGCATGGGCAGGCCGGCCGCGAGGCAGGCTTCGAGCACGCTCTGGCCGGCGTTGCAGGGAACCTTCGTGCCGTCCTGCAGGGCGACGGTGAAGGCCGGCAAGGCGCTCAGCCTGCCGCGGCCATGTAGACCGCCGGGTCCCCGGCCAGTTCGATGCCCCAGTCGCGCGCGGCGAAGGCCCGGACCTGGCGGTAGTAGGCCGCGCGCATGGCGGCGTTGGTCTCGGTCTTGAAGCCCCAGTAGCGGTAGCGGTCGTTGGTCCGGGACCGGTCGGCGCCGAAGGAGGCGAGTCCGACCCTGAGCCATTTCGGCACCGCGGCCTCCACCGCGGCCCGGCCTTCCGGCGTCTCGAGCAAGTCCTTCACGCCGTCCATGCCGAAGCCGACATGGCCGTATTCCTCGTTCAGCGTGTCCCGGCAGGCCTGGCGGAACGGCGCGTAGGGCGATTTGACGAACTGGCGGAACTGGTGCGCGGCCGCCCGATCCACCAGCGCGAGAAAGACCATCTGGTCGGCCCAGCCGTCGATCGGCGTATCGAAGGTCGTCAGATGGTCCTTGCCGGCGCTGAATTCGCGCCAGTCGAGGCCGAGCTCGGTCAGGAGCTCCCGGAAACGCAGATGATGGCCGTATTCCTCCGCGACGGTCTTCGCCATGCGCATCTTCGCTTCCGGCGTCGGCGCGCGCAGGATCGAAGCCTCGAAACAGTCGGCGCCGTATTCCTCGCTGACGACGTGGATCTTGATCAGGTTGAGCTGCAGGTCGCGGAATTCCTCCTCCTGGTCCCAGAAGGTCTCCGGCGTGACGTTGGGAATCCCGGCCTCTCCATAGGTGACGGTTGGGGTGACGGCTTCGGTGACGGACATGGGGCGTTCTCCGCTGTCGCCGGTTCCGGACGCTGCGCGCCGTATCAGGCTTCGAAGCCGGCTTCGGCCCTGGCGGTCACCGTGCCGTCGCTCTTGGCGGCGGTGAGCGCGCAGGTGACGGCCCCGGCCTGGCCCCCGTCCGCCGACGTGACGACCGCCTCGATCCGCAGGTCCTCCTCCGGGAAGACCGGCGCGGTGAAAGTGACGTCCAGCCAGCGCAGCCGCCCCTGCCCGACCTTCTCCGCGAGCAGGCGGGCGAAATGCGCGGTGGTCATCGGACCCTGCTGGAGCACGGTCGGGAATCCGGCGGCCTTCGCGAAGGCCTCGTCCGTGTGGATCGGGTTCGGGTCCTCGGTTCCGGCGGAAAAATCGGCGAGTTGCGCCCGGCCGGCGCCGGGCACCGTCGCGTCGAACAGGATATCGCCTTCGCGGTACGCCATCGGCCTATTCCCGTTCGATCAGGCGGGTGATTTCGCGCAACACCCGCGTGCCGTCGGCGCGCGCGTAGTCCAGCGCGACATCGGCGAACCAGATCTTGCCGCTGCGCCCCTGCTTTTCGGTGATTTTCTCGACCGTCGCCGTCACCGTCAAATCCTCGTCCCAGGCGACCGGTTCGTACCATTCGTAGCGCTGACCGCCGTGCAGGGCGCGCTTGCGGTCGATGCCGAGTTCCCCGAACAGGTCGGTGCCCCGCGTCTCGCCGCGCAGGAAGATCATGTAGGTCGGCGGCACCGTTTCCAGATCGACCGGCGCGCCCTGGCCGCGCAGCAGTTTCTCCGCCAGCGCCTTCTCGGGCCGCACGGTAAAGGGCGCAAAGACATGCCCCTGCCGGTCCGGGTTCATCGCCATCCTCCGAAGATCGCCGGTCTTTACGTTTGGGTAAACATAACGTCAAGTTCGGCGGAAATCCGGTCCCGGTTTCGCTCCGCACCGGGCCGGCGCAGAGGGCGGCTCTACGGACCGCGATCCGGTCAGGCCAGTTGTTCGTCCGGCTTCGGCACGGAGATCGGGTCGCAGCCGGTTTCGGTAATCACCACCTGCTCTTCCAGCTTGACGCCTTCCCTGCCGCCGACCCGGCCGGTGTAGCTCTCGACGCAAACGACCATGCCCGGTTCGAACACGCCGTCGTAGCCCGCCTTGTCGAAATCCTGGGGATAGGGAATGGCCGGCCACTCGTCGCACAGGCCGACCCCGTGGACCAGCACGCCGTAGCGCCGGGGCAGGCATTCCTCCGGCAGCAGCCGCGCCTTTTCGACGAACTCCCGGAAACCGAGGCCGGGCTTGAGCAAGTCCATATTGTACTGCACCTGCTCCTGCGCGATGGCGTAGAGCGCACGCTGTTCGTCGTCGCCCTGGTCGTCGCCGCACAGCCAGGTTCGCGAAATGTCGGCGCAATAGCCGTAGGGGCCGACCAGGTCGGTGTCGAAACCGACGATGTCGCCGGCCTGGATGGCGTAGCCGCTGCATTCCTGGAACCACGGATTCGTGCGCGGCCCGGCCGCCAGCAGGCAGGTCTCGACCCATTCCGATCCCCGGCTGACCGCGGCGTTCCAGAACGCGCCCCACAACTCCAGTTCGGTCATGCCGGGTTTCAGCGCCGCGCGGGTATCGTCCAGGGCGTCGAGGCAGGCCGTCATGGACCGGCGCATCGCCTTGATCTCTTCGGCGGACTTGACGGTGCGCGCCGTCTCGATGATCGGCTGGGCGTCGACCACCTCGAGATTGTGGCCTTCGAGGGCGTGAATGCCGGCCGGCGCGCCGTGGTCGAGCGCCAGCCGGCGGTTGCCGCCGCCGTGGCCGTCGACCAGGTCGGCGATCTCGGCCGACCATTTGCGGTAGACCTCGGGCAGGCGGCTGCCGGCGTGGAAGAAATAGGGCCCGGTCGCGGGGCGGATTTCGTCGATCACGACCGAATGGGCGCTCAGATGCCGGAAGCTGCTGTATTCGAACAGGACCACCGGCCCGTCGGTCGCGACGAAGGCGTAGCGCGCCGCGTTGTGCGTGATCCAAACCTGCATGTTGGTCGAATCGGTCAGGTAGCGGACGTTGAGCGGATCGAACAGCACCATCCCGGCGATATCCGCCTTGCGCATCTCGGCGCGCACCCGCTCGACCCGGTAGCGCTGCATGGCCGGCAGGTCGGGCGCTTCGAGGCCGCGCGCCGTCCAGTCGGCCTCGACCGCCTCGCCATAGCCGATCAGGTAGCGGTTCAGCCTGCCCGCCTCGTCCATCTGCCGGGCGTCGCGCTCGGCGAGCGACAGGGCGCCGCTTGCCGGGCCGGCGCCGGGCGACCGGGGATAAGGAGGTCTGGTCATCGGCAAACTCCGCTGCACGGGGCGCGGTTCATGTCACCAAATCCGTACAACGGCAAGCGATTTCCGGCCCGGTTTCGGGCGCTGTTTCCGGCTCACCGGGACGGCGCTTCGGGCGGCCCGCCGCTTCAACCGGTGCCGGCGCTTCCGGCCTCCGGTCCCGGATCCTCCAGAATTTCATGGACAACGCCCAGTAACGCGTTAGCCCGGAATGGTTTTTCGAGAATTCGATCGGCGCCGACCGCCTGCGCTTGGCGCAGGCCGGACAACGAATCGAGCCGCTCGGCGCCGCCGGAAATCGCGATGATCCGCGGCCTCGGCACTGCCCCGGACAGCGCCCGGACGACGTCGATGCCGTCGGGCCCGGGCATGGACAGGTCGGTAATCACCAGGTCCGGCCGGGCGGTCCGGAACATCGCCAGGCCGGCATCGCCCGACCCGGCGGAGGCGACCGTATAGCCGCTGCTTTCCAGAAGCTCGCCGATCGCCGCCCGCAGCAGGTCGTCATCGTCGATGAGCAGGATGCGGCGCGCCATGATGGGTTCCCGGATTGCGGCATACGGTTATCGCCCGAACGGCCCGGACCGGACATAAACATCCCGTCACAATCGGGTGACGCACCCGGACTGCCCGGACTGCCCGGACTGCCCTGCCTGCTACCGGCCGTGGCGGCGAACCCGCCCTATTCCGCCTTCCCGTTCAGCAGGCGCCAGATGCGGTGCGGCGTCGCCGGCATATCGAACCCGTCCACGCCGCACCGGTGCAGCGCGTCGGCGACGGCGTTGGCAACCGCCGGCAGCGCGCCGGTCGTGCCGGCCTCGCCGCAGCCCTTGACGCCGAGCGGATTGGTCTCCGTCGGCACCGGACGATCGCCCACGATCATGTGCGGCAGGTCCGGCAGGTCCGCCGCGCGGGGAATGCAGTAATCCATCAGCGAACCGTTCAGGCACTGGCCGTCGCCGTCCAGCGCGACCTCTTCCATCAGGGCCTGGCCCAGCCCCTGGGTCACGCCGCCGTGCATCTGCGCCTCGACCAGCATGGGATTGACGATCGTGCCGAAATCGCCGATCGCGACATAGCGGTCGACCGCGACCGCGCCGGTCTCCGGGTCCAGTTCGATTTCGCAGATATGGCAGCCGTTCGGAAAGGCCGAGGGCGGCGTCTCGACGATCAGCGCGACATCCAGGCTGTCGAGGCCGTCGCCGGGCGGCGGATCGGCCTTCATGCGCGCCGCGAGATCGTGCAGGGCGATGGCGCGGTCGGTCCCGGCGACGCGGAACAGCCCGCCGCCGAACTCGATATCGGCCTCCGCCGCCTCCAGATAGTGCGCGGCGGCGGCCCGGCCCTTTTCGATGACCGCGTCGGCCGCCTCGACCGCCGCCTTGCCGCTCGCCATGAGCGAGCGGGAGCCGCCGGTGCCGCCGCCGTGGAGCAGCGCGTCGCTGTCGCCCTGGAGCAGCCCGATCCGGTCGTAGGACACGCCGAGGGCGGGCCCGAGTATCTGGGCATAGGCGCCCTCGTGGCCCTGGCCGTAGTCCTTCGTGCCGGTGAGGAAGGCGATCCGGCCGTCGGCCTCGAAGCGGAGGCCGCCCATCTCCTTGCCGGGCGGGGCGGTCGCCTCGAGATAGCTGGTGACGCCGAAGCCGCGGACGAGGCCGCGCGCGCGGCTCTCGGCCCGGCGCGCCGCGAGGCCGGCAGCGTCGGCAGCGTCCAGCGCCGTGTCGAGAACCGCTTCGAATTCGCCCTCGCGATAGACCTGGCCGGAAACCGCCGTGTAGGGCAGCTCGTCGGGGCGCAGCAGGTTTATCCGGCGGAATTCCGCCGGGTCCCTGCCGGTCTCCAGGGCGGCCCGGTCGACCAGCCGGTCGGTGAACAGGTTGCCGTCCGGCCGCCCGGCGCCGCGATAGGCAGCGACCGGATTCTGGTTGGTCAGCACGCAGCGCATGTTCACGAACGCCGCCGGAATGCGGTAGAGCGAGGCGCCGTTCTTGAGGATGTTGGTCGAGCCCGGCAGCGGCCCGACGCCGGTGACGAAGGCGCCCATATTGGCGACACCGGTGAGGCGCATGGCGAGGATGCGGCCGTCCGCGTCGAGCGCCAGTTCGCCGTCGGCATGGATGTCCCGGCCCGCCGCGTCGCCGAGGAAGCTGTCGGAGCGGTCGTCGCGCCAGCGCACCGGGAGGCCGGTCAGCCGCGCCGCGACCAGGCACAGCACATGTTCCGGATAGGCGCCGCCCTTCATGCCGAAGGAACCGCCGACATCCGCCATCAGAACGCGCACGTCCCCGGCCTTGCCGCCGACCAGTTCGGCGAGGCTGCGCGACAGCCCGAAGACGCCCTGCCCGCCGGTATGGAGCGTGTAGCGGCCGGTTTCCGGATCCCACAGCCCGGTGCCGCCGCGCGGCTCCATCGGGACGACCGCGACGCGCTGGCTGGCGATGCGCATCCGCGTCACATGGGCCGCACCGGCGAAGGCTGCCGCCGTCGCCGCTTCGTCGCCGCCGATCCAGTCGAGCGCGACATTGCCGGGCACGCTGTCATGGATGAGCGGCGCGCCGGCCTCCGGCGCCTGCCACGGATCGAGCAGGACGGGTAGCGGGTCGATCTCCAGCGCGATCGCCTCGGCTGCGTCGCGCGCCATGTCGGGCGTGTCGGCGACGACGAAGGCGACGGGCTCGCCGGCGTAGCGCACCCGGCCGCGCGCCAGGGCATGCCGCTCCGGCGTCAGGATCGCCGCGCCGCCGCGCCCCTTGATCGGCAGCTTGCAGGGAAAGGGCCGGCAGCCGAAATCGATCAGGTCCTGCGCGCGCAGGACGAGGCGCACGCCGGGCATGGCCGCCGCGGCCGAGACATCGAGGGTGCGGATATCGCCGTGGGCCTCCGGCGAACGCAGGACGCAGCCGGCGAGCGCGCCCTCGATCCGCACATCGTCGGCGTAGCGCCCGCCGCCGGTCAGCAGCCGGCGGTCTTCCTTGCGCGGCGCCCGGTCGCCGATGCCGTAATGCCGTTCCCCGCCGCCGTCCATGATGTCCGCTCCCTCCCGGCAAACGAACGGCGCCCGCGAGAGCGCCGCAATGGGGCAAACATAGGGGCTAAGGGCGGACGCGGCGAGTCATGGCCGGTGCGCCGTTTCGGTATGGCCGGCGCGCGGCCGGACCGCGACCGCAGGCCGGCCCGTGTCGGGACCTGTCATGAAATGTCATGATTTGTCATGTTCCACTGCGATGGCCTCTCCTTTCGCGCTGCCGTTCCGAACCGGACACCGATACCGCAAACCCCACACCGTCATTCCGACCGAGCGAAGCAGCCTGCCCTGAGCGAAGTCGAAGGGAGTGGAGGAATCCCGACTCGATCCCGACAACGGAAACCCGGACGCCAGCGACGGGATTCCTCCGCTACGCCGCCCTTCGGGCGGCTCCGGTCGGAATGACGGGTGAGGTTTGCGCCAGGTCGGGATGAAGGTCCCGGAATGGGGTTCCCGGGTTGCGTCATGAAATGTCATGTTTTGTCATGCCGGCCGGCTTCCCCTGCGAAAGGGTGTGCCGGATGGGGCGGACGCCGGACCGGTTATTTTTGAATGCTTGTTTAAGATCGAGTCACCTAAGTCATTGAAATCACTTAATTTTTGAATTAGACAGACCGGTCTTTCTTACATGCTTTTTTCTGCACCCGGCAGCCCTAACCCTTTGGAATCGTTGGAAACACGCCCTTCGAAAGTGCACAAAAACGATTACGATAGGAAATTTTCCAGCGTCCCGGCCGAACGGGAGCGCCGGGCGACACCGGGGGCGGCACCGCCGGGCAGGATCGGGGCACGATGGCCCGGCGGACTCGGAGGGTCGAACCGGACGGAATCTGCATCGGGGTCCGGCCGTCAAGCCCAATGGCGCACAGGGTGGCCGACTGGCGGCGGCAGACGCATTTCGGGCGTTGACGGGGCCGATATAGGGCGCGGGGCTTGCCGTTTCAAGGAATATTATCTATAGAAAGGAAATATTTTTTGAAGGCTGGCCCGGCGGAGCTTGCCGGACTTGTGCCCAATCCAGTCCTCGAACCCACCCCGTCATTTCGACCGGAGCCCCGGATTTAATCCGGGGCGGATTAGCCTGCCCTGAGCGAAGTCGAAGGGGAGAAATCTGGTCCGCGCTCCATCGACGCCCGAGGTTTCAGCGCCTGGCCGGCCTCCGTCGCCGGCCGGATTTCTCCGCTCGCTTCGCTTCGGTCGAAATGACGGCGAGGGGGTGCGCCGGTCGAAATGACGGGGCGGGGCAAGCGGCGCGCCCGGCGCGGTCTCCCCCCTTTTGCAGAGGAATCCTTGAGAGAGGCGGATTCGGTCGGCGCCCGTTTGCGGATGCCCCCTACCCCACCGCCTCCGGCAACGTCGTGGCCGGCGGGGTGTTGCGCGAGCGGCCGCAGCGTACGGCGCCGTCGACGATCACCATGCCGACGCCCGGCACGTCGCCCATGCGCACCGATTCGAGGATCGTGTTCCCGGCCGTGTGCTGCGCCTTGTCCATGATGACGAAGTCGGCCGCCCGGCCCTCCTCGATCAGGCCGACATCGAGGTCGCGCATGCGCGCCGTGTTGCCGGTGGCGAAGCAGAACACGATCTCCGCCGGCACCTCGCCGACGCTCGACAGCATCGCGATCAGGCGCAGGATGCCGAGCGGCTGCACGCCCGAGCCGGCCGGCGAATCGGTGCCGAGGATGATGCGCTCCGGCTGGCCCAGCTCCATGGTCGTGCGCATGGCGTAGAGGGCGGCCAGCTCGTTGCCGTTGTGGACGATCTCGACGGCGCGGCTGCACTGCTCGCACAGGCAGCGGATCTGGTCGAGCGGCAGGGCGGTGTGGCCGCCGTTGATATGGCCGATCACGTCGGCGTCGGCCTCGAGCACGACGTCCTTGTCGATCAGGCCGGAACCGGGGATCGAGGGGCCGCCGGTGTGTATCGTGCTCTGGATGCCGTATTTGCGCGCCCAGGCGACCATCTGCTTGGCTTCCTCGCCCTGCTTGACGCCGCCGAGGCCGACCTCGCCGAGCAGCTTGACGCCGTTGCGCGCCATCTCGGCGAAATCCTCCTCCTCCATGCCCTTCTCGATCACCGGCGCGCCGGCATGGACCTTCATGCCGGCCGGGCGCATGGCGTCGAAGGCGCGTTGGGCGGTCACGGCGAGCGCCTTGAGGCCGACGATGTCCTTGGGCCGGCCCGGCAGATGGACCTCGCCGGCCGAGATCATCGTGGTGACGCCGCCGTTCAAAAAGCTGTCGATCCAGTTGAACTGGTTCTGGCGCGGCGTCCAGTCGCCAAATACCGGATGGACGTGGCTGTCGATCAGGCCGGGCGCCAGGGTCGTGCCCTTGGCGTCGATCACGGTGTCGGCCCCGGCGGTGTTGAGGTCGGCCTCCGCGCCGAAACTGTCGATCCGGCCGTCCACGGCCACGATGCAGTCGGCGTCCAGGATCGGCCGCGCCAGATCGCCGGACAGCATCAGGCCGATATTGCGGACGACCGTTTTGCCCTTGGGCGGCGCGGTGGAAACGGTAAGGCTCATGGCGTCTCTCCCAGTCCCGATTAAGCGCCCTAGCGCAGCCCGTCCTCGCCCTTGACCTCGTCGACGGTCAGGCCGCCGACCCGGGGCAGCGGGCGGCCGCTGTCGGTCACGGCGACGGCAACCAGGATTTCGTCCGCCGCCGGCGCATCGGGAATCCGGACCTCGATGCCGTCGAAATGGCTGCGGACATAGGCGGCGTCCTTGTGGCCGAGCGGCACGTCGAGCGGCGTGCCCGGCCCGCCCCGCTTCTTCGACGACGGCACCAGCGCGGCGCCCTTCTCGACCGCCTTGCGCAGCGGCGCGCCGAGCCGGGGATGCAGGATGGCGGCGGCGTGCTCCAGCTCGCCGCGCTCGCCGACCACCGCCGCCTTGCCGTAGCTCTCCGCCGCCGACGGATCGATCCCGAGCACAGCGACCGCCTTGTCGCCCAGATAGCCGCCAAGTTCCGCGCCGATCTCCATCAGCGGTTCGAGGTCTTCGACATAGCTGCCGGCGAAGGGGTTGGCGATCACGGCGATGGCGACGGCGCGGCGGGTCGGCGGGTCGATCGCCCGGCCCATCTCCTTGCGGGTGTCCTCGACCAGCACCATGGTCTTGCGGATATCGGCTTTCACAGCGGTTCCTCCTCCCGGTTCCGCACGGGTCAAACGGTCAGATAGGTGTTGCGCACTTCCGCATCGGCGGCAAGCGCGTCCATCGTGCCTTCGTAGCGGATGCGCCCCTTCTCGACGATGTAGGCGCGGTCGCTCACGGCGGTCGCGAAATGGAGATTCTGCTCCGACAGCAGGATCGACAGCCCCTCGGCTTTGAGCGCCTGGATCGTCGCGACCATCTGATCGACGATCACCGGCGCCAGGCCCTCGGACGGCTCGTCGAGCAGCAGGACCTTCGGATTGCCCATCAGGGTGCGCGCCACGGTCAGCATCTGCTGCTCGCCGCCGCTCATCCGCCCGGCCTGGCGGGTGCGCATTTCGGCCAGGTTGGGAAACATCCCGAACAGCCGCTCCGGCGTCCAGGCCGGCGCGTCGGCCCGTTCGGGCTGGCGGCCGACCTCGAGATTCTCCATCACCGTGAGATCGCCGAAAATCCGCCGGTCCTCCGGCACATAGCCCATGCCGGCCCGCGCGATGACATGCGGCTCCCGGCCGGTGATGTCGGCGCCTTCGAGATGCACCGTGCCGGCCCGCATCCGGACCAGCCCCATCACCGACTTCATGGTCGTCGTCTTGCCCGCGCCGTTGCGGCCGAGCAGCACGACCACCTCGCCGTCGTTCAGCACGAAGGACAGGTCGGCCAGGATATGCGCCCCGCCGTAATAGGTGTGCAGATCGCGCGCTTCGAGTACCGGCGTCGTCATGCCTGCCCCGCCTCGACCGAGCTGCCGAGATAGATTTCGCGCACCTGCTCGTTGGCGCGTACCGCCTCCGGCGTGCCCTCGGCGATCAGTTCGCCCCGGTTCAGCACCATGATCCGGTGGGCGTGGGCGAACACCACGTCCATATCGTGTTCGGTGAACAGCACGCCGATCTTGCGTTCGGCGACGATCTCGTCGGCCAGGCGCATCAGCTCGATCCGCTCACGCGGCGCCATGCCGGCGGTCGGCTCGTCCATCAGCAGCAGGTCCGGATCGTTGGCCAGCGCGATCGCCAGTTCGACGCGCTTGAGGTCGCCGTAGGCGAGGACCGAACAGGCGCGGTCGCCCTGCTCCGCCATGCCGACGCGATCGAGCAGCGCGTCGGCCTGCGCGGTCTCGGTCCCGGCGGCCGGCCGCCACAGTCTGCGGCCGGCGTTGCGGTGGCTGATCAGCGCCATCTGGACGTTCTCGCGCACCGTCATCGAACTGAAGGTCGCGGTGATCTGGAACGTGCGGCCGACGCCGAGGCGCCAGATCCGGTGCGGCGGCAGGCCGGCGATGTCGCGCCCCTTGAGCAGGATCGCGCCATGGTCCGGCCGGATCTGGCCCATCAGCATGTTGAAACAGGTCGTCTTGCCCGCCCCGTTCGGGCCGATCAGCGCCAGCAATTCGCCGGGATTGACGGCGAAGGACACATCCTGCACCGCACGGACGCCGCCGAACGCCTTGGAGAGCCTGTCGACTTCGAGCAGCGCGGTCATGCCGGCGTCTCCTGCCCGTTTGCCCCGGACCCCGATGCGGGGGCGGCCAGGCCGAGCCGGCGCGCCAGCCAGGTATCGCCCAGCCCGGCCAGGCCGTCGGGCAGCAGCAGCACCAGGGCGATGATGGTGGCGCCGAGCAGGAAGCGCCAGTAGCTCAGCTCGCTGAACAGGTCGTTGAGCCAGGTCAGCGCCGTCGCGCCGACGATCGGGCCGGTGAGCGAATGCACCCCGCCGAGCAGGACCATCAGCAGGGCGTCGAACGAGCGGGCGATCTCCATCTCCGTCGGGAAGACGCTGCCCTTGGAATAGACGAACAGGGCGCCTGCCAGGCCGGCGAAGGCGCCGGAAATCGTGAAGGCGATCCACTGGTGGCGCTTGATATCGATGCCGATGGCGGCGGCGCGCAGGGGCGAATCCCGGCCGGCGCGCAATGTGTAGCCGAAGGGCGCGAACAGCATCCGGCGCAGCGCCAGGAGGCCGGCGACGACGAAGCCGACGGTCATGTAATAGTATGCGATACGCGAACTCGCCCAGTCCGAGGGCCAGGTGCCGAGAATGCCGTCGTCGCCGCCGGTGACCTCGCCCCACTGGAAAACGATGGACCAGGCGATCTGGGCGAAGGCCAGGGTCAGCATGGCGAAATAGACGCCGGTCAGGCGCACGCAGAACCAGCCGAACAGGATGGCGAGCAGGGCCGCGCCGGCCGGGGCGGCCCAGAAGGCGATCTCCATCGGCGCCTCGGCGAACTTGACCAGCAGCGCCGCCGCATAGGCGCCGCCGCCGAAGAAGGCGGCATGGCCGAACGAGACCATGCCGCCGGGCCCCATGATGAAATGCAGGGCGGCGGCGAACAGCACGAAAATCATGATGTCGATGACCAGCACCAGCAGGAAGTCGTCGACCGCGGCGGGCACGGCGAGATGGGCGACCGGCAGGAGCAGCAGGACGGCGAGGACCAGCGCGCCGGCGAGGCGCAGCCCCCGGCCGGCCGGGCGCAGCGGCGCTTCAGGCGCCTCGACGACGCCGTGGCCGGGAATTTCCGGTTTGCCGAGCAGGCCCCAGGGCCGGAAGATCAGGACCACCGCCATGACTAGGAACATCAGGATCAGCGTGCTGTTGGGGAAAATCTGGATGCCGAAGGTCTGGAGCAGTCCGATCAGGATGGCGGCGAGGAAGGCCCCGCCGATGCTGCCCATGCCGCCGACCACCACGACGACGAAGGCCGCGGCGATGATGTTGAAATCCATCAGCAGGTCGGCGCCGCCCTTGGGCAACTGGATCGCCCCGCCGAGCCCGGCCAGCGCCGAGCCGAGGAACAGCACGCCGGTGAACAGCCAGCGCTGGTTGACGCCCAGCGCCGAGACCATCTGCCGGTCGAGGGTCGCGGCGCGCACGAGGGTGCCCCAGCGCGTGCGGTTGAACAGCAGCCACAGGCCGGCCAGCACGAGCGGCGAGACCGCGATCAGCACGAGGTCGTATTCCGGCAGGCGCTGGCCGAGGATCGTGACCGCGCCGGTGAATCCGGGCGCGCGCGGCCCGACCAGGTCCTCCGAACCCCAGATCCACAGGGTCACGTCCTGGATCACCAGGATGACGCCGAAGGTCGCGATCAACTGAAACAGTTCCGGCGCCCGGTAGATGCGGCGCAGCAGCAGGATCTCCATCGCCACGCCGATCAGACCGACGGCGACGGCAGCGAGCAGGATCGCCACCCAGAATCCGACCGCCCCGCCGCCGACCGCGGTGACCGCAGTCACGCCGATATAGGCGCCCAGCATGTAGAAGGAGCCGTGGGCGAAGTTCACGATCCGCGTGACCCCGAAGATGATCGACAGGCCGGACGCGACCAGGAACAGCGCGGCCGCGCTGGAAAGGCCCGTCAGCAGTGTGACGATGAATTCACCCATCGCGGCGCCCGGCGTTCAGCGGAAAGAGGATGCGGCCGCCATTCGTACCCGCAGTTCGAAACCGGCGGCCGAAAACCGGAAACCGGCGGCCCCTCGCCAGAGGCCGCCGGCTTCGCGGCAGTCCCGTTTACTGCTTGCGCAGCTTCTTCGTTTCCTCGACCGACGGCAGGTAGTTCGCGCCGTCGAGATACTGCCAGCGCTCCATGGTGCCCTTGCCGTCCTTGAGCACCGTCCAGCCGACATAGGCGCCCATGGTCGACTGGTGATCCACGGCGCGGAAGGTGATCGGCCCGGTCGGGGCGTCGAAGCTGAGGCCCTTCATGGCGGCGACCATCTTGTCGGTATCGGTCGAACCGGCCTTCTTCAGCATGGCCTGGATCGCCAGCATGGTGTTGTAGCCGACGATCGAACCGATGCGCGGATAGTCGTTCCAGCGCGCCTGGTAGGCGGCGAGGAACTTCTTGTGCGCCGGGGTATCGATATCCTGCCACGGATAGCCGGTGACCAGCCAGCCGACCGGCGCTTCGTCCTTGAGCGGATCGATGTACTCCGGCTCCCCGGTCAGCAGCCCGACGATCAGCTTGCCCTTGAACAGGCCGCGCGTGCGGCCTTCGCGGACGAACTTGGCAAGGTCGGAACCGAAGGTGACGTTGTAGATCGCGTCCGGCTTCATGGCGGCGAGCGCCTGGACCTCGGCGCCGGCGTCGATCTTGAACAGGCCCGGCCATTGCGAGCCGACGAAGGTCACGTCCGGGCGGAGCTTCTTCAGCACCTTCTGGAACGCCGCCACGGCGTCCTTGCCGTAGGCGTAGTTCGGCGCGATGGTCGCCCAGCGCTTCGCGTCCTTGCGCTTGGCGGCCTCGGCCGCCAGCATCGCCGCCTGCATGTAGGTCGAGGGGCGCAGGCGGAAGGTGTAGTTGTTGCCCTTGGCCCAGACCAGCGCGTCGGCCAGCGGCTCGGCCGCCAGATAGAGCGTCTTGCGCTGCTTGGCCCAGGAAGCCAGCGCCAGGCCGATATGCGAGAACAGCGAGCCGGAAACCAGCGCCACCTTGTCCCGCGAGCGCAGCTCCTCGGCGACCTTGACGGCCTCGCCCGGCTTGCCCTGGTCGTCGCGCGAGACGAAGACCAGCTTCTTGCCGAGCACGCCGCCGGCCTTGTTGATCTCCTCGATCGCAAGTATCGCCCCGCGCCGGTACGGGACCGTATGCGCCGGCAGCCGCGTGTAGCTGTTGATGTCGCCGATCTTGATCTCGTCGGCCGCCAGCGCCGGCGCGCTTGACGCAAGAGCGCCGGAAAGGACGCCGAGGGCGACGCCTGCCGTCAGAACGTATTTCACTTTCATGAGGATTTCCTCCCTGGTTCGACGCCCCGGAAATATCGCCGGCAGGCCGGCGGCCGCTCCGGTGCGTCATCTACATCACGTTATTCCGCGGCCTCCACGGCCGCGGCCTGTTCCGCCCGGAGCATCTTGTCGACGATGCGCCGGCTGCGGTTCGGGCCGTTGTCGATCGCCAGCCGGACCGTCGGCTTGACCGCGGCCTCGTCCTGCGAACGCTGCACCGCCTCGAGAATGTCCCGGTCTTCCTCGAACGCCATGACGAACTGTTCGGTCATGCGTTCGGACACCGACCTGTTTTCCGGCTCGAAGTTGCGCACCTGCATCCAGAAATAGTGGGTGCTGCTTTCGGTCTCCGGGGCGAGATAGTGGCAGGAGAAGATGCGCGTGCCCCGTTCCCGGTCCCTGTCCGAATGGCCCATGCCGACCGGGCCGATCCCGAAATCGACGACATTGATCGCCGGAGGATAGAAAAAATAATATTGCCAGCGATCGACATGGCCATCGATCTTCATGAACTGCTCGAAGATCGGAACGGGCGGCCGGTCGAGGGTCCAGCGGTTGACTTCGACGATGTCGCCGACTTGCTTTGTCTCGACCGGAATGTCCTCCATCTCGGCGCTGCCGAGCGACGACGGATGCACGAAGCTCACATGCGCCGGATCGAGCAGGTTGTCGGTCAGCTGCTGATAGTGCGCCGCGACGTGGGTATAGGGGCCGTGATTGACGCCCCAGGCCGGATTCCGGTAGGGCGGCAGATCGAACAGCAGCGCCTCGTCGGCCTGCTCGGCCTCGCCGGTCCAGACCCAGACCAGGCCGAGCCGCTCGGCGACCGGATAGGACCGCACCCGGATGTTGCCCGGGATGAGCTTCTGGCCCGGAATCTTCCGGCAGGCGCCGGTCGCGTCGAATTGCAGGCCGTGATAGCCGCACTCGATGCAGTCGCCCCGCACCCGGCCCTTCGACAGGGGCAGGAACTTGTGCGCACAGCGGTCTTCCAGCGCCGCCACGGAGCCGTCGCCGGCGCGAAAGACCATGACCGGCTCGCCGAGCAGCCGCCGGCCCAGGGGACCGCCGTCCAGCTCGTCCAGCCAGGCGATCGGGTACCAGGCATTGCGCACGAAGCCGTTCATCTTCCGGCGTTTCCGTTGCCGAAGGCGGGCCGCGCCGGATTTCCGGCCGCCGTATTCGTTCCGTGCAGGGTGATGAATTCGTTCATGCGGCTCTGGCCCTGTCCTCGCGCCTGTAAACCACAGGGCCACCGTCCGCGATAGCGGGCAGAGTCGCGCCCCCGGCAACTGCGTTTCGGCCGCACAGGACCAGGGCCGCCCCTGCGATGAGGCGGCGGCCGATCATCGCCTGCGCGGCCGCCCGGCCGGCTGCCAGCGCCGTCTCGATCTCGGCCGTCGTCAGGGCGCCGACCCCGACGGTCACCGGCCGGTCGCCCAGGTCGCTGTCCGGGTCCAGGTCGCGCGCCGGCGTCCGGGCGACGGCGGGACTGCCGACATCGACCGCGTTGGCGATCAGCGTCGCCGCGACATCCGCCGCCGCGGCGGTTTCTGCGAGGACCGTCACCGAATCGGCGATACCGAGCGACAGGCTGCGGCCGCGCCAGCCGCTGGTCGCGACCCCGCCGATCCCGTCTTCGCTCCGGATTCCGGCGACACCGGTGGCTTCCGGCATGTCGCCCAGCGCGACCATGCCGGTGCGGAACCGTTCGCCCGACGCCAGATGGAGTGCGATATCGCCACCATTGTTGACATAGGCGCGGGACAGGTCTCGGCCGGCGAGCCCTGCCGCCAACACCTCGTCTGCAACCGCGCCGGCGACGGCCGCCATCGGCGTGACGAAGGCACCTCGATGCGGCGCGCAGGCCGCCGCCATCCGCCGCGCCGTGCTGCCCCTCACCGCCGGCATGGCACCGACATCGGTGCGCAGCGCGGCCAGCTCGCCGACCAGTTCGCCGAGCACGGTGCGAAAGCGCGCCCAGGCCTGCTCGTGGAACGCCGCGACCTCGCCGGCCGGGCCGAAGGCGTCGAGCACCAGGTCGATCGGGCCGTGCTGGAAATGCCGGCGGCGGCCGTCGGGCAGGATGGCCCGGACCGCGCCCGGCATGGCGTTCCGTTCGGCGCGGGTCTGCATCCCGCTCATCCGTCCGCCGCCACGCCGTTCAACGGCGCGCCGGGCCAGGGCGCCCGGTCGTGCCATTTCTCGACCCGCAGCCGGTCGGCGTCGACGATCTCCCCGACCTGCCGCACGGCGTCCATATGACCGCCCAGGGCGGCATAGTCGTCGAGCCGCAGGGTGAATTCGATCGGCGCGACGATGGCCGGCGTCGGGACGTAGCCGAAGCTGTTCTCCGGCATGGTCGTGACGTCGACCATGATGGTGATGCCGCCGCCCGGCCAGACGTAGACCGGCGCACCGCCGGCGGTGACCCGGGTCAGCGCGCTGCGCACCGAGCGGGTCAGCCGCACCGGGTTCTCGGTCACACCGGCGCGCAGCGATCCGCCGGCCCCGGCCATGAAAGCCACCGTCGCCAGCGCCGGTTCGCAATTCTCGCCGATCCGGTCGACCACGACCGAGAGTTCGGGCGGCATCGGCGCCGTCTGCGGCCGGAGTTCGTCGTCGAGGATGAAATATTCCGCGTCCTCGCCGGTCGTGCTGACCATGAGCAGCCGCTCGCCCGGCCAGGCGACCTTCGGGTTGATCGTGTCGATGATCGATAGCGGGTCGGTCACGTCGGTGCCGCCCCAGCCGCTGCCCGGCTCGGCGACCTGGAAATAGCGCCCCGGCGTGGACTTGCGGCCGCGCACCCGGATCCCGGCGGGCTTCATGTCGAGAAAACGGCCGGCCTGGTGCTCGGTCAGGACGCCGGTGATATGGTCGTCGACGACGATCACCTCGTCGGTATGGCCGAACCATTGCTGCGCGAAGATGCCGATGGTCGCCGAGCCGCAGCCGACGCGCATCCGCTCCTCGTGCCGGCCGCCGATGACCGGCGCCTTGCCGGCCTGGAGGGTCAGCTCCTCGCCGCCGTCGATGGTGAAGTCGATCGCGTCGCCGTTCGACAGGCGCAGCATCATATCGCAGGTGACGACGCCCTCCTTCTTCGAGCCGCCGGTGAGATGGCGGACGCCGCCGAGCGAGAGCATCTGGGAGCCGTATTCCGCCGTCGTGACATGGCCGACCTGCTCGCCCTCGACGCGCACCGGCGCGGTCTCCGGCCCGATATAGCGGTCGGTGTCGATCTTCACCTTGAGGCCGCAATAGCTGAAGATGCCTTCGGAAACGACCGTCACCATGTCGACACCCTCATGCTCGCTGGCGACGATGAAGGGCGCGGGCTTGTAGTCCGGATAGGTCGTGCCGGAGCCGATGCCGGTGACGAAGGTCTCGGCGTTGGGAATCAGCGAACCGTCCCAGTCCTGGCCCTGGAAGGGTACGAGGTCGCCGTCGCGGCCGGCGCGCTGGGTGACCACGAACGGGTCCATCCGGGTCAGCGCGCCGTCGATATTGCCGTAGCGGTCGCAGGCGCCGGTGCGCCCTTCGCGGATGCGGCACAGGACCGGACAGGCATCGCAGGTGACGATGCCCGGCTTGTCCTTGGCGGTTGCAGGTGTTCCGTCAGGCATGGCCGGCCTCCTGCGCGGCGAGCAGGGCGTCGCGGACCCGGTGCGGCAGCGCCGGCGCGTGGCGCAGGCGCACGCCGGTCGCATGATGGACCGCGTTGAAGATCGCCGGCGCGGTCGGGATCAGCGCCTGCTCGCCGATGCCCTTGGCGCCGTAGGGGCCGAGCGGCTCCGGGTCCTCGATCAGGATCGTGTCGATCGGCGGCACGTCGCCGAAGGTCGGGATCAGGTAATCGTGCAGGTTTTCCGTCCGGCCCGGGACAAACTCTTCCATCAGGGCAAGGCCGAGCCCCTGGGCGACGCCGCCGTGGATCTGCCCTTCCAGCAAGGTCGGGTTGATCGCGCGGCCGACATCGTGGGCCGCCACGATGCGCCGGACCTTGATGGTGCCAAGTTCGATATCGATGTCGACGACGGCGAGATGGGCGCCGAAGCCGTAGGTCGCGTAGGGCACGCCCTGCCCGTTCGCGTCGAGCGGCTTCGTCGGCGGATCGAAGGTGCCGTCGGCGGCGAGCACGTCGCCCTCGGCGTCGGGCGCCATCGCCCGGAGATCGAGGGTCCGCTCGGCGTCGCCGTCGCGCAGCACGATCCGGCCGTCGCCGATGTCCAGCGCCGCCGCCGGGCCGACATTGGCGAGGCGCAGGATGTTCGCCCGCAGGGTTTCGCCGGCGATCTGGGTCGCCCGGCCGGACACGAAGGTCTGGCGCGATGCGGAGGATTTGCCGGCGTCGGCCGTCCGGTCGGTATCGCCGGCGACGTTGGCGATCCGGTCGACCGGCACACCGAGCGCGTCGGCGGCGATCTGGGGCATGATCGTGTTCGGCCCCTGCCCCATGTCCATCGCGCCGTTGTAGAGCGTGACCTGCCCCTCGGCGGAAATGCCGAGCTTCATGGTCGACGGGTTGGACATGGAGGTGTTGCCGCAGCCGTACCACATGCCGGCGACCCCGACGCCCCGGCGCAGCGGCCCGCCGGCCCGGTTGATCCGGTCCGCTTCAGCGCGCTCCCGGTCCCAGTCCGGCTGCAAGGCCTCGAAACAGGCGGCGAGGCCGGCGCTGTGCTCCAGCACCTGGCCGGACGAGGTTTCGTCGCCCTTGCGGATGGCGTTCTTCAGCCGGAAGGCGAGCGGATCGAGGCCGCATTGCCCGGCGAGGTCGTCGAGCAGCGCCTCGTTGGCGATCGCCGACTGGGGTACGCCGAAGCCGCGGAAGGCGCCCGACGGCGGCGCGTTGGTCAGCCAGGCGCAGCTCGTGTTCTTGACATGGGGGATGACGTAGGGCCCGGCCGCGTGGACCGGCACCCGGTCGGCGACCGTCGGGCCCCAGGAGGCGTAGGCCCCGGTGTCGAAGTCGCCGTGGAACTCGAAGGCGGTGAGCCTGCCGTCGGCGGTGCAGCCGGCGCGCGCCCGGATCGCCGCCGGGTGGCGCTTGGTCGACGACGCCATGCTCTCCGGGCGCGTGTAGGTGCAGCGCACGGGCGCGCCCAAGGTCCAGGCGGCGAGCGCGATCAGCGGCTGGACGGAGATGTCGAGCTTGCCGCCGAAGCCGCCGCCGCAGGCGGTCGGGACGATCCGCACCTGCTCCTCGCCGATGCCGAGGATCAGCGCGGTCTCGTCGCGGTCCATGTAGGGCGACTGGGTCGAAACGTGGATTTCGAGCCGGTCCCCGATGCGGCGCGCCCAGCCGGCCTCCGGCTCGATATAGGCGTGCTCGACGAAGCTGGTCCGCCATGCGCCCTCGGCGACGAAGTCCGCGTCGGCGAACCCCCGCTCGACATCGCCCTTGACGACCCGGCCGCGCGCCAGGACGTTGCTGTCCCGATGCCCCTGGACCAGCGCCGCGTCCGGCGTCGACGCCGCGTCGATGCCAGTGACCGGCGCTTCTTCATGCCAGACGACCGGCAGATCCTCGTCGCGCAGGGCGGCGACGGCGCCGGCGTTGCCCACGACGGCGAGCACGGCCTCGCCCCGGTAGCGCACGATCCGGTCGGCCAGCACGGGCTGGTCCTTGCCGACCGGATAGACGCCGAAGGCGTTGCTGCCGGGAATGTCGGCGGCGGTCAGCACCGCGGCGATGCCGGGCCGGGCCTGCCGGAAGCTGTCCAGGTCGCCGATCTCGAACCGGCCGCGGGCGATCGGTGAACGCAGGACGCGCAGGGTGAGCGCATCGGGCGGTGCGAAATCCGCGCCGAACACCTCGTCGCCGGTGAGCTTTTGCGCGCCGTCCAGCCGTTCGATCCGGGCGCCGACCGCCCTGTCGTTATCGGGGCCGGTCCCGGATACGAATTCGGGCGGGGCGCAGTCCTGCGATCCGGCAACATCCAGCACGGCCTCGACGATCTTGCGATAGCCGGTGCAGCGGCACAGCACGCCGCCCAGCGCGTCGGCGGCCTGTTCCTCGGTCGGCGACGGGTTGCGATCAAGCAGGTCGCGCGCCGCCATCAGCATACCCGGCGTGCAGATGCCGCACTGAGCCGCGCCGTGGC
The DNA here is from genome assembly GCA_009840595.1 of Rhodospirillaceae bacterium. GTDB lineage: Bacteria > Pseudomonadota > Alphaproteobacteria > Bin65 > Bin65 > Bin65. The sequence goes on along the minus strand of VXNK01000001.1, from coordinate 56,729 downwards.
GCAGGAAAGCAGCCTGTAGGTCGGAGAGCGCGCCGTCGCGGGCCAGACCCTCGACCGTCGTCACGTCGCGCCCGGCGGCCTGGGCGACCGCCACCATGCAGGAACAGACCTGCTCGCCGTCCAGCAGCACGGTGCAGGCGCCGCAATCGCCGGCGTCGCAGCCGACCTTGGTGCCGGTGAGGCCGAGTTCGCTGCGCAAGGCATCCGCGAGCCGGGTCGCCGGCGGGCTGCGCAGCGCCGTCTCTTCGCCGTTGACGGTCAGAGTCGTCGCGGCCGCCGCGATATTCATGCGCCCGCCCCCATCCGCCGGCCCATCTCCGACAGGCCGCGGCGCAGCATCGTGACGGTGGCGTCGAGCCGGTATCCGGCCGAACCGCGCACATCGTCGATCGGCGACAGGACGGCATGGACCGCATCGGCGGACACCGCTTCGCCTAGCGTGCCGTCGAGCGGGCGGCCGTTCAGGGCGGTCTCCAGCGCCGGTAACCGCCTTGTCACCGGGGAACAGGCGCCGACGGCGATCCGGGCGTCGCTGACCGCAGCGCCGTCCGGCACCAGGACGATGCCGATCATGACGATGGAAATGACCAGATAGCGCCGCGCGCCGAGCTTGAGGAAGGCGCTGGCGGCATTGTCGGGCAGCTTGGGCACGAGCACGGCGGTAACAATTTCACCCGGCCCCAGCGCCGTCGTCCGGTTGCCGGTCAGGAACTCCGTCACCGGCAGCCGCCGGACCCCGTCCGCGGCCGAGAGTTCGACCTCGGCCTCCAGCGCCGCCAGGTTGGGCGCGCCGTCGGCCGCCGGCGAGGCGTTGCACAGGTTGCCGGCGATTGTCCCGGCATTCTGGATCTGGACGCCGCCGACCTCGCGCGCCGCGTCCTTGAGGCCGTCGAAACAGGCCGGCAGATCGGCCCGGACAAGGTCCGTCCAGGTCGCGAGCGCGCCGATGCGCCACCGGTCGCCTTCGTCGGCGATGCCGCGCAGGGCGGCGATGCCGGTCAGATCGAGGAGGTCGTCGTCGAGCGGCCGGCCGACCCGGCCGGGATAATAGTCGGTGCCGCCGGCGAGCACGGTCAGCGGCCGGCGCTGCAGGGCGTCCAGCGCCTCTTCGAGATTGTCCGGCCGCAGATACACCGACATCGCCGTCCCTGCCCGCTCGAATCCGCTGCTCTTACCGGCCGCTTAACTTGTTTGTATACGAACGAATTTGTGCGATCATATCGAACCTGCCGCCGCCGCGCAAGCATCAAGTTATTTTCTCCAGCAAACGCAAAAATGTTGCGCGTTCCCGCGGCGAGAGCGGGTCCAGGATTTCCGCCGTGACCGCGAAACCGTCGCCGTAGGCCGCCGCCAGCAGGGCCGCGCCGGGATCCGTCAGGCGCCACTGGGTGCGCCGCCGGTCCTCCTGGTCCGCCCGGGCGGCGATCAGGCCGCGCTCCGAGAGCCGGTCCGTCACCCCTTTCATGGTCGCCGGGTCCATGGCGGTCAGCCGGCCCAGCCGGTTCTGCGAGACCTCGCCCTCGTCGGCGATCTTCGCCAGCGCGGCGAACTGGGTCGGCGTCAACCCGTATCCGGCGAAGCGCGCGGTGAAGATCGCGGTCGCCCGCTGCTGCGCCCGGCGCAGCAGGAAGCCGATCTGCTCGTCCAGCCGATAGTCGCCGGCGCTCACGCGGCTGCGAAGCTCCGCATCGGCAAGACGCCGGTCGCCGTGTCGGCCATTCGATCCCTCCCGTTACCCGATCGCGGGTGCGTTGGTGTAGCGACGCGACATGGGCCTGTCCAGACAACGCCCCGGTGGGAAGCAAATCAGTTCGAATTCTGACAACCGACAGAGCCCCAAGATCCCGTCGCTTCAACCGATGTGTCATCCCGGCCGACCGAAGGGAGAGCCGGGAACCAGAGCCGACCCGAAAGGCCTGCGCTCCCTGGCCCTGGACCCCGGATCTCCGCTGCGCTCCGTCCGGGGCGACAATGAGAGGTTTCGGGCAGATGAGAGCGTCCGGTCCGGTGCTGCGGGAAGGGCCGCGCCGCGTCGGGTATTCTCGAACCGGCCGGCTACCCCTTGGAGCCCTGCCGAAACCGCGTTAGGTCATTACCGATGATCGGACCCATTCATCCCGGCGTGACCCTGCGTGAAGACTTCATGGCGCCTTACGGGCTGAGCGCCAACGGCCTCGCCAGGCGGCTCGGCATTCCGCAGAACCGGATCAGCGACATCGTGCGCGGCCGCCGCGGCATAACCGCGGATACCGCCCTGCGGCTGGAGCAGGCATTCGGCGTCTCCGCCGCCTTCTGGCTCAATCTCCAGTCCCACTACGAACTGGAGGTCGCCGAACGGGACTCCGGCAAGGCCATCAGGCAGAGCGTGAAGCGGCTCGACGCGGTCGCCTGAACCGGTCCCTACTCCGCGTTGGCCCTGTCGCGCAGTTCGACCCGGCGGATCTTGCCGGAGATGGTCTTCGGCAATTCCCCGACGAAGGCGATCTCGCGCGGATACTTGTACGGCGCGGTCGTCGCCTTGACGAAATCCTGCAAGGTCTTGGCCATCGTCTCGCCGGCCTCGAAGCCTTCGGCCAGCACGACATAGGCCTTGACGATCTCGCCGCGCAGCGCGTCCTTCTTGCCGACGACCGCGGATTCGGCGACCGCCTCATGCTCGATCAGCGCGCTTTCGACCTCGAACGGGCTGATCCGGTAGCCGGCCGAGGAGATCAGGTCGTCGGCCCGGCCGACGAACCAGATATAGCCGTCGGCGTCCCGGGTCGCGGTATCGCCGGTATAGTACCAGCCGTGGCGGAAGCACTTGGCGTTGGCCGCGTCGTCCTCGTAATAGCCGTGGAACAGGCCGGGCGGCCAGGTGTCGCCGTCGGTCCTGACCGCAATGTGGCCGACCTCGCCGTCCGGCAGCCGGTTGCCGCCGTCGTCGACGATGTCGACGTCCATGCCCGGCACGGGCTTGCCCATGGAGCCGGGCCGCACTTCGAATCCGGGGACACCGGGCACGTTGGCAACCAGGTTGACGGTCTCGGTCTGGCCGTAGCCGTCGTGGGGCACCGTGCCGGTGGCGTCCTTCCAGGCGCGCAGCGCCTCGGGGTTGAGCGGCTCGCCGGCGCTCACCGTGTGGCGGAGCGACGACAGGTCGTAGGGCGACAGGTCGATCTGCATGAAGGCGCGGAACACGGTCGGCGGCGCGCACAGGGTCGTGATGCCGTGCTCGGCGAACAGCCGCAGATGGGCGTCGGCGTCGAAGGCCGGGGCCGGATTGTAGAGCATCACGGCCGATCCGATCTGCCACTGGCCGAACAGCTTGCCCCAGGCCGCCTTGGCCCAGCCGGTGTCGCTCATCGTCCAGTGCAGGTCGTCCTCGTGCAAATCGTGCCAGTAGCGGGCGGTGAGCGTGTGGGCGATGGCGTATTCGTGGCTGCGCGGCACCAGCTTCGGAAAGGCCGTGGTGCCGGAGGTGAAATAGGCCAGCATCGTCTCGTCGAGGCGCGTCGGCTCGACCTCGCTGCGGTCCAGCGTGTCGCTCGCCGCCGCGCAGGCGGCCTCGCAATGAACCCAATCGCGGTGCGGCGCGCCGACCACGACGACCTGCTCCAGAGTCGGGCAGGCGCCGCGCACCGCCTCGATCTTCGCGATATGGTCGGCAGTTATGATGGCGAAGCGCGCGCGCGCCTTGTTGATCCGGTATTCGATGTCTTTCGGCTGCAGCAGGTTGGTGCCGGGCATGGCGACCACGCCGAGCTTGATGCAGCCGATCATGGTCTCGTACCAGGCCGGAATCCGCGGGATCATCATGAAGGCGAAATCGCCCTTGGCCGCGCCGAGGCCGCGCAGCATGTTGGCGAAGCGGTTGGATGCCGCCGAGAGGTCGGAAAAGCGCCAGATCGCCTGCTCTCCGGTGTTGGCGTCGGCGTAGACGAAGGCCGTCTTGTCCCGCTCCGCCGCCCGGCGGTCGATCAGGTCGAAGCCGAAATTGTAATATTCCGGCGCCGGCAGGCGGACGCCCCCGGCCAGCGCGGTCGGGTAGTCGGGCAGATCGATATAGCCGGTCATGGCGGCTCCGGGGGATCGGTCGGACGGGCGGGAATCTCGTGGCCCGCCGCCGCCGCGGAGTCAAGCCGCGATGGCGCCGGGCGGCGCATGGCCTGCACCCGCCAACAGCCTCCCGGCGTTCCGTAGGAGAGGGTTTTAAACCCTCCCCTACACGCCCGTTCACTGCCGCATCGTCGTGCCCGCCTCGCTTGACGCCCCACCGGCCCGTCCCTATCTTCCGCCGCGCCGAGACGGGGCCGAATCGGGTCCCTCCTGCCGCCCTCACCGCGGCACCGGGTGCGCCCATAGCTCAGTTGGTAGAGCAACTGACTTTTAATCAGTAGGTCGCTGGTTCGAATCCAGCTGGGCGTACCAGAAAGGTCACTACCTCATCGAAAGACAGGTAGACCGAAATATAGGTCGGCGTACCCATCGGCATGCCAGATTTCCGGTGCCGATCGATTCCAAAAGATCAAACACCGGCACCGAACGAGGCGGCGCCCGACGGATAACGGCGAGTGCCAGAAAATGTATAGCGCAAGTTCTGCAACGCGGCTCGGCATCGACCGTCGTACAGCGAAAAAATGCTTGTTTACGGCGGTGGGATCAGGCACCGGCACAGCGGCGAACAATAATTGCACGACAGGGAACGACGGCAGCCTGTCCCGCTGTTCCTCCGCCGTTAACGCTCAATGGAACCGGAAAGTTCGTTTTGCTCCTTATGGCAACGCTCAGCCGCCGCTCACGGTGAATTCGGAGGCGACCTTGCGGACATGCTGCCGGCACAGGGTCCCGAATACCTCGACAATGCGAGAGCGCCGTTTGCCGGCGGGATAAGACAGCACAACGCTCGGAAACGAGTGTTTGTCCGCCAAAGGCCGGCGCACCAGCCGGTAGCCGTGATAGGAGAGCTCGGCCGGCGGCCGAAGATTGAGTAGCGAGTAGCCGAGGCCGGCGCCGACCAGTTCGCACACCGTCTGATAATTTTGCGTCTGATAGAGCACTTTCGGGGTGAGTTTCGCTTCCCGAAACAGCGAGAGAAAGTAGTTCCGCGAAACCGGTTGATCGAACAGGATCATGGGCAGTTCCGACAGTTGGGCCAAACGGAGCAGGTCCTGCTTCGCCTCCGGAGCGTCGGCGGCGACGACGACATGAGTCGGGGCAGGCGCCAGGGATTCCCGCGGAAGATTCTGCCGCAACACGAAATCGTAGGTCAGGGCAACGTCCACCGAACTGTCCTGAATCATTTTTTCGATCTCTTCGCCGGTTCCCTCATGAATATGGACAGTGACTCTCGGATGGCGGCGCGTGAACTCACGGAGCACCGGCGGGATAAACAGGGGCGAGAAGGTCGCGAAGCAACCGACGTGCAGGACACCGGACAACGAATGAATCCAATTGATGGCGTTCTCCTGGAACGAATCCATGTCCTGAAGAATTGCCTCGGCATTGGAGACGATGTCGCGTCCCGCCGGGGTCAACGCGACCCCCTTTGCCGGACGCCTGTCGAAAATCCGCACGCCGATGTCGGCTTCCAGCCCGTCGAGCGCCGCGGCCACGCCGGAAGGCGACAGGGCCAAATCGGCAGCGGCCCCGGCGATGCTTCCGTTCCTGGCGACCGCAGCCGCGACCTCGAGCTTTTTGAGCGTGATATTCATCAAAAAAACTCGGTTTATTCCCCAAAATAAACCATTTTTTCTGCTGATATGCAACGGCTAACATACCAGGTGCCGAATTACATCCCCCTGCCGGCCGCATGCACTGGCCGATCGCTCATGCGGAGCGAAGAATTCCGGAGGAAGAGCCATGGCAGCCACTTTTCCAATGATCATCGCGTTCGCTTTCATGGCGGCGATGTTGCTGATTGGGACCTGGCTGCGCGCCAACGTCCCGATTTTTCGCACTGCGCTCATTCCCGCGAGCCTCATTGGCGGCGTCGTGGGTTTCATCCTGATCTCGGCCGGCCTGTCCCTGGGATTTGAGGCCCGGACCTTCGCTCCGTTCACATTCCACTTCTTCACCCTCAGTTTCATGTCCCTGGTGCTGACCGGGTCGAGCGCCGCTGCAAAAAAGTCGTCGCCGATCTACCGGGGCGGCATGTGGCTGACTTTGATCTGGACCATGTCGCTGGCGATGCAGGCTCTCATAGGATTCGGGGTTATCGCCGGCTACAACGGGATTTCGGGAACGTCCATCAGCGGTTTCCTGGGTGCGATCTCAACATACGGATACACAATGGGGCCCGGACAGGCCCTCACCTATGGCGGCATTTGGGAGCGGAGCTTCAATATCTCCGATGCGGCAACCGTAGGCCTTATCTACGCCTCGTTCGGATTTATTGCAGCGTTCTGCGTCGGCGTGCCGGTCGCCCGCTGGGCAATCAAGAACGGGTACAATCAAAACGCATCGGCGAAAATCGATGACGAATTCCTGCGCGGCTACTATCGCCGCGAATCGCGTGTTTCGGCGGGACAGCAGGTCACCCATTCGGCGAATGTAGATACACTTGCTTTCCATATCGCCATTTTGGGCGTTGCCTACATCGCTACCAACTATTGGCTCGTCTTTATGCAGTCGGTCATCGGAGACGCCCGGCCGCTCGGCGTGGCCGTCGGCGTCATTTTCTCGCACAATCTCTTCTTCTTCTGGGGCCTCGTGGTCTGCGTCATCATCCGCCTCCTCATGGAGCGACTGCGCATCGACCATTTCATCGACAACGACACGCAAAAGCGCATCACCGGGACTGCGGTCGATTTCATGGTGGTGGGCACGATCATGAGCATCAAGTTCGCCGTGCTCGTGGAATTCCTGGCCCCTGTGTTGCTGGTGACGGCGGCGGTGACACTGGTCACGGCGCTCTTGTGCTTCGGGCTCGGCCGCAAGCTCGCCAACCTCGGCATCGAGCGGGCGGTGACGATTTTCGGCTGCTGCACCGGCTCGACGGGAACCGGGCTCCTGTTGCTGCGTATCCTCGACCCGGATTTCTCGACCACGGTGTCCAAGGAATTGGCGTTCTTCAACATCGCCATCCTGTTCACCTGCTTCCACATCATTCTGGTGATGTCGCCCATCCTGCCGAGCTATGGCATGACGACCATCTGGATCGTGTTCGGCCTCACCTTCGTCGTCGCTTGGGTCGCAATCTACGCCATGGGATTCATGCGCGGCGGATCCGGCTTCGCCCGCGCGGAGACGTGAGCGGCGGCGCCGAAGAGCGGGCGCTTGTGCCGGGGCGGCCGGCAATGAGTTCGGAAATCACGATCTTCTCGGCGAAGAAGATCATAACCATGTGCCGCAGCCGGCCCGAGGCAGACCATGTGGCCGTTCGCGATGGCCGCATTCTCGGTGCGGGGTCGCTCAGCGAATTGGAGGGTTGGGGCGACTACACGCTCGATCGCCGGTTTGCGGACAGCGTTGTCATGCCGGGATTTGTCGAAGGACATTCCCACATCCTGGAGGGCGCGCTCTGGCGCTACGTCTATGTCGGCTTTTTCGATCGCACGGCCCCGGACGGGAGGGTCTGGCCGGGATTACGGAGCATCGATGAAGTTGTCGCCCGGCTTCGGGACCAGGCATCCAGACCCGAACTGGCCGGCAAACCGGTCGTCGGCTGGGGCTTCGATCCTATCTATTTCTCTTCGCGACGCATGATTGCCGCCGATCTGGATCGGGTAACCGACGACCGGCCGACGATCGTCATGCATGCCAGCGGACACATGCTGAACGCAAACAGCTTCATTCTCGAGGCCGCAGGCATCACCGCAGACACGAATGTCCACGGAATCGTAAAGGACGAAAACGGCCTCCCCACCGGGGAGTTGCAGGAACTTGCCGCGATGTTCATCGGCTTCGAGGTCGCCGGCATAAACCCGTTCGAGGAGATGGGGTCGGCGCAGAGCATTCGCGATTTCGCCGCCGTGGCGCAGCGCGCGGGCGTGACTACCGCGACCGATCTCTACGCCGTGCTCTACCCTGAGAATGTCGAGCAACTGCTTGCGGTCACCGGCGAAGACACATGCCCCATTCGCCTGGTGCCGGCCTACGGCGCCCTGTCGGGACCCACGGACGAGGGCGTTGAGCTGATGGGGAACCTCACGGCCAGGAGCACCGATAAATTGCGGTTCGGTCTTGTCAAAATGATGACCGACGGCTCGATCCAGGGATTTACGGCGCGCCTCAAATGGCCCGGCTACTTCAACGGCGCCCCAAACGGCATCTGGAACGCGTCGCCGGAAGAGCTGAAAGCGCAGTTCGCCGCCTATCATCGCGCCGGCTTCCAGATCCACATCCACACCAATGGCGACGAGGCCATAGAGGTGATGCTCGACGCGATAGAGGCTGCTCTGGACGCGCACCCGCGGCGGGACCACCGGCACACCCTGCAGCATTGCCAGATGGCAAGCGAAGCGCAGCTCGAACGGGCGGCTGCACTCGGTGTTTGCGTTAATATGTTCGCCAACCACATCTACTATTGGGGCGACGAGCATCTGGGCACGACCCTCGGCCCGGAGCGGGCGCACCGTCTGGAACCCTTTGCCACGGCCGAACGTCTCGGTGTGCGCTACGCCATGCATTCCGATGCGCCGGTATCGCCGATCGGGCCGCTATTCACCGCCTGGTGCGCGGCGGAGCGAAAGACGGCTACGGGCCGGGTGCTGGGGCAGGAAGAACGTCTTTCCGTCGACCGGGCGCTGCGGGCCATCACGCTGGGCGCCGCTTATACTCTGAAGATGGATCATCTGGTCGGCAGCATCGAGTCCGGCAAGTTCGCCGACTTCGCCGTGCTTGAAGAAGATCCCCTTTCGGTTTCCCCGAGCGCGCTCAGGGACATCCCGATCCGGGCAACGATGCTCGGAGGCCGCGAGTTCCCGGCACACTAGGCACCGGCGTATCCGTCGATGGTTCACCCCCGGCCGGCCATACCGCTCACGATCGTCGCCGGATATCTCGGTTCGGGAAAGACAAGCCTGCTGAACCATGTCATTGCCCGATGCGACACGTCGCGTTTTGCCATCCTCGTCAACGACTTCGGCAAACTGAACATCGACGCGGAACTGGTCGAAATGCAGGGAGGCCGGGCCTATCGGCTGGAAAGCGGCTGCATCTGCTGCAGCATCGGCAACAGTCTCACATCGACCCTGCTGAACGTGCTCCGCAGGGAGCCGCGTCCGGAACGGATCCTGCTCGAGTCCAGCGGGGTCGCCGACCCTGCGCGGATAGCCGACATCGCCCGTCTCTCGCCGTCCCTGCTTCCCGGCCGCGTTGTCGTGTTGGTGGACAGTGCGCAGGTCCGCGTCCGGCTCGCGGACACGCTGGTGGGCGAGACCGTGCGCAAACAGATCGACGCGGCGGATCTGCTCATCCTCAACAAGGCGGATTTGGTGACGGGCGACGATCTGGCCAACCTGTCGGACTGGCTTCGCTTGCGGTTCGGCGAACGGCCCCACCTTGCCGCAAGGCACGCACGGATACCCGTCGCAGACGTGCTGGCAGACCCGGCGGCGACGCTTCAAGGCCACAGCGAGGCGGGTCTGTCGAAGCAACACTCCGAAGTATTTTGGTCATGGAGTTACGAAGGAGACCGTCTCTTTCGGCGACGGGACCTGGAAGCGGCCCTGACCGAGCTGGCCCCCCTTGTTGAGCGGGCCAAGGGATTCGTCCGGTTCCGCGACGCGCCCGAGCGCACGATGATCGTTCAGTTGACCGGGTCGGGATTGTCGATCGCGGAGGCGCCCCAACGGGCCCCTGAAGAAACAAAATGCCGTATCGAATTCGTCGGCGCAGGTAAGAAGCCTGACGAAACCGCATTGAGGCGCCCCATCGAACGGGCAAGAGACGTGCCTTCGTTCGACACGGAAACGGTCCGATGCGGGGGGGTTCCGTCGGTCAACGACCGCTAAATCCTTGGAATCCAAGGTAGAAGAAGGGTTACCTGGCTACGCCGCCTCCCGCAACCCAGGCAGCACCTCCCGCGTCAGCAGGTCCGCCGTGCGGGCCGCCTCCTCGTAGCTCAGGTCGCCGAAGGCCATACGGCAGACCAGGTAGTTGACGCCGCTTTCGGCGGCCAGCGCCGCCATCTTCGCGCGTGCCTGGGCCGGGGTGCCGGCGATGGCGACGCCGGTTTCCATCAGCGCGTCGAATTCGTCCGGAAACGATATGCCGATCGGCGTCCGGCCGGCGCGCTCCCACAGCATATAGAAGCTCTCGCGCCAGACCCGGTAGCCGCGCCGCGCCGTCTCCAGCGCCGCGCGTTCGCTCTCCGCGATCACGAGGTGGAAGCTGACGCCCATCATCGGCAGATCGGCTTCGGCGCGGCCGGCCCTGCGCCACTCGGCGCGATACGCGTCGATAATCGCCCGGGTCAGCGGCGGCGGCTGGTTGCTGATGACGTTGACCCCGCGGGCGGCCGGCCAGGCCACGGAATCCGGCCGGCTGAGGCCGTACCAGAGCGGCGGATGGGGCTGCTGCGCCGGCGACAGGACCATCGGCACCTCGGCGGCCCGGTAGTATGCGCCCTCGAAGCTGAAATCGCGGCCCGCCGACGCGGCGGCCAGCCCCTGCAGGACGAAGTCGAGCGCCTCCCGGTACATCGCCGGCGTCTCGGCCGGGTCGAGATCGAAGAAGGCGACCTCGATCGGCGAGATGCCGCGCCCGACACCGAGATCGAGCCGGCCGCGGCTCATCCGGTCGAGCATGCAGATTTCCTCGATCAGGCGCAGCGGCGGATAGAGCGGCAGGCAATAGACCGTCGGCCCGAAGCGCAGGCGCGTCGTGCGCTGGGCAACCGCGGAGAGAAACACGCTCGGCGACGGCGCCATGCCCAGAGGCGTGCCGTGATGCTCGGCGAGGTGGTAGGCGTGAAGGCCGGCGCGGTCGTACAGTTCGATCAGCCGCAACCGGTCCTCGTAGAAGTCCGCCGGCGCCCCGGCGCCCCGGTCCAGATGGTCGAAAACGCCGATGCGCAAGATGGGTGTCCCGTTGGTTGGCCCGTCGGCAGGAATGCGGCGCGACCTTGCCATCGCGTTGGTACCCTGTCGAGCATCATCAATCTATTATCAGGCAGATCCATTTCTCCTGTCCGGAAATCAACGAATTTGCTTTAAATCCCGCCGCCACGAATAATCGTTTCAGTATCAGAATTGTCCAAAGGAATAAAATCTATTTCATGTCCGACATAATTGCGCTTACTAAAATTCAAATATTCTTTTGAACTGTTTCTCAATTTGCTTCAAGTGATCAGTATCCTTTTGCCTACCTTGAACTTTCTTCCATTCAATAATATCGAAAATATGTGCAATACGAAAGCCGTACGATGACTTGCTTGAAATCGATCTATTATAGATATTTTTAAAATTAGCTCCTTTAAATTCCTTAAATACTTCAATTTCTTCCGTGAGTTCGATATACGGTATATCTCCATCGTTTGTACCTTTAAATTTCTTCTCGAAAGTCTCTTCCAATTTTACAAACGTGTCGTCTGACACAAAAAAATCTAGATCGTTTGCTCCATCTCTAAGATCTAAACCATTCAAAATTATCGCCAACGAACCAAATATGACGAACTCATCGGAGTTAAAGCTACCAAGAATCGACGAAGCTTTTTTGATAAGTTCTTCGGTTTTGGTTTCTTGAGCATTCATTTTTCCCAGACCTTGTTGACCGAATAGCGACAAAGATAACTCTAAATTGGCACCATATGCTATGCAAGATGTAATGTCAACTGATAACTATTTGCTGAAATCAAACAAGTATAATCGGCTCATGCTTCGAGTAGCTTCTCGATCTTCTTTTGGAATTTGCCCATTTGCCACGGATCAAAATCGTAATCCGAGTACCTTACGCAAATTAGCGTTTCATCCGCTTCTCCGACGGATTGAAGGCCGGAGCGAGTTGCATCCGGGCGGCGCGGCGGGCGCCGGCGATGTCGACCTCGACCCGCCGGCCATCAATGCCGTCGGCCTCGACATGGCCGAGGGCGACCGGCCGGCCGATCCGGTATCCGAAGGCCGCCGAGGTGGAGCGGCCGACGATCTTGCCCGCGCTGTAGACCGGCTCGTGGCCGAGGGGAACGGCGTCCGGATCGTCGAACAGGACGGTCGCCAGCGTCCGCCGGCCGGACTTGCGGCGTTCGGCGACCGCGTCGCTGCCGATATACGGTTTCCTCTTCGAGCAGAACCGGTCCAGCCCCGCTTCGACCGGCCCGATGTCGCCGTCGAGCTCGTGGCCCATGGCCGCAAAGCCCTTCTCAATGCGCATCGACGTCTGGGCGTACAGGCCCGCCGGAACCGCCCCGGCGGCGGTCAGGGCTGCGTAGACCGCCGACGCGTCCTCTGAACGGCAGGTAATTTCCCAGCCCGCCTCGCCGACGTAGGAGAGCCTGGCGGCGCGCACCGGACAGTCGGCAATCTGCGCCGTACCGGTTCTGAAATAACCGAGGGCGTTCAAGGCATCGGCGCCGAGTTCGGCGGCGATCCGCGCGGCGTCCGGGCCCATCAGGCCGAGCACGGCGGTGCGTTCCGTCGCGTCGGCGAGGATCACGTCGAAGCCCCCGGCATGGCGGCGCAGCCAGGCCAGGTCCCGGCGGATCGCGGCAGCGCCGGTGAACAGGCGGTAGCGGTCCGCGGCGAGGCGCTGGGCGGTGATGTCGGATTCGTAGGTGCCGCGCTCATTCAGCAGCGGCGTATAGACGGCGCGGCCGGGTGGCCGGTCCATGTCGTTGGCGCAGACATGCTGCAGGAAGGCTTCGGCGTCCGGCCCGGTCACCTCGATCTTGCCGAAGGGCGAGCCGTCGAACACCGCGGCCTTGCGGTGCGCGGCCATGACCTCGCTGCGGACGGTCTCGAACCAGTCAGGCTTCCCGAAGGACGGCTCCGGTTCGGCCGGCGCGCCGAACCAGAGCGGCCGCTCCCAGCCGTAGACCTGGCCCGTCTGCGCCCCCGCCGCCCGGTGTTCGGCGTCGAGCGGCAGGCGGCGCAGGTTGCGCGCCGTCGCCGGCTGAAGGCCCGGATAGGCGATCTCGTAGTGCCGGCCGAGCACTTCCGGCGCCCGCGCCATCAGATGTACGACGCTGTCGAACTGCGGCGCGAAGCGGTTGGCCTCGGCCTCCGACAGGTCATAGGCGGTGCGGCCGTGGACGATGGCGTGGGCGAGGTTCATGCCCGCGCCGCCGCCGCAGGCGATGCCGACCGAATTCATGCCGCAGCCGAGGAACAGGCCGCGTGTCTCCGCGGTCTCGCCGAGCATGAACATGCCGTCCGGCGTGAAGCTCTCCGGGCCGTTGAGCAGCATCCGGACCTCGGCGGTCTCGAGCGCCGGCAGCCGGTGCAGCGCGTTCTCCATCATCGGCTCGAAATGGTCCCAGCCCTCGGGCAGGAGCCGGAACTCGAAGGTCTCGTCCAGCGCGCCCGGCGGGATCGGCTTGCCCATGGGTTCGAAACAGCCGACCAACAGGCCGCCGCTGTCGTCGCGGATGTAGAGATGGCGGTCGTGGTCCGACAGGGTCGGCAGGTTGCCGGCGATGCCCTCGACCGGCCGGGTCAGCAGGTAGAAATGCTCGCAGGCGAGCAGCGGCACCCGCGCGCCGGCCATGGCACCGACCTCACGCGACCACAGGCCGGCGCAGAGCGCGACGGCGTCGCACATCACCGTGCCGCGCGCCGTCTCGACGCCGCGGATGCGGCCGTTTTCCGTCAGGATTCCGGTCACGCCGCAATTCTCGAAGAACCGGGCGCCGAGGCCGCGCGCGGCCTTGCCGAGGGCGGCGCAGACGTCCGACGGGCTGACCCGGCCGTCCTCCGGCGACCAGACGGCGCCGAGCACGTCACCGGCATTCATCAGCGGCCAGCGCGCCTTGGCCTCGCCGGCGCCGATCTCGTGTGCCTCGATGCCGTAGGCCCGGGCCAGCGCGGCCTGGCGCCGGATATGGGTCAGCCGGTCCGGCGTCGTCGCGATCGACAGGGAACCCTTCTGTATCCAGCCGACGCTCTGGCCGGTCTCCCGTTCGAGCCGGGCGTAGAGGTCGACCGAATACCGGATCAGCCGGGTGAGATTGCGCGACTGCCGCAACGCCCGCACCTGCGCCGCGGAATGCCATGTCGTGCCCGAGGTCAGCCGGTTGCGCTCCAGCAGGATGGCGTCGGTGACGCCCATCGTTGCCAGATGGTAGAGCGTCGAGCAGCCCATGATGCCGCCGCCGATGACGACGACCGGCGCATGGGCGGGAAGGGAATCGGGCATGGGCTCTTGCCGGGCGGCCATTGCTTTCAGCGAAGCGGGAAAACTATAACGACGGAGAAATTTGCAGCTCAGAGAGTGACCGATAAAGGCGCTTTGCGCAATTAACCTTGCATTTCTGCCATACGATGGCATATTTACAAGGATGATCGAGCGGCGTCTTCTTCGTCCCGTGCTGGACCGACTGGGGCAATTCCCGGCCGTCGCCCTGCTCGGGCCGCGTCAAGCCGGCAAGACGACCCTTGCGGAACATATCGCCGCCAACGACCTGACGGGCCGGCAATCCGTCTATCTCGATCTCGAGGCGCCGCCGGACCGCGAGAAGCTTGCCGATCCCGGCCTCTATCTGTCGGCAAACGAAGACAAGCTGGTCATCCTCGACGAGATTCAGCGCATGCCGGAGTTGTTCCAGACGCTGCGCGGGCTGATCGACAGAGGGCGTCGCCGCGGCCGCAGGGCCGGCCGGTTCCTGCTTCTGGGTTCGGCTTCCATGGAACTGCTCCGGCAATCGGGCGAATCCCTGGCCGGGCGAATTGCCTATGTCGAACTCGATCCGCTGGACATTCTCGAAACCGGCGCGGACAAGAGCGAAAAATTGTGGATCGCGGGCGGCTTCCCCGACAGCTTCCTGGCCGGCAACGACGACGCCAGCGCCGTCTGGCGTGAGAATTTCATCCGCACCTACCTGGAACGCGACATCCCGCAATTCGGGCAGCGGATTCCGGCGGAAACCCTGCGGCGCTTCTGGACGATGCTGGCCCACGCCCAAGGCGGCCTCTTCAATGCAGCGCAGTTCGCACGCGGGCTTGCGGTCGAAGGCAAGGCGGTGGCGCGCTATCTCGATCTTATGGTCGACCTGCTGCTGGTGCGGCGCCTGCCGCCGTTCCACGCCAACGTCCGCAAACGGCTCGTCAAATCGCCCAAGGTCTATATCCGCGACAGCGGCATCGTCCATGCGCTGCTTGGGCTCGGCGATCGGGAAGCCGTCCTCGGCCATCCGGTTGCCGGTGGAAGCTGGGAAGGATTCGTTGTGGAGAACCTTCTGAATGTCTCGCCGGATCGCACCGCTGCAAGTTTCTACCGCACTGCCGCAGGCGCGGAAATCGACCTCATTCTGGACCTGCCGGGCGGTAAACGCTGGGCTATCGAAATCAAGCGAGGGCTGGCGCCACGACTCGACAGAGGTTTCCATCATGCGCATCAGGACATCGAACCGGAGCGCGCTTTCATCGTCCATTCCGGGCGGGATCGTTATCCGGTCGCCAACGGCGTCGATGCGCTCGGTCTGCACGAAATGGCGTGCGAACTTCACGATTTGACTCGATAGAATTGCGTTTCAGGCTGTACACGACCGCCTCAGACAGGACCGACCGCCATGAGCAGACAAGCCGTGATCGACGCCGTAACGGCGGAACTGGCCGGAGATCCGAGCTATTTCCGGGCCGCCTTGCTGCGCGAGGACGTGGAGCGGCTGAACCGGCTGCTGGACCTGGCGGCCGATGCGGCGGACGAAACGGCGTTCCTGAAGGCGGCGGGCCTTGCCGGCTGGACGCCGGGCGACCTGCGCACCGGCGAATTGCGGCCCTGGCTCGATCCGTTCCTGCGCGCCTGGTACGGCGAGGACCCGGCGCTGCCCGGCCTGTGGCGCGAATTCGACGTCAACCGGCTCGATATCCTGGCCGGCTGCCTGTCGACCCGGCCGCTGGCCGGCGTCGCGCGACCGTAAGGCGGCGGTTCACTCGCAGCCGGCGAAGCCGTCCTCGTCCATCTTGGCTTCGTAGGCCGCAGCGACGTCGGTGCCTGGCGTCAGGGTCGGCTTCACGCTGTCCCAGTCGTCCGGCCGGAGCACGACCATCCAGGCGCTGTACGGGTCCTGGTTCGCCAGGCTCGGCTCCTCGACCAGCGCGTCGTTGACCTCGACGACCTCGCCGCCGGCCGCCGACTTGGCCGGGCCGACCCATTTGCCGGATTCGACGGTGGCGCAGGACCGCCCGGCCTTGACCGACCGGCCGACCTTCTTCGGCGTGAAGGCGACCAGATTGCCCGCCATCGCCGTCGCCACGCTGGTCATGCCGAGACGCAGGTTGCCGTCGCCGGTTTCGGTGAACCAGATATGGTTCGGCACGTCGTAGAGCAGGTCGTCGGGCAGATGGCATCCACGGACAGTCGGCATGGATCAGGCAACCTTCGTCAATTCGGGCGTGTATTCAGGTGCTTGGGCTGCGTCCCGATCGAGCGAGCGCAAGCCGCGCGATGAACAGCAAAATTCGCCCAGCCCCGCAACCTGCATTTTGCCCGAGACGAAAAGCAGGAGATGGCGCACCAGCATCGCCATCATGGCCGCGCGGCGGCCGGTTTCGTCATGGTCCGGTTCCAGGCGCAGCAGGTTGGCGTGGTAGGCGATCTCGCGGCAGGTTTCGCGGCACGCGTTGAAGCTGGGTTCGCCGCGCGCGCCCTGCCGGTGCAGGGCGAGCAGGCGGAAGCCTTCGCGCTCGTCCGCGGTCGGCGCCTCGTCGCGGGCTTTGATCCAGTTTTCCAGCACCATCTCAGCCAGACCGAGCAGGCGGCCGGCTGGATCGCCCTCCCCGGCATCGATTCGGGCGGAATCGAAACCGTCGAGCGCCGCTTCGATGTCGGCGAACGGCGTCATGCCAGGCCCTTTTCCTTCAGGAAACCGCGCGAGTCGGAGACATTCTCGTGCACGCCGACCTTGCGCGGGCTGAGGCCCAGCGCGACGCCGAGCAGCTGGGTGAAATAGAGGATTTTCACCGTCGTTTTCCGGCCGAGCCGCTTTTCGGCGCGGATCTGGTGCATTTCGAGCCCGGAATGGCAGGTCGGGCATTCCGTGGCGATAACGTCGGCGCCGGCGGCCTCGGCGGCTTCGAGGATGTTCAGCACCAGTTTCGTCGAGATGTCGCTGTCCGAGAGCGTGTGCGCGCCGCCGCAGCAGGCCGTCTTGAGCGGGAAATCGACATTCTCGGCGCCGGCCGCGGCCAGCAGGTCGTCCATGAAGTGCGGTTCGGATGTCGATTCCGAACCCGGCCCGGCGTCCTTCTCCGGGAAGATGTGGCGCGGCCGCGTGTACATGCAACCGTAATAGTTCGCGATTTTAACGCCTTGCAGGCTGTTTTTGACCCTGGCTTTCAGGCCGTCCTCGCCGATCCCGTCCTTGATCCAGTCGAGGGCATGGATGGTTTCGACCTGCCCGGCCTCGTAGGTTTCATGGCCGGCCTTGGAGGACAGGCGGTCGACGACCTCGCGCGATTTGCCGTCGTGCTCCAGGTCGTATTCGGCCTTCTTGAGATTGTGGTAGCAGCCGTTGCACGGCGCCATGACGACATCGTGGCCCATTTCGTTCGCGGCGATCGACATGACCCGGGACGACAGGTAGGTCTGGATCTTCGGGTCGATATTCTTGACCTCCATCGCCCCGCAGCAGTTCCAGTTCTTCACCTCGTCCAGCTTCAGGCCGAGCGCCTTGCCGACCGCCTTGGTCGAGCGGTTGTAGGCATGGCCGGTGCCTTCCAGCGCACAGCCGGGATAGTAGGCGACGCGGTCGTATTTCCGTTCTTCGCTCATTCCGGCTTCCCGTTGCCCAGGCCGAGCGCCCGGCGTTGTTCGCGTTCGCATTCCTCGACATAGTCTTCGAGCGCCGCCCGCGCCTTCGACCAGCCGGCGGTGCGCGGCCGGAACAGCACGGCCAGGCCCATGCGCCGCATCAGGCCGATGGGCAGCTTCATCATCAGGCTGCGCGCCATCGCGATCAGCCAGTCCTGCATCAGCGGCTGGCCGGTGCGCTTGAGGAACGTCCGAATGATGGACGATTCCTCGATCTTGCCGCGCGCGATCACCTGTTCGGCGAAAATCTCGTCGAAAATGATCGAGGGCGATTTCGGCGTATGGCCCTTCTTCTCCAGCCAGTGCGCGGTCGCCTTCATCACCCCTTCCGGCTCGACGTCACGCGGACAGGCGTAGGTGCATTTGTTGCACGAGACGCACTGCCAGATGATGTCCTTGTCGCGCAGCAGCTCGGATTCCATGCCCATGCGGATCAGGTAGATCCAGTAGCGCGGGTTGAAGTCCGGGTTGACGGCGTTGACCGTGCAGGAGTTGGTGCAGGAGCCGCATTGCCAGCAGCGGTGGATATATTCGCCGCCGGGCAGCGCCGCGATCTCGTCCTCCAGCGCCTCGTTGTAGTCGGTGACGACCCGCGGCTCGATGAAGGTCGACCAGTGGCCGGACACGTCGACGCCGTCGAGCACCAGGTTGTCGTGAGTCCGGATATTCTCCGGCCGGATCAGCGACTGTTCGTGGATCGGCATCGCGCGCCCGGGCCTAGTTGAGCAGCCTGGGGGCGCCGACGGGCCGCGCGTCGCCGTCCACCGCGGCAGGCTTCGTCCGGCCCCTGGCGCCGACGCCGTCCAGCCCGAGCATCCGGCGGGTGTGCAGCATCGGATCTTCCGGCGTCGCGAAATCGGTACGCAGATACTGTCCGCCCTGCTCGCCGATATAGGCGGCGTAGACATGGGCGAGGAGCAGATCGACATATTGGAGAATGTCCCGGAACACGCCGTTTTCCGTGAAGAATTGCGACAGTTCCTCGCGCAGCATGACGAAGGCGCCGTAGCTGTCCGGCACGTCGATCATGATGTGGTCGACATCGTCGCCCCACCAGATCTCGCGCAGCACGCCGGTGTTGGTCTTGGCGTCCCAGACCCAGCGCTGCATCGGCGGATAGCGCTCCGGGTCGAGGTTGTGCAGCAGTTCGGCCGCCAGGTCGCGCACCCAGCGATGGTCCCGGTCGCGCGGAAAGGCGCCCTCGAAGGCGGCGAGCCGTGCGTCGGTCGTCGTCGTATCGGTCCTGCCGTCCAGCAACGCGTCGATTGCCGTGCAGACGGTCGCAAAACCCTTCCGGTCGAGATAGGGCCCGATGCGCCGGCGCACCGAAGGCATCAGGGCGCAGAGTTCGCCGAACGCCGCGGGCTTCAGGCCGGCCGCCCCGCCGGCGAGGGCGTCGCCGAATGCGGAGGCCTTGAGCTTCACGGCATCGACATAGCGCTCGACGCCGCCCTGCTCCTCGCTGCCGGCGATCAGGCTTTCCAGCGCCTGGCGCAGACGCGGGCCGGAGAGATGCAGCTCCGGCCGCTCGGGGACCGGCTCGTCCCGTCCCGCCGTCCCGCGCAGGGCGTGCGCCATCATCCGCTCAGGCCGCTTCGTCCGCCGCCGCCCGGCCGGCGCCGAGCGCCGCGATGGCCGCGGCATTCGCCTGGGCGATCGAATCGTCGATGGTCTCCGGCCCGGTCGCCGCGCCGGCGACGAACACGCCGGGCCGGCTGGTCCGCCCCATGCCGCCATAGGCCGACTGCCGGGCAATGTTGCCGTGCGGCTCCAGGTCGACCCCGAAAATGGAAGACAGCAGCAGGTTATCGACGTTCGGGTCCATGCCGATGGCGTGGACGACCATGTCGAAGGGAATGGTGATCGGCCGTTTGACCAGCGTGTCCTCGCCCTTGACGATCAGCCGTTCGCCGTCCGAGGTCACCTCGGCGATCCGCGCCTTGATATACTTGACCTTGAACTCCTCCTGGCTGCGCCAGTAGTAGCTCGTCTCGTAGAGGCCGAAGGTGCGGATATCCATGTAGTAGATGTAGACGTGGCAGTCCGGCACTTCCTCGCGGATTTCCATCGCGATGTTGGCGCTCACCGTACAGCAGATCTTGGAGCACCATTCGCGGCCGATCTGGCGGTCGCGCGAGCCGACGCAGAGCAAGATCGCCACCCGCTTCGGCGTGCGGCCGTCGGACGGGCAGCGCACGCCGGCGCCCGACGAGATCATCTGCTCGACCTGGGTCGTGGTCACGACGTCGGGGAAGCTGCCGAAGCCCCATTCCGGCTTGTTGACCGAATCGAAATGGGTAAAGCCGGTGCACAGGATGGCGGCCGAAGCCTCGACCGTGGCGCCGTCCGACAGGGTCGCCGCGAACGCGCCGGGCTCGCCGCCGAATTCCTGCACGGTGCAGCCGGTCCGGACATCGACCGTAGCGTCGCCTTCGACCCGCGCGACCATGCCGCCTATGGCGTCCTTCGCCCATTCCCCGGTCGGCACCAGCTTGGCGTAGCCGGAGAGGATCGGCGCGCCGCCGAGCCGGTCCTCCTTCTCCACCAGAACGGCGTTCCGGCCGACGCCGGACAGCGCCTCGGCTGCGGCGAGCCCGGCCGGGCCGCCGCCGACCACGAGGACCGGCTTGGTCATGTGCCCGTCTCGAGTGTTCCGTTCTCTATCCGCTTGAAGCCGGGGCCCGAGGTGATCATCAGGCGCGGATCGTAGAGATTCTCCTGGTCGCCGGCTTCGACCTGCTTGAGATAGGCCTCGAACTCCGCCTTCGCCGCGCGCCAGTCGATGCCCAGCTTCTCCATCAGCGTCTCGGTCGACGAGGCGTGCCAGTGGGACTGGACGATCTTGAACGGATGGGCGCCGCAGACCAGCGCCGCGAACTGGCAGTCGGCCAGGATCGGCAGGTCGTAGTCCTTGCCGGCAGCCTTGCCGATCCACTGGTTCTTGTCCAGCGTCGTAATGCAGCCGGTGTCGTGGCCGATCATCACGTCGGCCCGGGCCTCCTCCACCGCGACCTTGACCTTGCGGTCGATCGCGAAGGAGCGGGTGAACTCGCGCTCCGAGATGATGTGGCGGAAGCCGAAGCCGCAGCAATCGTACCAGGTCGAATAGTCGATCACCTGGGCGCCCAGCGCGCCGATCACGCCGGTCGAGACCGCGACCCGGTTCCCCTCCAGGATGTCGTCGTCGTAGATCGCGTCCTCCGGCACCATCTTGTAGACATGGCAGGCCGGATGGATGGTCGCGCGGATGGCGCTGGCGTCGATCGTCTGGCGGTCCGCGATGCGGTCGCGCATGACATGCACCCATTCCGAATAGTGCACGACCTCTTCCGGGATCAGCAGCTTACCGTCGACCAGCCGGTCGAGCTTGGCGAGGATCTTCTTCACCCGCTCGCGCAACTCGGCGGAGTGCAGCAGATAGTGGCGCACCTCCTTGTAGTTGCCGAACGACGTGCCGCAATGGACCAGCGGATAGTAGTAGGCGTCCGGCAGGCCCTGGGCGCGGGCGCTGACATAGGCCTGGTGGAAATTGCGCAGGAAGACCGCGGCCAGGCTCTCCAGATTGCCGATGCCCGAGCCGTGATAGTTCCAGGCGGTGCAGGAGGTCTGGTCGGTCTCGTCGAGATATTCGATGCCGAGTTCGTTCATCAGCCAGAGCAGCGAGGCCGGGTAGCCCGGAATGTTGCCGCACTGGCCGCACGACTTGTGATGCCAGAGCCGGGTCGTCGGGATGCGCTTGGTCCAGCCGTAGAGCGTCTTGACCTCGACCGGCGCATGGCCGTCGTCGACCCGGTGGACGGCGATCTCGCCATCTTTCTCCAGCTGCCACATGATATCGCGCACGTCTTCGACGCGATCCTTGTTCGTCAGCATGGAGCGCTTGTCGACCTTGGCCTCGACCCAAGCGGTGGCGGTGCGCGCGTCCTGCGCCGACAGGTTCGCATCGCGCCATTCGCTGCCGTGTCCGGTAAAGCGTTCGCCGCTTTCGCCCGAAGCGTTCCCGGTATCGTTCGGTGTGCCGGTCATATCCCTTGTCTCCTGCGCGAGCCGCCGCGGGCGGCTCAGTCGTCGTCTTCGTCCTCGTCTTCCTGCTCTTCAAGGAAGTCTTCCCAGTCCTCGCGCTTCTCGTCCATGATGTCGGTAATGACGTCGAACAGATTCTCGTCGATCCCTTCGAGCTGGTCGAGCACGCCGGTCATTTCCCAGATCGTGTAAAGCTCCACCGAGGTCTTCAGATTGACCTCCCAGGCCGTCGCCGTGGTGTTGAGCGTCGGCATCGGGATCGCCTTGCGCAGCAGCTTGAGCGGCGCATCCACCTTGGCGATGTTCGGCCCCCAGTCGGCGAAATGGTCCGGATTGATCATGTCCGGGGCGAGCTGGTTGCCGGTCGAGATCAGCTTGAGCATGACCCGGCTGAACGGGCGCAGCACATTCTTCGCCGACTCCATGCCGTGCTTGATCGCGACCTCGCGCATCAGCATGACGAGGCCGCCGGGGCTGTTGCCGAACGGGCAGCGCGCCGCGCAGGTGTAGCACTGGGCACAGGCCCAGATCTTTTCCTGCATCGCGTCGTAGATGCCCTCGAGATTTTCCGTCCAGAGCAGCTGGACGATCTCGCGCGGGCTGAAATCGTAATAATGGGCCGCCGGGCAGGTCGCCGTGCAGATGCCGCAGTTCAGGCAGCCGTTGAGTTCGTGGTCGTAGCGCAGGTCGGCCTGGATATCGCCGAAAATCTCTTCCAGGGCGTCGCGGTCGAGCGGCGGCGCGTCCGAAACCGGATCGCCGATATGCTCCTGCACGCGGGTGGCGGCGCCGTGGTCCATGTCCGTTGCCGGATCCCCTTCCTCAGTAGGTCAGCACCTTGACGTCGTCCTCCATGATCTCCTCGATCAGATGGGCGCCGCCGACGATGCCCTCGCATTCGGGGATCAGGTCGTCCTTGGTCATGTCGAACAGGTCGAGATTGGGCGAGCAGCAGTAGAATTTCACGCCCGCCTCGTGGGCGTCCTGGATGAAATCGTAGACCGATTTCGGCGAGCCTTCCTTGACCACGAGATGTTCGGCGACGCCCTTCTTCATCAGGCGGCCCGAGGTGGCCGTGCAGATCACGTCGACCTCGTATTCCATCGCCGCGGCGACGGTCGCCTGGAAGATCGGCGCGCCCAGTTCCTCGCCGTTGCGCGTGTCCGTGTTCGCCATCACGATGACCAGTTTGTCCGTCACGACATGCCCCCTAACGCTGGCCGACCGGCTGTGCCGACAGGGTATTGAAACTCCCGACAGATAGCAACTTTTGAATATGTCGGCGACGCCGGGCAAATCCCCGCAGCGGACAAAGCGGAGTCGGCGTGATCCCGCTTCGATTTGAACCGTCGGACCGACTGACCCACACCCTCCTCACCCCGTCATTTCGACCGGAATGGCCCGCAGGGTCATGGAGCGGAGAAATCTTTCCGGCAAGCCGCTCGGGACCAGGCTCCGCGGGTGACAGATTTCTCCGCTCCGCGGTTCTTCGAACCGCTTCGGTCGAAATGACGGGAAAGGGTGTCGGGCAGAAGTGTCGCCGCGCAGTCGGAGATCCGTACCGGTCGAATTCGCTCCGGGACCGGGCGACGGCCGGTCCCGCCGCCCGCTATTCTCCGCCCGGCTGCATCAGGCCGGTCAGCTGGACGAGGCCGGTCATGATCGGCACCAGCGCATCCTCGATGGCGCGCTGGGCGGCGCGGAGATCGCGCAGGGCCGGCGCCGGATCGGCGGGCGCCTCCTCGAATTCCATGATCAGGTCCTCGACCATGGCGACCTTGAGGCCGGGATGGCCGGCGAAGCCGAACGCATTGCCGCCGATCTGCCACAGCGCCGGCTCGCCGTCGCCGGCGCGTGCCAGGACCTGCGCATAATCCGGCGGCACGGCCCGGTCGCGGCCGTAGACGGCGACGGGCCAGGACTCGGGCAGATAGCCGTTCAGCGCCTCCTCCATGCAACGCAGCGCCGTATCGACGGTGAAGCGCAGCGGCGCCGCCTCGACCGAGCCGCCTGCGGCCAATGCCAGGATTTGCGCGCCGAGGCCGATGCCGACGACCGGTTTCTCGACCATCAGGCAGGTCCGGGCGACGGCGATTTCGGCCTCGAGGGTCGGCAGGTCGCGCGCGCCGGCCGATCCCCAGGGCCCGCCGCCGAGCAGGATGAGGCCGTCGGCAACGGCGTCGGGGTGCGGCGGCGCCACGCCTTCGGTGAAGGGGCGGACGTAGGTGAAGCGGATGCGCCGGCCTTCGAAATGGTCTTCCATCAGGCCGAGATATTCGGCCGAGGTATGCTGGATGACCGTGAGCGACTTCATGCGCCGGCAAAGGCCGCGGCGACGGCCCCGGCAAAGGCTTCCGGCGGCGCGGTCGCGATCTGGGGCGGCGCCTCGCTGAAGAAGGCCGCTATGTGCGCCGCAACCTCGCCGGAGACGGCGCCGCGCAGGCTGCCTTCCAGGTCCAGGACGAGGCGCGGCGGCACCATGACGAAATCGCCGGTGAACAGCACCTCGCGCACCCGGTCGTTGCGCCGGCCCTCGACCCGCAGCCAGGCGTTGACCGGACCGCTTTCGCCGTGGCGCACCGAGGCGTCGGCGCCCGGATCGTCGATTCCGGCGATGAAGTCCGGCGTGCCGATTTCCTCATCGCACAACCGCTGCGCCAGGGACTCTTCCGCCTCGCCCGGTTCGGACGCGGTGCAGGCGATCCCCAGCCCGTCCTCGAAGCCGGCGATCAGCGCGGCCTGCAATCTTTCCATGGAAAGGTCGGCGTCCGGCAACAGGGCACGCAGGGTGGTCACCCGCGGCGGCGGCGGCGCGCCCTCCTTCGGGGCCGCCACGTTGATCGCCGCCATCATCGCCGGCAGATCGAGATCGACCAGCGTCGTGCCCTGGTACATGACGATGTCATCGTCGAAATAGCCGCCGGTGCCGCAAATCTTCTGCCCGTCCACCACAATGTCCGTCGGCGGGCGGTACTCCGCCGCGATGCCGAGGGACGAGAGGCCGGCCGCCGCCGCCATGCAAATCCGGGCGGTCATGTCCGCCAGCGTCGCGACGCCGATTTTCCGCCGGTCGCAGACCAGTTCCCAGCCGAGCTGGCCCTCGTCCAGATAGATCGCGCCGCCGCCGGTGATGCGCCGCACGACGCCGACGCCGGCTGCGCGGCAATGGTCGAGCTTCAGCTCCCGGCTCAAATCCTGGTGCCGGCCGATCAGCGCGGTCGGCGGGAAGCGCAGGAAGCGCACCGTGTCCGGCACCGCGCCGGCCTTGCGCAGTTCCACGAGCGCCTGGTCGAACGCGATCTGGAGGCTGCCGTCGCGGACGCCGGTATCGATGACCCGGAATCCGGGCCTGTCGCCGGTCTCGCTCAAGACGCGCGCGCTTCCGGCGCGGGGGAATCGTCCGGGTCGTCGAACTCCTCGCCCGGCTCGTAGGCCTCGCCCGGCTTCTCCATGTCGAGTTGATGTCGGATGCGGCGGATGTCGGCGCCGGCGGGCTGGAACGGATAGCTGGCGATGTTGCTGGGCGGCGAATCGCCGTAGGGCCGGTCGCAGGCCGAGATGTCTTCCTGAAACTTGCCCGGGCAGCCGGACGTGCGGAAGGCGATCCCGGCGTCGATAATCGCGTCAAGTTCGCTTTGCGGCAGGCCGAAATCCGTCACCCTGCCCTCCCCGTCGAACGCCATCCGATCGACCCGGACATCGCAATAGTCGATCAGGTAGCGCGCCAGTTGGACCCGCCGCCACTGGTCGCGCGGCGTCGCCGGCAGATGGTCCATCAGCGAGCCCTTTTCCGGGAAGAAGCAGAACATGTGGCTGTGCCCGCCGAGGTCGACCAGCCGCTGGACAAGGTTCAGCACGTCGGCCTCGGTCTCGCCCATGCCGACGATGATATGGGCGCCGAACTTCTGCGGCCCGAATACGTCCCGGGCGTCCATCAGGATGTCCCAGTATTTGCGCCAGCTGTGCGGGCTGTCGACGCCCTTGCCTCGCGTCCGGTCGAAAATCTCCGGCGTCGCGGCGTCGAGCGCCACGGTGAAGATGTCGGCGCCCAGGCCTTTCAGCGTCTCGACGTCCGCGCGCTGCATCGTCGTCGGGTTGGACAGGATCGAGACCGGAACGGTCGCCGGGTCGATCCGGTCGGTCCACTGTTTCAGCACCGTCACCGTATCGTCGTCGGAGCGCGGATGGGTGATCATGCTGATGCACATGCGGTGGAACGGCGTGTTTTCGCCGTCCGCCGCCACCTTGTCCACGATCTCGGCCATCGGCACCGCCGGCCAGTCGACCCGGATGAAGTTGCGGTCGGCATAGTCGCGCTCGGCCTCCCGGTGCCGCGCCAGACCGCAATAGGCGCAGTTCGCCCGGCAGCCCTCGGGATAGGTCAGCAGCAGGTTCAGGCAGCGGGTGCAGGCGCAGCGGTAGAGCATGCCCGGCATGATCCCGAGCGTGATCGCCGCCGCGGTCGACATCTGGACATAGTCCGGCGAACGCATGGCCGGCGTCATGACGTTGTTGTTGGGCAGATAGACGCCCGCCGGCGCCACGTCGGCCGTCTTCACCCGGCCGCCATTGCGGAAATCCCGCGGAATGGCGTCGGGCCGGCGCGGCTGCATGACCGCGAAGGGGTTGAAGTCCGCGCCGTTCGGGCCGGTTTCGGCAGGCATCGCGCTTTCGGGCTTGAGGCAGGTCATGGCGCTCCCATCGCGTTCTGCGGATCGGGCGTCGGAACGGCCGGCCGGGCCGCCCAGTATTCCGGATAGGCGATCCAGCCGCGCCGCAGGTCGGCCGGTTGCGGGACCGAATCGGCAAAGGCCCGCTCGAGTTCGCGCCGGCGCGCCACGGCGCGGCGCAGCGAGGCGCCGAACAGGTCGTCGATCTCCTCGGCATAGTCGTCGAGCGCATCCGCTGCGCCGGCGATCCAGCGGGCGGCCGCCTCCCCGGCCAGGGCGCCGGACATGACCGCGGCCGGGATTCCGGCGCCGGTTACCGGATTGGTCAGACCGGCGGCGTCCCCGGCCAGCAATACGGGCACTCCATCGGGCAACGCGGCGACCGGCCCGACGATACCGTCGACCGGGATCGCGCCGCCGGTATGGCCGAGGACCGCGTCGCCGATCCGGCCTTCGGCCATCAGGCGCCGGCGTAACCGTTCGAGGACCGGCTTGAGCCGCGGTCGCGCTTTCGGCGCAACGCCGACGCCGAGATTGGCGACGTCGCCCTTGGGGAACAGCCAGGCGTAGCCGCCCTCGATCTCGGCCGAGAGGAAGATCTCGGTCGCATTGTTGGGATCGAGCAACGGAACGGTTACCTGCCGGGTCTCGATCAGCCGCGGCTGCGGCAGCCCCGCCGCGGCGCGGACCTTCGACCGCGGCCCGTCGGCGCCGATGACCAGTTTCGCCGCAACCTCCAGCTCCCGGTGCCAGACCGTATCGAAGCGGCACTCCGCACCGGCGTCGCGCGCCTGCTCCACGAGCAGGGCGTCGAAGCGGCCGCGATCGATCATCGTGCCGGTGAAACCGTCGGCACTGTCGAAGTCCGCGGCCTCGACAAAGGTATGCATGGCCTCGATGGGCTGGACGGCGACCGGCGCCACGCCTTCGACATCCTGGCCGATCAGCCGCGGCACGAACTCGGCGCACTGCACCGGCTCGCCGGCCGCGCGTTTGCGGTCCACGGCCAGCACCGACGCACCGGCCCGCGCCGCCTCCCGCGCCGCCGACGCGCCGGCCGGCCCGAGGCCGACGACGAGGATATCGACGTGCCCGGTCACGCGGCGCAGCTTGCGGGCACGGTCACCGTCTCCCCGCCCACCTTGATCGAGCAACAGGCATGCTGCTGCTCCATCGGCCGGCCGATCGCCCCGGCAACCGCAACCGCGCCATCGGCCGGGAAGGCGATCCCGTCCAGCCCGGCCATGACGGCGTAGGCATCCGTCACCCGCTTGTGCATCCCGGCCGGCCGGGCGCAGCCGAGCAGCACCTGCCGGTCGGCGATCCGGCGCCGGGCCTCGAGGAACAGGCGGCCGACGGCTGCGGTGTCCGGCGTCTCGAAGGTTCCGGCCTTCGCGTAGAACGGCATGATGACGACCAGCACCAGGGCGTGGATGCCGTGGCGGCTGCAGATGTCGAGCGCGTTGGTTTCGCCGAGCAGACGGCCGTAGTGCAGCCCGGCGACGATATGGGGCACGACCTCCATCGACGTGTCGCACAGCGCGGCCAGCGTCGCCTCGAAATCGGCGACCGGCCGGTCGAGATGATAGACCTGCTGGATGGTTTCCTGCGCGCCGATCACGTCCATCATGGCGGTATCGACGCCGGCGCTCTCCATCAGCCGGGCGCGGCGCGTGTCGAGCAGCGCCGAATGGATGGCGATCTTCAGATGGGGAAAGTCGCGTTTCAGCCCCTCGATGACCGGGTAGAATCGCTCATAGGCGATCTCGTTGCGCCGGTTCGAGCCGCCGGACAGCAGGAAGCCCTGCAGATCCTGCAAAAGCACCAGGTCGCGCACCTTGCGGTCGAGCATCTCCGGGCTTGTCGCCGGTATCATCGGCTCCAGGATGCTGGCCTGGCAGTGGTCGCACATCAGGGCGCAGCCGCCCGCCGTGATCGAAAACGCCGGAAAGCTATTCTTGCCGCAGCCGGCCAGTTCGCCGGTCTCGTATTCCTTGAAGGTCGGCGTCGAGAAGCGGATCGGCCGATCGGCGAACGCCGGCGCATTGCGCTGCATTTCGGCAACCAGCCCGGCATCGAATGCCGCATCCTCCAGCGGCTCGATGTCGCCAAGGCGATCGAGCCAACCGGCAGAGCGGCCGGGAAATGCGGATCCGTCCATCAGAGGCGCCACTCGATATATTTCAGCCCGGCGATCCCGCCGGCGATAATCGCCAGAATGGCGAGCACGGAGCCCAGCGCAAGGGTCGAAATGCCGGTGAGCCCCTGGCCGATGGTGCAGCCCAGCGCCATCACGCCGCCGACGCCCATGAGCGCGCCGCCGGAGATGTTGCGCAGCATGTCCTGGACGTCGGCGAAGGTTGCCAGATGGAAATTGCCGCGCAGGATCGCGGAGACGAAGGCGCCGAGGATCACGCCGCCGACGCTGGCGATGCCGAAGTTGATCGTCGCGCCGGTGAAGGTCATCAGATAGACCAGCGCGTTGCCGGTCGGCGCGACATAGGTCAGCGAGGTCAGAGGCGCCGGCTCGAAATCGTCGTAGCCGAGGACGCCGGTGGCGTACCAGCCGGCAACGATGGCGAGGCCGACGCCCAGTCCGGCGACGATGTTGCGCGGCGAGCGCCGGAATGCGCCATCCATGAAGCACCAGATCAGCAGGCCGGCGACGGCGACGACGGCGACCACCAGGTTCACGGTCCCGGCCGATGCGCCGAAGAGGCCGGCCAGCAGGACCCCGATCCCCTGGGAATCGATGCCGGCCGCCTCCAGATCGACGTTGGCCGCGCTTTCGAGTTCGACGCGGACCAGCCCGGTCAGGCCGCGCAGCGTCATGTAGGCGAAGATGCCGAGCACCAGGAGGACGACCAGCGAGCGCAGGTCGCCGGCGCCGAAGCGCACCAGGTTGCGGGTGCCGCAACCGCCGGCGATGGTCATGCCGAAGCCGAACAGCAGCCCGCCGAGGATCGCGCCGAGCCAGCCGAGATTCGCCGTGAGGTAGATCGACTCGCCGAGATCGATCATCTCCGCGCCGTGCAGGGCCTGGGCGCCGATTATCGCGACCGCCATCGCCAGCATCCAGGCCCGGAAGCGGCGGAAGTCGCCGAAGGTCGCGGCGTCCGAAATCGCGCCCATGGTGCAGAAATTCGTCCGCTCGATGACGAAGCCGAAACCGAAGCCGATGACAAGACCGGCGAGCGCCATCAGGGTTACCGTCTCCAAGGTCCGCTCCCTCCTCCGGGCAAATCCGCTACGCCGCCGCCCGCTGCACGCCGGCGCTCCAGCGCCCGCGCCGCGGCACGTTCAGCGCGCGCCGCGCCAGCGCCGCCGTCCCGGGCCGCGCCGTCCTGTCTTGCCGTTCGTCGGCCAGTGTCGTCAACCAGCGCGGGTCGCGGTCTTCCTCGTCGACCAGGTCGCAATCCAGCCCTTCCAGCCGCCGGACCGCGGCGGGCGGCAGCCGGTCCGGCAACGCAAAGCCGTTGAGCACGCCCCACAGGCCGGCCCAGCAGCGGGCGACCGTCCACGGATTGTAGCCGCCGCCGCCCAGGATGACAGCGCCCGGCGCCTCGGCGGCCAGTGCCGAGGCGGCGTCCCACAGCGCCCGGTTGGTGAGCGCCATCCGGGACAGCGGATCGCCGGCCAGCCCGTCGGCGCCGCAGGTGACGACGACTAGTTCCGGCGCCGCCCGGCGGACCAGCGGCAGCACGACATCCGCCATCAGCAGGTCCAGATCAGCGTCCGTAAAGCCGGGCGCCACCGGCAGGTTGCAGCTTTGGCCGCCGCCGGTATCGTCCAGCGCGCCGGTATGGGGCCAGCGCTCGCGCTCGTGGATCGAGATCGTGTAGACCCGGGGGTCGCCGGCGAAGGCGTCCTGCACGCCGTCGCCGTGATGGGCGTCGAGATCGGCATGAACCAGCCGGCCGATACCGGCGTCCAGCGCGGTCAGGATGGCGAAGACCGGGTCGTTGAAATAGCAGAAGCCGCTCGCCCGGTCCGGCCGGCCGTGATGGGTGCCGCCCGCCGGATGGTAGGCGATCCGGCCGGCCAGCGCCTGCTCCGCCGCGGCGATCGAACCGCCGACCGAGGTCGAGGCGCGCCGGAACACGCCGGCAAACACGGGATTTTCCAGAGTGCCGAGATTGTAGCGCCCGCGCGTTTCCGGCGCGATCTCGCCGTCCTCGTCGGCCCGGCGCAGCGCCTCGATATAGGCGGGATCGTGGAACCGGCCGAGGGTCGCGGCGCCGGCGACCGGGCTTTCGACCCAGGCTGCCGGGTCGATCCAGCCGAGGTCGCGGCACAGGTCTACCGCCGTCTCGACCCGCGGAATCGCCAGCGGGTGGTTGCCGCCATAGGCGGCGCGGCGATAGATTTCGTGCCCGACGAAGACCGGCCGGGATGCCGCTGCCATGCTGATCCTGCGCTGAGTCAGAGCCCCGGTCTCCGGCCGTCCGCCCGCCCCATTGACGGGCTGCCGGATATTGTATTCAATATTTTGAATGAATGGCAATCGCCACCCCGGATAATCTGTTGGCCCGGACAATTTGCCGGATGTTTCGTGCGCCTGCCGGGATGACAGAACGGCTGCGGCGACCCAGATTGCGGCGCGGCGCCGCCGGACCGCAACAACAGACGAAGGAAGACCCCCGCCGATGGCCGACCAGTTCCTCGACACCAAGGGCCTGAACTGCCCCCTGCCGATCCTCAAGGCGAAGAAGGCTCTCAAGAAAATGGCGTCCGGCGGCCTGCTGGAAGTGCACGCGACCGACCCGGGCGCGACGGCGGATTTCGAGGCCTTCTGCCGCCAGACCGGCTGCGAACTGATGGAATCGGGCGAGGACGGCGGAGTTTACCGGTTCGTGATCAAGAATGTGTAAATTTCGGTAATACAGACCGCTCGCGCTAAGAGACGACGAATGCGCTTTACCGATGTTCTCGAAGAGGCGTAAGAGGCCGAGCAGAAAGATGCTCCGGGATGCGGAAAAGCATCTAAAGCATCTTGGCTATGAACTCACTCCGGAAGGTGCTGGGCTAGCCATGACAAGTCAAATGTCTGGTTACAACGCTGTGGAGGCCGCTTCCTATATTTCTCTTCTGACGCTAGCAAGAGATGTAGATGAAGCTGGACCTGATTTAGAAAAATTGACAGATTTTCTTTCAAGAGCAACGGAGATGTTGCATGTGCTCAAGTATTACAAGGACAAGGGAATGATATGCGAAGAATCATGGAAGAACGATTCTTCAGCTATATGGGGAGTGGTGGCGCTCGGAGAAGGACAAAGACAGTGGATTGCTACCGTTTTGAACCAAGAAACCAGAAACATGGGGCGGTTAGCGAATTTCTGCGGTTACAATTCTCGTCGAGACGACCGATAAAGAAGAATTCGACCATGTTTAGCTCGACCCTAAACTAGGAAATTCCGTTATTTTATTATTTCGAAATATAAATCAGGCGCTCTAGTCACCGTCTCCGACCCCCTCCCTTGTCACCCCGGACGGAGCGCAGCGACGATCCGGGGTCCAGAAGTGTCCCCCGGCACGGACTCTCGGGTCGGCCCCTTCGACAAGATCAGGACAGGCTCCGAGCCCCGGCTCTCCCGTTGGTCTGCCGGGGCGACACCGGGAGATACCTTTACCCCGACCGCTTCATCTCGGCGCGCAGGTATTTCCGGAACGGCGTTTTCTCGTAGGCTTTTTCGCGCACATAGCGGAACATGATGAGGAACGGCGCCGGCTCCAGATAGCCGGGCATCCGGGTGACTTCGAGGGCCTTGCCGGCCTTGCCTTCCGTCGCCGCGACCGTCGCCGGCAGGAACTGGATGGTCGGCGTGAAGCGGACGCCGTAGCGCCGCGCCAGCTTCTTCTCGGACATTTCCTTGCCATCGAAATCGGTCACCGGCCGCGCGCCCCAGACATCGAGCTGCAGGACGACGAAATTCGCCTGGAGATACTTGCGGATCGCCGGGTCGACGAAATTGACGTGATGCAACTCCTTGCAATAGGGGCAGCCCTTCTGCTCCCAGAGGATGACGAGGCGCTTGCCGGCATCGGCCGCCTCCTGAAGGTCTTCCTTCAGGTCGAGGAAGCTCTGGAGAAACCAGTCCTGGTGATACAGGCCGTCGCCGCCGACCTTGACCTCGTCGGCCTTCGCGACGGCGGCCAGCGCGAACAGCGCAGCGAAAGCGAAAATCAACCTGCGCATCGTATCCGCTCCTACGATTGCGGCCGGGTCAGCTTGTCGAGGCGGAACGGGTCGCCGCCCTTGTCGTGGATGGCGCGGAACTTGGTCAGCAGATAGCGCTGGAAGTCCTCTTTCTTGTAGCCCTCGTCCCGGACGAATTCCATGTAGGTGAGGAAATGCGCGGGTTTCAGGTAGCCCGGCATGCGCGCGACCTCCACCTCAAGGCCCGACTTGCCTTCGACCTCCGCCACCGTCGGCGGGAAGAAATTGACCGTCGGCGTGAAGTTCACCCGCCAGCGCCGGGCCAGCGCCTTCTCTTCCATCGCCTTGCCGTCGAAATCCGTCGTCTCGCGCGAACCCCACATGTTGAGCTGCACGACCAGGAAATGTTCGCGGATGTAGTCGTTGATCGGTCTCAGCGCGAGGTTTCGCTTGTGCATTTCCCGGCAATAGGGGCAGCCCTTCTGCTCCCAGATCACCATGAGGCGCTTGCCGCCGGCGGCGGCTTCCGCAAGGTCTTCCTTCATGTCGAGGAAGCCCTGATG
This sequence comes from Rhodospirillaceae bacterium, assembly GCA_009840595.1. Lineage (GTDB taxonomy): Bacteria > Pseudomonadota > Alphaproteobacteria > Bin65 > Bin65 > Bin65. The sequence goes on along the minus strand of VXNK01000001.1, from coordinate 23,430 downwards.
GAACCAGGGCTGGGTATGCAGGCCGTCATCGTCCACGGTGGCGCGGTAGCCCGGCACCCAGTCCGGGTTGCTCGCCCGCGCCGGACCGGTCAGACCGCCCGCCCCGAGCGCGACTGCCGCGGCGCCGCCGCCGATCAGGAATTGCCGCCGCTCGATCATCGTCCCAACTCCCTTCTCTGTGCGGATGCCGGCAGTCTATCATATTCGCGGGCGTGAATGTAAGATATCCGCCCGGCTGCCGGAGGCACCCGGAATCACATAGTCCCGAAGCGCGCGATGCAAAGAATATTCGTCCTGCTCCTGGCGCTTTCGCTCTCCGCGGCGGCGGGCGAGGCTGCCGCGAAGACCGTACGGCTTGCGGACGGCGACCGGATTCTCCTCGGCAGGCTGCTGGTCCCGGACGGCGCATCGCTGGCGGACGGCGCCGTCCTCATGGTTCACGGCAGCATGGCCCATCTGGGGCAGGAGACCGTCGCGGGCGTCCAGAATGCGCTGGCCGAACGGGAACTCCCGTCGCTCGCCATCACCCTGTCGCTCGGCGAATCGGCCCGCACCGGCATGTATCCGTGCGAGGCGGTACACCGGCACAAGCACAGCAACGCGGTCCGGGAGATCGGCCTGTGGCGCGACTGGCTGGACCGGCAGGGCGCAGGAAAGGTCGCGGTGTTCGGCCATTCGCGCGGCGGCAACCAGATCGTGCACTACGCGCTGAAGGCGCCGCCGGGCGCGCTGGTCGCCGCGGTCGCCCTGGCGCCGGCGACCTGGAGCGCCGAGCGGGCCGACTCAGCCTACCGGACGCGCCACAAGCGCGACCGTCTCGCCGACGTGAAGGCGGCAGCCGCCAGGGGGGACGCCCTGCTCAGGGACCATCCCTTCCTGTCCTGCCCAAGCGCGACGGTGGCGGCGAGCAGCTTCGTCGACTACCACCGTAACGATCCCGGCCGCGACACGCCGGGCCTGCTCGGCGCCTATCGGGGCGCGCCGCTGCTCGTGCTGGCCGGCCGGGAAGACCGGGTGGTGCCCGACCTGATCGCGAAGATGGCCGGGGTGAAGAACCCGCGCGTCGGCTTCGCCGTTGTCGAGGAAGCGGACCACATGTTTCTGGATTTCTACGCCGAGGACGTCGCCGACCGGATGGCGGAATTCCTGGAGGACAAATTCCGATGAGACCGCTGCTCCCCGAGATGGTTGCCGGGCCCGTTCTGGGCCTGATGCTGGCGCTCTCGTTCATGGGGCCGGCCGGTCCGGCTTTCGCCGGCGGCATCGACGATTTCCACCTGAAGGTGGGCGCGGCGATGAAGCATGTCCGCTTCGCGCAATTCTACCTGCGCACCGGCAATCTGGCGGTCGCCGGGGCCGAGCTCGACGAGGCGACGGAGAAATGGGCCGCCGTATCCGCGGCCTTCGGCGCGAATCCGCCCGGCAAGCTGGCCGGAGACGGCGCCGTCAAAGGCGATATCGCGGCGGTGGCGAAGACCCTGTCCGCCGCCCTCGCCGCCGTGGACGCGGACGAGAGGGACGCTGCCGCCGCGCACCTCAAGCCGGTAGCCGGCCGCCTCGCGGCGCTGCGCAAGCGCAACGGCCTGTGGATCTACAGCGACTGCATCGCAGCCATGAACCGGGCGATGGACGGCGCCTGGGCCTATCGCCGGAAACCGCCGGACTTCGGCGATGCCGCCCAGGTCGCGGAGATGGACAAGCGCTTTGCCGCGCTGAAGCACTGGTACGAGCGCTGCCAGCGCGAAGCGGGCCCGCGCGAACGCGGCCATCCGGCCTTCAAGCGCCTGTTCGACGGCAGCCTCGATTCGATCCGCCGGCTGATCCTTGCCGGGAAGGACAAGAGCGCGCTCCGCGTCATCAACAACCTGCGCGAATTGCGCTCCTTCGACCGGCTGATCTGGCTGCACCTGGGATAGCGGCCGTCCTGCCTATCCCGCCAGCTTCGCCAGCCCCGGAAAGGCTTCCTGGATCCAGAAGCCGATCTCGTTCAGCGAGCCGGTGATGAACAGGACGCCGGTGAGGATGAGGAGGGCGCCGAGCGCGCGCTCGACCCACGGGATGAAGCGGCGGAAGCGTTTCATAAAACGGAGGAACGCCCCGGCGAAGAGCGCGGCGACCAGGAACGGCACGCCGATGCCGAGCGCGTAGACGCCGAGCAGAAAGCCGCCTTCCAGCGCCGTTTCCTTGCCCGCGGCCAGCATCAGGATGCCGGTCAGCACCGGGCCGACGCAGGGCGTCCAGCCGAAGGCAAAGGCCAGCCCGATGACATAGCCGCCGGCCGCGCCCGCCGGCTTGCGGTCGACCTGGAAGCGCGCTTCGCGGAACAGGAAGCCGATCCGGAAAACGCCGACGAAGTGCAGGCCCAGAACGATGATCAGGATGCCGGCGACGGTCGCCAGAATGTCGATATTGTCGCCGACGAAGCGCCCGATGGCGGACGCCGCCAGTCCCATGGCGACGAACACCGTCGTAAAGCCGAGAACGAAGAAGAAGGCGGCGCGGAAGACCTTGAGCGCCTTGGCCCGGTCGGTCTGCCCTTCGACGTCGATCTGGTCGAGCGTGATGCCGCCGAGATAGGCGAGATAGGGCGGCACGATCGGCAGGATGCAGGGCGACAGGAAGGTCAGGATGCCGGCCAGCAGGACGCCCGGATAGCTGATGTCCTCCAGCACGGCCGGCTCAGACGCCGCTGACGCGGATCTTTCCGCGTGCGGGCTGCGTGATGATCTTCTTGCGGCCGATATAGCCGGCGACGACCTCCCAGATCGGCGGGCCTTTTGTGTCGGGGTTGACCGAGGCCCAGCCGGACACCGTGTATTCCCGGGCCGGGTCGATCGCCTCGCCGTTGCGCATCAGCGTCATGTTGGAAATGCGGTGGCCGATCTTCCTGCCGACATCGATGTCGTAATTCAGCCCGCCGACGCGCACCATGTCCCCGCCCTGCTGGTAATAGGGGTCCGGGTTGAAGATGTTGTCGGCCACGTCTTCCAGCACGGTCTTGAGGAACGCGCCGGTGAATTTGATCCGGTAGGCCGCCGGATAGGTGATCGCCGTCTGGTTGTAGACGTCGTTCATGGAGATATCCTGCCCGGGCAGCAGCGACGCGCCCCAGCGGAAACCCGGCGACAAGGAAATCTCGGCGTCCCGCTCTTCGAGCAGGGCGTTGCAGATCAGGTCGTCGAAGGTGCCGTTGAAGTTGCCCCGGCGGTAGAGCAGCGTATCGGTCCGGCCGATCACCTTCTCCGTCACCGCCCGGTGCGGCGCGCGCAGCCTGTCGAGCAGCGCCTTCATCTTCGGGTCCGGCGCGATGGCGTCGCTGAACAGCGGGATCAGCCGGTAGCGGAACCCGGCGACCTTGCGGTTCTTCACGTCCAGATCGAGGCGCGACAGGTATTTGCCGTGGGAGCCGGAGGCGACGAGCAGGGTATCGCGCACCTGCACCGCCTCGGGCAGTGCATCGTGGGTATGGCCGGTCAGGATGACGTCGATCCCGTCGACCCGCGACGCCAGCTTGCGGTCGACGTCGAAGCCGTTATGGCTCAGCAGAACGACCAGGTCGGCTTTCTTCCGGGCCGCCGCCACGGTCTTGCGGATTTCCTTTTCGCGGATGCCGAACGACCAGTTTTCGATCAGGTGGCGCGGGTTGGCGATCGGCGTGAAGGGGAAGGCCTGGCCGATAACGGCGATATTGAGCCCGCCGCGCTCGAAATACTGCGTGCTCTCGAAGACGCCCTCGTTCCATTCCGTATCGCGCACATTTCCGGCGAGGAAGGGGAATTTCAGTTCGTCCTCGACAATTTCCTGCACCCGGTCGGTTCCGTAGGTGAATTCCCAATGGGCGGTCATGACATCGACGCCGAGAGCATTCATGGCCTCGACCATGCTGCCGCCGCGCGTCTTCAGCGAAACATAGTCGCCCTGCCACGTATCGCCGCCGTCGAGCAGCAACGTCCTGCCGGGACGTTCGGCGCGGATGGCCTCAACCGCCGTCGCCATGCGATCGATCCCGCCGAGCCGGCCGTAGGACGCCGCCAGGCGGGCGAAATCGACGTTCGAAAGCGCGTATGCCTCCGCGCTGCCCGGCTTCAGCCCGTATTTCTTCAACAGCGCCGCGCCGGTGATATGCGGCGGCAGACCCTTGACCGCGCCGACCCCGAGATTGACCGACGGTTCGCGGAAATAGAGCGGCGAGAGCTGGGCGTGGATATCGGTGAAATGCAGCAGGGTCACCTGCCCGACCGGTTCGAAGGCGAGCAGCTTGTCCTGCGTCAGCTTCTGCTGCGCGGCCAGCCGGCCCAGCGAACCCGATCCGGCGAGCAGGGCTGCGGCGGCGCCGGCCGTTGCGAAATCCCGGCGGGTAATCATCAGGTTTCCCCTCCCCGAACGCCCCAAACGAAAAGGGCGGCCGGCCTGCCGGCCCGACCGCCCCTCAACGGCGTTTCGATAAAGCCTACTGGCGAACCGAAGGCGCTTCGACCTTCAGGCCCTGGCCGCGCCACGCCAGATACAGCTCCAGATTGGTGTATTCCGGCGAGCCGCGCTTGTAGGGAACCGCCCGGATATTGTTGTTGCAACCGCGGAACCGGCGGTGCAGCGAGCCCAGCTTCTGCCATTTCAGCCGGTAGGTCGGGAAGCCGTTGGAGTGGCCCTGGCTCAAAAAATCGGCACGGATGTACATGCCGAAATTCCCCTGGTGGCAGTGCACGCAGGCCAGGTCGAACTGGCCGCGGCGCTGATGGTAGAATTTCTCGCCCGCCTCGAAGAACTTCTTCGCCGGCCCGTCGATCGACACGTTGACCGGCATACCGCGCGACTGCAGACCGATCAGGGAAGTCATGCCGAGCATCTTGTCGGATTCCCACTTCCACTTCTTGGCCTTCATGTAGTTTTCGCGGCAGTAGTTCACCTGGTGGGTGATCGCCATCATCTTCTTGTTCTTGGCGGAGTAGACCGGATAGCGGGCCGACACGCCCTTCATGCTCTTCTCGACCGCATCGTGGCAGCTGGAGCAGGACTTGCCGGCCTTGCCGTCGACAGTCGTCCATTCGCTTTCGGCCTGTTCGACCCACAGGAACGCCGGATTCTCGAAATCGTCGTCCTGCAACGCCCGGGTCTTCGGCGTCCGGAACCAGTAGCCGGAGACCAGATAGTCGAGCGGGCTGCCCTTCGGCGGCTTGACGTGGTTTTCCTTCCGCTCCCAAGGCTGGAGCGGTTTGTCGTCTGCCGCGGCGCCGGACACGGCACCGATGGCGAACGCCGCAAGGGCGACCGCAGCGATCGATATACGCAACATCTGGGGTTCCTGCCTCTTTTCGTTGTCGGGCGCAGTTCCGGGCGCGCCGTCAGGCGACCGTGAATTTCGCCGATTTGGTGAAGGTCTTGCCGCCGTCCTCCGTCCAGACGAAATCGATCTTCCCGCTCTTCTTCGGGCTGATCGCGAACGAAATATACGGGTTGGAGGAGACCGCCGGATGCAAGGCGGCCTTGAACACCGTCTTGCCGTCGATCTTGGCTTCGAAGCTGTTGATGATCTTGCGCGGGATCAGCTTGCCCGTCTTCTTGTTGCGGCGCACGCCGGTTTCCATCTTGTGCGCAATCAGCGTCTTGATGGTGACCGTGTCGCCCTTCTTGATCTTGCGCGGAACGCGCACGCGGGGTCGTGACATGGTTCGGTTTCCCCTCGGTCCTGATGTCCGTCTCGATGTGTGTCCTGATGTCGGTCCTGCCGTGGCGGCGGGAGATCAGCCGCCGCAGCCGCCGATCGTCACTTTCACCAGGCGCTTGCCCATATAAACCTTGCCGTCGGCCATTTCGGCCACGGCGATGAGGTTCTGCGTCTTGGCCATGCGCATCCGGAACGCGCCGCGGGCGGCGCCGCTGTCTGCGGAGAACCAGAAATTCGCAACCTCGGGGCGCGGATTGCCTTCGGCGAAAACGTGCACGGCCTTGACCATGTCGCCGCCCGACATCTTGCTCTCGACCTCGAAGCCGACCGGGACCGTGTTGCCGTTCTCGGCGATTTCGGGGCCGTCGATGGACACCCTGCCCTCGATCAGCTTCCTGTCGCCGATGACCTTCTTGATCGCCTGCTCGGTCAGCGCCTTGTCGGCCAGCGCGATGCCCGGCGCGAACTGGGCGGCGGCGAAAGCGGCGCTGCCGGCGCCGGCGGCGATCAGGAAACTGCGGCGATGCACGCCGCCGGATACTTCTGTCTGTGACATGGCTCCTGTCCTGTTACCTGGTTGGGCCGGCCTGCGACGGGCGGCCGGCGCGGATGGCTACTGCTTTTCCTCTTCCTTGAGCGTCAGGAGGTAGGCAACGATATCTTCCACCTGCTCGGCGCTCAACATCGTCTTGCCGACGAAAGCCTTGCGCACCCGGTGGAATCCATCGGCCTTGTAGAAGGCCGGCATCATCGTGTCTTCGTTAACCACCTTGGGATCGACGATCAGCATCCGGAGCTGCCCGGCGCTGTAGCGCGACGCGACGCCGACCAGGGACGGCCCGACCTCGCCCATATACGGCTCGTCGACCGGCATGACGTGGCAGGCAATGCAATGGCCCAGCCGGCCGGCGATCGCCCATTTCTTGCCTTTTTCCGGATCGCCCGGCTTGCCGGTCAGCGACTTGGGGATGCTGTCTTCGTCGACGACCTTGTATTTGACCAGCGGGGCCTTGCCCTGGGCGAGAGCCTGCTGCGCGGCGAACGGAGCGACCGCGAGCGCGGCTGCAAAAAGGGGTGTCAAGACACGTCGACCGAACTTCAAACCTCTGCCCTCCTGACCGGGGCTCGCCGGCATTCCGGCCGGCGGAGCCGATGCTCCCGGCGCGGTTCCGGAGCCGCAAAGTTGTCGCAAATCCGGTCTTTCCCGCCGCCGGGGTTGCGGTATCATATTCAAACTTTCTAATTTAACAAGCGCTAATCCGAATGGCCGGTTCGAGGGGTGTGACGCCCTGCGAAACCGGCGAAAATCAGCGGGCACCGATGCCGAATTTCCGCATTTTGCTGCTGGCCGTTGCAGTTGCCGCAGGCCTCCCTGCCGCCCCGGCGCGCGCGGCGGAATTGCTGATGTTCGAATCGGCGACATGCGAATGGTGCGAGCGCTGGCACGAGGAGATCGGCCCCGCCTATGGCAAGACGCGCTTCGGCCGGATCGCGCCGCTGCGCCGGATCGATATCGACCGCACGGTCCCGGCGGCCTACCGCGCGGTCCGCGGCATCGCCTATACGCCGACCTTCGTGCTGTGGCACCGGGGCCGGGAGGTCGGGCGGCTCGTCGGCTATGCGGGCGAAGACTTCTTCTGGCCGCTTCTGGAGCGGCTGCTGATAAAGCTGCCGGCCGCACAACGCGACCCGGCGGGCAGGACGAAAGGATGACCATGTCTCGATTGCGAACGGGTTTCTTGAGGATGGCGGCCGGCGCCGCCGCATTGGTGCTGTCGGGCGCGTTTGCGGCCTCCTCCGGCGCCGAGGACAAGGCGCTGGCGACCTTCAAGGTGATGACGCCGAAGACGGCGCTCGCGCTGGCCCAGGCCACGCTCGAAGCCTGCCGCAAGGGCGGCTACCAGGTCGCGGTCGTGGTCACGGACCGGTTCGGCGGCGTGCAGGTGGCGCTGCGCGACCGGCTGGCCGGCGCCCATACCGTCGAGACCGCGCGGCGCAAGGCCTGGTCGGCCGTGTCGTTCCGCACCGATACATGGGAGATGTACGGGCTGATCAAGGACGGCACGGTCAACCCCGGCGTGCGCCAGATCGGCCAGGCGCTGTTCGTCGGCGGCGGAGTCCGGGTTACGGCGGCGGGCTCGATCGTCGGCGGCGTCGGCGTGTCCGGCGCGCCCGGCGGCAAGCTGGACCACGACTGCGCCGTCGAGGGCATCGAAGCGATTCAGGATCTGCTCGAATTCTAGCGGCATCCGGGCCGAACGCGGCCCCTCAACATCCATTCACTACGGAGACCGAAAGATGAAACCTCTCGCTGCCGCCCTGGCGTTCTGCCTGATGCTCGCCGTCACGCCGCTCTCTCTCGCCCCGGCCCACGCCCAGGCGAAGGTGCACAAGGTGGCGATCCATGTCGACGACCGGGATACCAAGCGGATGAACATGGCGCTCAACAACGCCCAGAATGTCCGCAAGTATTATGCGGCCAAGGGCGAGAAGGTGATGATCGAGATCGTTGCCTACGGTCCCGGCCTGCACATGCTGCGCGCCGATACCTCGCCGGTGAAGAGCCGCATCGCGGCGATGAGTCTGGCCGATCCGGACCTGCGCTTCTCGGCCTGCGGCAACACCCACCGCAAGATGAGCAAGAAGGCCGGCAAACCGGTCACGCTGGTCGCCGAGGCGAAAAAGGTGCCTTCGGGCGTCGTGCGCCTGATGGAACTGCAGGAGCAGGGCTGGAGCTATATCCGGCCGTAGCCCGGCGCCAAGGACAAGGAAAAGGGGCCGCCCGGATCGGGCGGCCCCTTCTTTGCTCGCGGTTCCCGGTTCGGGAAACGGCCGGCCGGGCTATCCCCAGATGTCCGCCGCGATGCTGGCGTACCAGCCGCGGGCATAGCGGGCTTCCTCGGCCCGGAAGCTCGCGGGCGCGCCCTTCGGGCTGACGCCGCCGGAGCCCTTGACGCCGACCAGCTTGCCGCCCTGCCAAGCATAGACCTTGGCGACCGAAATGCCGTATTCCGGCGCCACCAGGCTGTAGCAGGTGTTGGCGAAGGACGGATCGGCCACGGCCTTGCCGCCCAGCGAATCGACCGCCCCGGCAGCCACGACCTTGCCCTGGCTGCTCGCCGAGAAGCCGGACTTCGGCATCGGCGAAGCGATCGAGGCGTCGCCGATCACATAGACGTCCTTCTGCATCGTCGAGGCGAAGGTCCGCCGGTCGACCGGCGCCCAGCCCGATTTGCTCGTCACGCCGGCGATATCGGCCACCTTGCCCGCTTTCTGCGGCGGGATCAGGTTGACCACCGCGCCCTTGTGCTTGGCGCCGAACTCGGTGATGACCGTGTTGTTGGCGACATCCACTTCGGTCACCGGGCCATCCTTCTTCTGCGGGATGAACTCGATCATCGGCCCGTAGACTTTCTTCCAGCCCTCCATGAACAGGGGCATCTTGGAAAACTTGTCCTTGGAATCGACGATCAGGACCTTGGACTTCGGCTTCGTGGTCTTGAGATAGTGGGCGATCATGCTGGCCCGCTCGTACGGCCCGGGCGGGCAGCGGAACGGGTTGGCCGGCGGCGCCAGAACGACGACCCCGCCATCCTCCATCGCCTCGAGCTGCTTGCGCAGCAGGACGGTCTGCGGCCCGGCCTTCCAGGCGTGCGGGATCTTTTCCGCCGCCGCCGCGTCGTAGCCCTTGATCTTGCCCCACTGGAAGTCGATTCCCGGCGACAGGATCAGCTTGTCCCAGCCGATCGAGGCGCCGCCGGCGGTCGTCACCGTCTTCTTGGCATGGTCGACCCCGGTCACCATGTCGTGGACGACCTTGACGCCGTGCTTGCGCATCGCGTCGAAGCCGTGCCCGATCGCACCGATCTCCAGCAGGCCGCCCAGCACCAGATTGCTGAACGGGCAGGTGTAGAAGGTCTTGTTCGGCTCGATCAGCGTCACCTCAACGGCAGCGCCGCCGAACATCTTGGCGTATTTCGCCGCGCTGGCGCCGCCGAAGCCGCCGCCGACCACGACGATCCGGCCGCCCTTGCCCTGCGCTACGGCAGGCGCGGCAAACGCAGCCGCCGAAGCGCCGGCCGCGGCAGCAAATTCGCGTCGTGTCAGTGTTGTCATGTCGCGAACTCCTATTTCAGGCCGGAAATGTAACCGGCGAGCGCCTTGATTTCGGCATCGGTGTAGCCCTTGCCTATGCGCATCATCACCGAGGATTTCCGCTTGCCGTCGCGGAAAGCGATCATCTCCTGGGCGATAAAGGCCGCGCTCTTGCCGGCAATCCCCGGGATCGTATCCGGGCTCTTGCCGGCAGGGCCGTGGCAGCTGAAGCAGGAGAGGGCCAGATTGCGGCCGGACGACTCCGCCGCAGCGCCGGCCGGCGCCAGGGCGATCAAAGCCGCGGCTGCGAGCCCGGCGACCGCCGGGCCGTATAGCTGTTTCATGGGCTTCCTCCATTTATCGGCGCCGGAACGGACCCGCATCCGCTCCGATCCTGCACTTCTATGCTAGGCCGCGACCGCCGTTGTTGGAAGCAAATTCGTACCCGGACCGGAGGAAAAGCCGCTCTTTGCGGCCGGGACTCCGGCTTATCTGTTGCAAAACGCCTGATGGACGGCGCCGATGATCGATTCGACCTTGGGATCGCTGATCCGGTAGTAGATGTTTCTGCGCCGGCGCCGCGTCGCGACCATGCCGTTGCGGCGAAGCTGGGCCAGTTCCTGCGAAATGCTGGACTGCCGTACGTCGAGCAGCTGCTCGAGCTCCATGACGTTGCGTTCGCAGTTCACCAGATAACACAGGATCAGCATGCGCTTCGGATTGCCGATCGTCTTCAGGAACCGCGCGGCCTCTTCGGCACTGCGCGCCATGGCCTCGGTATCTATCGTGTCGATGGCCACGCAAAAGCTCCCGGGCAATTCCCCTGTTCGGCCAGTCGCCGGCCCGGCGCGGACCGGCCGAACCGCCCTAGAACATAGCCCGCTGCGGAAAATGTTCAAATTTCCGGATGGGCCGGCGCCGCCCGGCGCTGCAATCCGGGTGTGCGGCGCCGGCCTGACGCAGCACCACCGGCCGGGCGGCGGCGGTCAGACCTTCTCGCACACCAGGTAGATGTGGACATAGTCCATGGCGTGGCCTTCGGGCTTCCGCCGGACCCTGTCCTCGTAGCTGTCGTAAAACCGGTCGACGACGGCCTGCCGCTCCGCCGCGGTGCGGTCGGGCGACAGGCCGGCCATGAAGGTGTGCTCGCTCCAGGAGCGCAGGGTCGGGATATATTCGGCGGCGAACCTGGCGGCGTCGCCATGGCCGGCGAAATCGCGTTCGTACGGGCAGCGGACGACCCGGGTCTCGACATGGCTGAGCCGCAATCCGGCCCGGTAAACCGGGCTTTCCTCGTCGGTCAGCGGCGCGCAGAACTGGTCGACGGTGCGGTAGCATTGCGCGAAATTGGTGTTGCGGTACTCGTCCCGGGAGATCGCTCCCTGCCCGGCCAGGTCCCGCCACAGTTCGTTGAACGTATCGAACATGCTGACGCCGCCGGTGTTGCCGAGATAGCGGCCCGCCTCGTCGATGCCGAAATTGAACAGGGCCAGCCGGCCGCCGGAGACAAGCTCCCGGGCGCGCTGGAGCATCATCGCCTCGAGGTCCCGGGCACCCTGCGCCTCGTAGGCGGCACGCACCGCACCGCCGGCCCCGACCATATGGACATGGTCCGGAATCGGGCAGGGCTTCTCGCTGATATAGTGCGATGCGGTGGCCGAAAAGCCGAGATGCAGGCTGCCGGGCGGAAAGATGCCCTTGTGGAACGTGGTGCCGCTGGCAAAGACGTAGACCTCCGGAATATCGAGCAGCGGGCTCTCCAGATCGGTCAGGCCGTGGACGTTCTGGAACAGCTGGCTGAAATCGTTCCGGGGAAGGTCGGTGTACACCATCTGGATCGGCGTGCCCGGCGCGCGCCGGCGCAGCGCCCGGAGCACCTTGCCGATCATTTCCATCGAGGTGCCGCCGTCGGCGCAGCCCATGTCCGCGACCGTGATCGGCCGGCCGTCGCCGGGGATCGGCAGCGCGGCCGCGGCGTCGAGCACCATCGGCGTCGCGTTGTCGATGACGTCCTTCGCGCCGGCCGTCGACCTGGAATAATAGCCGGCGCCTTTCATGGCGACATCGCGGATGCTGGACGTGCCGGTCATGTCCGGTCCCTCCGTTGACGGATAGCAGTTCAGGCCGACAGGGCGCGCACCCTGTCGACCGTGGCGGCATCGATATCGATCGGGCCGGCGGCCGCCCGCGCCCGCGCGGCCTTGCGGCCGGCGCCGTGGACCCGGGCGCCCGGCTGGTCCGCGATGGCGGCGACCAGGTCGGCCACCCGCCCGCCGAAAGCGCCGCCGGAGGTCGTCTCCGCCTCGACGGCGATAAAGAACTGGCCGGTTGCCGGCGGTCCGCCCGCCGTCCCGGTAAACGGGCTCGCATGAATGCCCAGCGTGGCGCCCGCCGCGGCCCCGGCGAACAATTCGACCATCAGACCGACGCCGAAACCCTTGTAGCCGCCGCTCGGCAGCATGGAGCCGGCCAGCGCCGCCTTCGGATCGGTCGTCGGACGGCCGTCGGCGTCCAGGCCCCAGCCTTCGGGAATCGGCTCGCCGCGGCGCGCAAACTGCATGACCTCGCTGCGGGCGATGACGCTGGCGCTCTGGTCGATCAGGACATGCACCTCGCCCTCGCCGTCCGGCGCCGCGACCGTGAAGGGGTTGGTGCCGATCACCTTGCGGGCGCCGCCCGCCGGCGCGATGGCCGCCGGCGAGTTGGTAAAGCCGATCGCCAGCAGGCCCTGCCGGGCGAGCCTGAAGGAATGCCAGCCCAGAACGCCGCAATTGTAGGAGTTGCGGATCGCAAGGCAGGCGATCCCCTGCTCCCGCGCCAACGGAACCAATTGCTCGAACCCGGCGTCGATGGCCGGATGGGCGAAGCCGTTACCGGCGTCGACGACCAGCACCGCCGGCTTGGGGCGGTCGACGGCCGGTACGGCATCGCCCTTCACCCTGCCGCAGCGGACATGCTCGCAATAGATCGGCACATAGGGCAGCCCGTGCGAGTTCACGCCGTCCGCGTGGGCCGCAGCGGTGGACCGGGCGACCGAGCGCGCGTTCGCTTCGGCGGTGCCGGCTCCGACGAGGGCGCGAAAGGCCAGGTCCTCGATATCGTCGAGGGTCATGGCGACGGTCTGGGGGCCGGACATCGAACCTTCTCCCCTGTGTTCAGTCGGTTTCGATCAGGTCGCTGCCGCCCGCGCCGCGCGCCTGCGATTCGGCGCTTTCCGGCACATACGTCCGGGCGGCCCGGCGGTCGAGGCGGGCGTAGACCTCTTTGTCGATCGGGACGCTGCCGTCAAGCCGCGGCAGGTCCGGCGGCATGCCGCCATCGCCCCATTCTTCGATCCGGACGGCTGCCGCCAGGGCCATACCCTCGATCGCACGGCACGAAACCGTGACGGCGTGCGGCCTGATTCCGATCCTCGGCGTTTGCGGTCCGGCCGAGACGGCCAGCCGCGCGCCTCTGGCCTGCGCGATGCCGGCCAGGAACGGCACCGCCAGGAGAGGCCAGCGCACCCGGTCGAGAACGAGCGCACCGCCGCCGGCGAAAGGAAGCGATCCATCCGCCCGGTCGGCGAGCGTGATCCCGGCGAGCAGCCCGTCGATCTCCCCCGATTCTGCGCGCCACGCGCCGCCGCCGGGAACCGGGAAGCAGCGCCGCCAGTCCGGCGCCGACAGGCCGTCGAGCGCACCGTCGAGCGCCGACAGGCCGGCAAGGCCGCGCGCCTCCAGCCAGCGCGCCGCGCGGCCGGCCTCGTCGGCCACGCCCCACGGCAGCCCGGCGCCGCGCGCCGCCTTGGTTGCCTGGCTCTGGATTTCGTTCAGCGAACAGGGCAGCGGTTCAGGCATCGCGGCGCGGCAGGATCCAGTCGTCCGGCGGCAGGGAATCCAATTCGTCCGGATAGGGCGCGTGGCAGAACATGTTGATGCGCAGCCAGCGGTCCGACTTCGGATCGAAATGCGTGGCGCCGAAGAAGGCAAGCTTGCAGCGCAGCAGGTTGAGCGGCAGCAAGTCGGCGCCGACGAGATTGTCGCGAATCTGGCCGTACGGTCCCAGTTCCGGGTCGCAGAGCCGACGAACGGTATGGCGATGCTCCGGGCGGCGCAGCAGGAAGTCGGCGAGCTGCTCGTCCTGCGCCGCCTCGCACAGGTCGGCGTGGCACGCGGCGATATCCCGGCCGGTCGCCAGAGGCAACTCCAGGTCCGCGCCCGCCTCCTCCCACCGTTCGCCCAGACGCGGCTCCAGCTTGTTCGCCGAGACGTACCAGAAGCGCGCTTGGGCGTCCGCAACGGCGTAGTCCGGCGCCAGTGCCCAGCCGAACCCGTCTTCGATGCGGCCGCGCAGGTCCCCGGTATTGCCGGAGAGGCCGGCCGGCGGCATTTCCGTTTCCGCCAGCGCCATGCGATCGGCCAGGTCGTCGACGAGGTCGCCATGGGGTTCGATGAGCAGCGACACGGTGAGTTCCTGGCCTTCCAGCGACAGATTTTCGGCCGCCCAGTCCCGGATTTCGGCCCAGGGCGCGCCGGACGCCGGATCGAGTCCGGCCGAGAAGGCGTCGAGCCGGTCGAGATCGTCCGCCAGCCGGTCGACTTTTTCCGCCTGAAGCGGGTCCGGCACGGTCCAGGTCGCGACATCGGCCCTGGCGCGGGCGATCCACCGGCGGAAGGCGCTCCAGTTCGCAGCCGGGGCGCTCTCCTGGGCGCAGACCCGGCCGAGCGCGAGCTCGCGGCATTCGACCCAGCGCGCGAACAGCGCCGGATGGTTGACGATGAACGGCCCGAGGCCGAGGCCGGTCGAGTTGCCGATGCCGAGGCGCCGCCGCAGCGCCCGGTCGAGCGGCACGGCGCCGGCGCCGCCCCCGGCCCGCGCCGCATGATCGACGAGATCGGCGACGAACTGGCGAATCATCCAGACCGTGAGCATTTCCAGCCGGAACGGGCCGCCGAAACCGGCCCGGCCGGCGTAGCGATGCCGGTCCGCAATGCCGAACTTGCCGTTGCCGTAGACCGCGGTCGTCCGCATGACGTAGCCGACGTCGTCGAGACGAGCCGCCGCCGGCTGCCGCCCCGCCGCCAGGCAATCCACGACATGGTCGAACAGACGGGCGCTCTTGTTGGTGCGGGACAGGATCAGGTCGGTGTGGCGATAGCGTCCGGCTTCCTGCTTCGGCGTATTGGCGCGCAGGCGTTCGATCTCGCCGTCGTCGGGAATGCCGTCGTAGAGGGTATAGGTGGCGTCCCAGGCCTCGGCGATCACCCGGTCGGTGCGCATCGCAGGATCGAGGTCGTGGGCGAAACAGACCAGCGAATAGGTCCGCTCCGGTCCGCGCGCGGCGTAGACCGCGGTGCCGACGCCATCGTCGCCGATGTCCCAGCGATCGTAGCCGAAGCGGTATCCGGCGGCTGCGACGTGGCGCAGCGTCGCCCGCAGGAAGCTGAGCCGCGTCTGGTGAAAGGCGCCGAGGCGGGCGAGGCGCATGACCGTTTCCGGCGGCCGCAGGCGCAGGGTGCGCCCCGTCCGGCCGTCGGGAACCGCAAGGAAGTCGCCGGCTGCGCCCAATTCAGGCCGCCTGCGGTTCGAAGGCGCGCTCCATGAAGCGGAACCAGTTGTTGCCCATGATCCCCGCGGTCTCCTCCGCCGAGAAGCCCGTCTCGCGCAAGGCGCGGGCGATGCCGGGGAAATCCTCGTTCGAGCGGAACCAGGACGGCATCTCGGGAAAACGGACGTGCCTTACGCTCTCCG
This sequence comes from Rhodospirillaceae bacterium, assembly GCA_009840595.1. GTDB lineage: Bacteria > Pseudomonadota > Alphaproteobacteria > Bin65 > Bin65 > Bin65. The sequence goes on along the minus strand of VXNK01000001.1, from coordinate 7,937 downwards.
GCGGCGGCGTGTTCGCATCCTCCCATACGCCGCTGCGCATCCAGCGGACGATCGAATCCGGTTGATCCTGACAGAGGTCGGACCCGATGCCGATGCGGTCCGCGCCCATCAGGTCGGCGGTGCGGGCGGCCATGTCGCAAAAACTCCGCAGGGTCGTGGCCGGGCCGTCCTTCATGTGATGGGGGTACAGGCTGAAGCCCAGCAGCCCGCCGCTTTCGGCCAGCGCCTTCAGCACGGTATCCGACTTGTTGCGCCCGGTGTCGCGCCACGACCGGGGATTTGCGTGGGACACGACGATCGGCCGGGCCGACCGTTCGATGGCGTCCAGCGTCGACCGTTCGGCCGAGTGGGACATGTCCACGACCATGCCGACCCGGTTCATCTCGGCGATCGCCTCCCGCCCTTTCGGCGTGACGCCCTCGTCCGCCGCTTCGTCGATCCATCCGGTCGCCAGCGAGCATTTCGCATTGTAGGAGAGCTGCATGAACCGGACGCCGCGGCCGTGCAGATCTTCGATCCGGGCCAGATCGTCCTCGACGGGCCTGCAATTCTGCATGCCGAAGAAAACGGCCGTCTTGCCCGCCGCCTGCGCGTCGCGGATGTCGGCCGCCGTCCGCCCCGGCAGGACATGGTCGCCGAAACGGTCGAACAGGGCCGACCATTCGTCGAGCCGGCCGAGCGCGCCGCGATAGTCCTCGTGATAAACGACGGTCGTGTGAACCGCGTCCACGCCGCCGGACCGCAACTGGCGGAATATCTTTTCCGACCACCGGCAATATTGCAGGCCGTCGATCACTGCGTCGGGTTTACGGTCCGAAACGATCTCGATTCTCCCGGAGGCCGCGGCGGGCCGCTTCGCGTTCAATAACAGCAAAACCGATTCGGCAAACAGCGGAAAACCGCTGCGCGGGCCGGCCGAATCTCTCGCTACATCCGCATCTTTTCGCCCGGGGGATCGTACGGCGATGCCGGAAGCACGGCCGCTTCGCGCTCTACGCCGACGATATGGGTCCGGAGGCCTGTGCCCGGCTCGGCGAACTCCGGTTCGACCAGCGCCATAGCCAGGCTCTTGCCGACGACATGGCCGTAGCCGCCGGACGTGATGAAGCCGACCCGCCGGCCGTCGCGCCAGACCGGCTCGAACCCGGAGGCGTCGGCGTCGGGCGAGTCGACCTCCAGCGTCACCAGCCGCTGGGGCGCGGTGTTTTTCTCGCGCTCCGCCAGGGCGGCTTCCCGGCCGACGAAGTCGCTCTTGCCGAAGGCGATCCACCGGTCGAGGCCGGTCATGCCCGGCGTATAGCCCTGGGTGAATTCGGCGGACCAGATGCCGAAGCTCTTTTCGAGCCGCAGTGAATTCAGGGCGTAATAGCCGTATTCCCGGATTCCGGCTGCCTTGCCGGCTTCCAGCAGCATTTCGCGCAGGGTGACATGCGCCGCCGCCGGGCAGTTGATCTCGTAGCCCAGTTCGCCGGCGACCGAGAGCCGGCCGACCCGGGCGCGGATCAGCCCGACATCCATCTTGCGGCAACTCATGAACGGCATGGCCTCGTGGCTCACGTCCTCGTGGGTCAGCGCGGCCAGCACCTCGCGGGATTTCGGGCCGGACAGCGAGAAGCCGACAGTGGCGTCCGAAATGTCCCGCACCTGCACGTCGCCGTCGCGCGCCGGGTCGAGCCGGTCGTGGAACCAGCGCATGTGCCATTCGCGCAGATAGTAGGAGCCCATGATCCACCAGGAACCGTCGCCCCAGTTCAGAATCGTGAGGTCGCCCTTCAGCCGGCCGTCCGGCGCCAGCATCGGCGACAGGCGGACCCGGCCCGGTTTCGGCAGGCGCCCGGCCATCGTCCGGTCGAGCCAGGCTTCGGCGTCCCGGCCCGTCACCTCGTAGCGGGAGAAGCCGGTAATATCGAGCAGCCCGACATCCTCGCGCACGGCGCGGCATTCCTCGCCGACGAGGCCGAAGGCGTTGGACCGCTTGAGCGTCGGCGTCTCCTCGAAACCCGGCGGCGCAAACACGAGCGGCACTTCCAGGCCCCAGCTCACGCCCCACAGCGCGCCGGCCGCCTTCATCGCATCGTGCGCCGGCGCCTTGTTGAGCGGGCGTCCGGCGGGCAACTGCTCGTTCGGATAGGTCATCACGAAGCGGCGGGAATAGAACTGGCCGGTCGTCTGGCGGATATATTCGCGGTTCGACGCGAACGGCCCGTAGCGCGCGATGTCCATCGACCAGGCGTCGGCCTCGGGCTCGCCGTGGATCATCCACTCGGCGAGCGTCTTGCCGACGCCGCCGCCCTGCAGGAAGCCCGCCATCACCCCGCAGGCCAGCCAGTAGTTCGGCAGCCCGCGCACCGGGCCGACCAGCGGATTGCCGTCGGGCGAGAAGGTGAAGGCGCCGTTCACCCAGTTCTTGACGCCGACGCGCTGGAGCACGGGATAGCGCGTGAACGCGAGTTCGAGCTCGTTGGCGATCCGGTCGGTATCCTCCTGGATCAGGTCGAAGCCGTAGTCCCAGGGCGCGCCGTCGATGTTCCAGTGCTGGTGGTCGATTTCGTAGATACCGACCAGCACGCCGTTCTGGTCCTGGCGCAGATAGGTGAAGCCTTCCAAGTCCACCGTCATCGGCACCTCGAAATCGAGCGCCTCGATCTCCGGAATGGACTCCGTCACCAGATAGTGGTGCGCCAGCGGCGAGACCGGCAGCTCCAAGCCAACCATCCGGCCGACCTGCTTGGCCCACAGCCCGCCGGCGTTCACGACATGCTCGGCGAGGAGCGTGCCTTTTTCGGTGACGACCTCCCAGGAACGGTCGAGCCGTTGCTTCAGTTCGAGGACCCGGTTGTGCTCGATCACCGTCGCGCCGCGCTTGCGCGCCGCGCCGGCATAGGCGTGAACGGTTCCGGTGGTGTCGACATAGCCTTCGCGGTCGGCCCACAGGCCGCCGATCACACCGTCGACATCCATGATCGGGCAGCGCTCCTCGATCTCCGCCGGCGTCATCAGGTGGCAGTCCTCGATGCCGATGGTCTGGAAGATGCGGTAGGCGCTCTGGAGCCATTCCCAGCGCGCGGGCGCCGACGCGACCGTGATCCCCCCGGTCATGTGCAGGCCGATATCCTGGCCCGATTCCGGCCCGATCTCGCGCAGCAGGTCGATGGTGTAGGCCTGGAGCGCCGCCATGTTCGGATCGGCGTTGAGGGCGTGGACGCCGCCGGCGGCGTGCCACGACGATCCGGCGGTCAGCACCGAGCGTTCGACCAGCGCGATATCGGTCCAGCCATACTTGGCCAGATGATAGAGGACCGAGGCGCCGACCACCCCGCCGCCGATCACCACGACCCGATACTGGTCCATCGTTTCGCTCCCTGCACGCGCCGGAAACCGCTTCAGGTTTCCCGGCCGGTGTTGCCGAACCGGGCTCACTAAAGCGAATTTCCCGGACGATCCAGAAACGATTTGTCGAGGCGGTGCAGCCCGATCCCCCCTTGTTGCCGCCCCGGACGGCCGCAAGCCCGGCGCGCGGCGAAATGGCCCGGAAGCCGGCGGCATTTGCGCGGCGTTCCGGGGCCGGGCCGGGGTAGTGTCGCCCGCCGGGAACACGGCGATACGGGAGCACGACATGCGCGGCCTGGACGGAAAAAATGCGTTGGTAACCGGCGGCGGCGCCGGCATCGGCCGCGCGATCTGCCGGCGGCTCGGCGAAGAGGGCGTCACCGTCGGCGTCCTCGACCGCGACGGCCCGGCGGCGCACGAGACGGCGGGCCTGATCGCCGGAAGCGGCGGCCAAGCGACGGCATTCGAGGCCGACATCGCGGACTACGACGCGGTCGCCGACGCGGTATCGGCCTTCGAGGCGGCGGCCGGCCCGCTCGACATCCTCGTCAACAATGCGGGCGTCGATGTCGCGATGCCCTTTCTGGACACCGACGCCGGGCTGTGGCGCAGGATCGTCGAGATCAACCTCTTCGGTCCGCTCAACCTGCACCATATCGCAGTGCGCGGCATGGCCGAGCGCCGGTCCGGCAAGGTGATCAACATTTCCTCCGATGCCGCGCGGGTCGGATCCTCCGGCGAGTCGGTCTACGCCGCCTGCAAGGGCGGCATCGTCTCGTTCTCGAAAACCCTGGCGCGGGAGCTGGCCCGGCGCAACGTCCAGGTGAACTGCATCTGCCCGGGCCCGACCGATACCAACCTGTTCCGCACCTTCGCCGGCGACGGCGAGGCCGGGCAGAAACTGGTCGCCGCCCTCGAACGCGCGATCCCGATGCGCCGGCTCGGCCGGCCGGACGACTATCCCGGCCTGGTGGCCTTCCTGGCCAGCAGCGACGCCGACTTCATCACAGGGCAGACGATCAGCGTCTCCGGCGGCCTGACGATGGCGGGATAGCGCGCCGCCCGCCGGTTCCGGAGGCGCGGCGGGGCCGGTCTACCGGTTGCCTTCGGCCTCTGCGGGTTTCCGGGCAGGCGTCCGGGCGGAATTCATATACGGAATGAGCGGCGCGCCTTTCGCCTGTTTTCCGGCAATCTCCCTGGACGCCGCTTCCACCGCGAGGAACCGCTTGGCGCTCGACGGGTGGGTCGTGCCCTGCAGGCCGATCGCGCTGGGATGCGCCGCCGCCATGCGGCGCCAGAAATAGGCGGCCTTCTTCGCGTCGTAGCCCGCGCGGGCCGCGTAGTAGACGCCGACATAATCGGCCTCGGCCTCGAATTCCTGGCTGAAGGCGAGCACGCCGACCTGCATCATCGGATCGATGACGTTGACGCCGCTCAGCCCGGTGAGGATCGCCCCGACGATACCGCCCAGGATCATGTTGCCGGTTTTGGCTTCGATATGGCCCATCGTGTTGTGGGCCAGTTCGTGCCCGATCACGAAGGCAAGTTCGTCATCCGCTTCGGCAAAGCGCATCAGGCCCGAGGTGACGACGATCCGGCTGCCGTCGGCGAAGGCGTTCACGCTGTCGTCGTTGCGCAGGAAGGTCGGGTAGTTGCAGATCATGCGGGGCGACAGTTCGACGGGAACCAGACCGCCGCCGCGCCGGACCGTCAGGTCGAGCGGCCGGCCCTTGCTTTCGGCGATCAGTTTCGCGAGCCGGGACTGTCCCGCGCTGCCGGCCGCGACGGCCGTGCCGTTGGCGGAGACGATCCGGTCGCCGACCGCCAGCCCGGCCCGGTCGGCCGGGCCGCCCTCGAACACCGAGATCAGCGTTATCTGCCTCGTGACGCCGTAGAGACTGCCGTAGGCGGCCCTGTATTCGCGCGGCGCGCTGTCCAGATTCATGGTCAGAAAACCGACTGCCGGCGCCTTTTCCTTGCAGAGGTCGACGTTGGCGGCGCGAACGGCGAAATCGACGCTGCGAAGGCGGTTCTGCACCTTCATGCGTTCGAGGATGACGATCTCGCGCTGTTTGCGCGCCTCCTCCTCCGCGGCCTCGCGGGAGATTTCCGGCACCCGCGACTGCGGCGCGCAGGCCGCCAGCACGGCAGCAAGGAGCGCAAGAAGGAAAAGGTGTTTCATTTCCGGTTGCTCGATCAATGTACTTGTTTAGTTCTTGTCAGCTTGCCGGAGCCGCCCCACGGTGTCAACACGGGAGTCGGGACCGCGCAGCGGCGCCCGCGCCCGGACGTCAGTTGAATTTGGCGCGCAGGGCCTGGGCGGTGTTCGGCGGCACGAAGCTTCCGATGTCGCCGCCCAGCGAGGCGATTTCCTTGACCAGCCGGGACGCAATGAACTGCTGCTGTTCCGACGCCATCAGGTAGACCATCTCGACATCCGGGTTGAGCCGGGCGTTCATCCCCGCCATCTGGAATTCGTAGTCGAAATCCGAGACCGCCCGCAGGCCGCGGATGATCATGACGGCGCCGTTCTCTTCCGCGAAATGCATCAGCAGGCCGCCGAAGACCTTGGCCTGCGCCTTGCCGCCGTTCGCGCCGTTGACGATGCCGAGCTCGTGGTTCACCAGGGCCAGGCGCTCTTCGAGCGTAAACAGCGGGCTCTTGCCGATATTCTCGGCGACGGCGACGATAAGGCGATCGCAGATCCGCAGGGCGCGCCGGATGATGTCGACATGCCCGTTGGTGATCGGATCGAATGTGCCCGGATAGACTCCGATGCGCTCGGCCATGGATGCGCTCCCTGCTCGCGAAACGGCTCCCGACACGCCTAGGCGGGCGCCGTCCCGAATGCAACGGCCAATGCGGCGCGGCGGGACCGGACGGCGCCGGCCGGAGGCAGGCCCGCCAACTCAACCGGCATCCGGCCGGACAGGCTGCATAAATTACATTAGAAATACCTAATATCGAATTGAATTATTTCACTTAATTGAATTTTCTTCGCCTCTGGCCGCCGGGCGGTCCGGCGCGTCCCGATCCGAAAAGCCGTCCGGCTTCGCCTCCGCACCGACCGGAGATTCCTCCGCGCCGTTCGCGTCGCGCAGGCGCGACACCGAGACGACCCGCTCGTCGTCGTCGAGCCGGAACAGGTTCACGCCGCGCGTCTTGCGGCCGACGACGCTGATGCCGTCCACGGGGACGCGGATGATCTGCCCGCCATTGGTCACGAGGATCAGTTCGTCCTCCTTCTCTACCGGGAAAGCACCGACAACCCGGGCTTCGCTGCCGTCGCGATCCAGGTCCATGTTGACGATGCCGCCCCCGCCCCGCCCGGTGATGCGGTATTCGTAGGCCGAGGTCCGCTTGCCGAGACCGTCATCCGAGGCCGTCAGCACGAATTCCTCGACGGCGTGCATATCCGACCAGGGCGGCTCGACGATCCGGGCCGCCAGTTCGACATCCTCCCGGTTGGGCTTTTCACCCTGCTCGATCCGCGAGCCGGCCCGCTTATGCGCGTTGGCGATCCGGATATATTCGTCCCGCGTATCGGTTTCGGCATCGACATGGTTCAGGATGGAAAGGGAAATGACCCGATCGTCCGGCGTCAGCCTGATCCCGCGCACGCCGCGGGAACCGCGGCCCTTGAAGCGCCGCACATCGGCCACCGGGAAGCGGATCGCCCGGCCGGCGGCGGTGGCCAGCAACACGTCCTGCCCGGCATCGCAGGTCTTGACCCCGACCAGCGATTCGCCCTCTTCGAGCTTCATGGCGATCTTGCCGTTGGACATGACGTTGACGAAATCGGCCAGAGAATTGCGCCGCACCGTGCCGCTGGTGGTCGCGAACATGACGTCCAGGTCCGGCCATTCGTTCTCGTCCGGCAAGGGCAGGATGATCGAAATGTTCTCGCCCGGCTGGAGCGGCAGCATGTTCACCATCGCCTTGCCGCGCGCCTGGGGCGTGCCGAGCGGCAGCCGGTAGACCTTGAGCTTGTAGACCATGCCGGTGGAGGAGAAGAACAGCACCGGCGTGTGGGTGTTCACGACATAGACCTGGTCGACGAAATCCTCTTCCTTGGTCTTCATGCCGGCGCGGCCCTTGCCGCCGCGCTTCTGCGCCCGGTAGGTGGCGAGCGGCACGCGCTTGATGTAGCCCCCGTGGGTGAAGGTGAGAACCATGTCCTCGCGCTGGATCAGGTCCTCGATATCCTGGTCGAAGTCGCCGTCCTCGATCGCCGTGCGGCGCGGATCCGCGTAGGTTTCCTTCATTTCGCCGAGTTCGTCGCGCAGGATTTCCAGCACCCGGATGCGCGAGCCGAGAATGTCGAGATAATTGCGGATTTCCTCGACGATCTGCCGGAGATCCTCGCCGATCTTCTCGCGCTCCAGGCCGGTCAGGCGATGCAGCCGCAGATCCAGAATGGCGCGCGCCTGCGCTTCGGACAGCCGGTAGCCGCCGTCTTCGCCGACCGTGCGGCCGGGCTCCGCGATCAGCGCGATCAGCGGCGCGACGTCGGCCGCCGGCCAGGCGCGTTCCATCAGCCCTTCCCGCGCCGCGGCCGCGTCGGGCGCGTGGCGGGTCCGCGCCCCGCCCGGGTGGGTTTGTGCGGC
>VXNK01000150.1 GCA_009840595.1 Rhodospirillaceae bacterium | reverse complement strand
AAGCGTACCCCCAACCGTCATTTCGACCGAAGCGAAGCGAGTGGAGAAATCCGGCCGGCGACGGAGGCCGGCCGAACGCCGGAGCCTGTGGCGTCGATGGCGCGCCGACCGGATTTCTCCACTCCGCCCCGGATTAAATCCGGGGCTCCGGTCGAAATGACGGGATAGGTTCAAGATCCGGATTGGGCACAAGTCCGGCAGGGACGGACAAGTTTGCGGCGGCCTGGCCCCTTTCGTAGAGGAATCTCTTGAGGAATGAGGCAAAAAGTCGATCGGAGCCGGCCGCGGGTGTTGCCCGCGCGGCAGGATTTCCCTTTCTCCGGCCGCCGTTTGCCGCCATCACGGGCGCCATGTCCGACATGCTGAACCGGTCCCTGCTGCCGATCCTGCGCCCGGAGTCCGTTGCCGTGATCGGGGCGTCGGACACGCCGTCGCGCATCGGCGGCCGGCCGATCCACTCGATGAAAACGATGGGCTATACCGGCCGGATCCATCCGGTGAACCCGCGGCGCGAGACCGTGCAGGGGCTGCCGGCCTTCGCCTCGATCCGCGACGTGCCGGAGCCGGTCGATTGCGCGCTCGTCGCCGTCCCGGCCGCCATCGCCGTCGGGGCGATCCGGGACTGCGCCGAATGCGGCGTGAAATCCGCCGTCGTCTTCACCTCCGGCTTCGCCGAGCAGGGCGAGGACGGCGCGGTGGCGCAGCGGGAGATCGCCCGGATCGCGCGGGACAGCGGCATGCGCATCGTCGGGCCGAACTGCCTCGGCGTCTTCGCGATGGACAGCGGCTGGTACGGCACCTTCACCAACGCGCCGGCCATGATCGAACGGCCGCCCGGCCCGGTCGGCATCGTCAGCCAGAGCGGCGCCTACGGCTCCCACGTCCTGATCGTGGCGCAGAAGCGCGGCGTCGGCGCGAACTACTGGGTGACGACCGGCAACGAATGCGATGTCGAAATCGGCGAGGTCATCGATTTCTTCGTCGACTCGCCGGAGGTCGGCATTGTCGTCGCCTATGCCGAGGGCATCCGCGACGCCGCGCGGCTGCGGCAGGCGCTGGGCAAGGCGCGCGACGCCCGCAAGCCGGTCATCTTCATGAAGGTCGGCCGGACCGGCGAGGGCGCCCGGGCGGCGGCGAGCCACACCGCCAGCCTGGCCGGCAGCGACGCCGTCTACGAGGCGCTGTTCCGGCAATACGGCGTCTACCGGGCCGGCACGACGGAGGAGCTGGTCGACATCGCCTACGCCTGCCAGTACGGCAGCTACCCCGCGGGCCGGCGGGTCGCCCTGCAGACAATCTCCGGCGGCGTCGGCGTCCAGATGGCCGACGATGCGGTGCGCTACGGCCTGGAGGTCGCGCCCCTGCCGCAGCCGGTCCAGGCCAGGCTGAAGACGCTGATTCCCTTCGCCGGCACCCACAACCCGGTCGACTTCACCGCCCAGGCCCTGAACGAGCCGGACCTGATGCTGAAGAATATCGGCCTGACGATTGAGGAGGCGGAGTACGACAGCCATATCGTCTTCATGACCACGGTGCCGGCGACGCCCTTCATGAAGGAACCGTGCGCCGACCTGTTCCGCACGGTGCGCGAACGCTGGCCCGGCGTGCCGATGATCATGAGCCTGGTCGGCGGCCGCGACGTCGTCGAGGCGTACGAGAAGCTCGGCTACCCGGTCTTCGAGGACCCGTCGCTCGCGGTCCGGGCGCTGGCGGCGCTGACCCGGTTCGGGGAGGCGTTCGGCCGGGGCGCCGGCCGCGCGCCGCCGGAGCCGCCGGCCGGGATGCTGCCGGTGCCCGCCGCGCCGGCCGGCGAGCGCGATGCCCTGGCGGTCCTGGCGAGCGCCGGGATTCCGGTCGTGGGCGCCAGCCTGGCGGCGACGCCGGACGAGGCGGTGGCCGCCGCCGCGGCGCTCGGCGGGCCGTGCGCGCTCAAGATCGCCTCGCCCGACATCCTGCACAAGACGGAGATCGGCGGGGTACTGCTCAATGTCGAGGGCGATACGGCGGTGGCCGACGGCGCCCGCACCCTGCTGCGCCGCGCCGCCGAGCGGGCGCCGGAGGCCCGGGTCGACGGCGTGCTGGTGAGCGGGATGGTGGCCGGCGGCGTCGAGACCGTGCTCGGCGCGGTCTGCGACCCGGTGTTCGGGCCGGCGGTCATGTTCGGCCTCGGCGGCGTGTTCGTCGAGGCGCTGGAGGATGTCAGCTTCCGCCTCGCGCCGTTCGGCGTCGACGAAGCGCACCGCATGATCGGCGAAATCCGCGGCCGGGCCGTGCTCGACGGCGTGCGCGGCGCGCCGCCCGCCGATCTCGACGCGCTCGCCGACGCGCTCGCCCGCCTGTCCGTGTTCGCCGCCGCCAACGCCGGGCGGATCGAGAGCGTCGATATCAACCCGTTCATCGCCCTGCCCGAAGGCGGCGTGGCGGCGGATGCGCTGATCGTCCCGCAGGCGGGGTAGGCAGGCCCTTCCGGCAGAGCCGGCTCGCCCGCCAACTATGATCGAATTATTCCTGAAATCATAAATTTTTCCTTGAAAGGCAGTATTATGTTCCCTATATATTCTTTTGCCGCCGCCCGAAGTGCGCCTGCGCCGCAACCCTCGCCTGCCCCACCGCACCCCCACCTGTCCTCCCCCTCTGAAGAGGGGGAGGTAATAACAAGACAAGACAGAGACCTGTCCCCGGCTATCCTTCCCCCGCTTCAGCGGGGGAAGTGGCGAGCGCAGCGAGATCGCCTGTCCCGAGCGAAACCGAGGGGATGGGGGTGCCGTCCGCCCGGACGGTATTGGTCCGCCGCCGGGGCAAGATATGGAAATATTTCCTTTCAGGATTATTTTCGTTCTTCTCCCGAATCGCGTTTCCCCAGCGTTTCTGCGGGGTTCGGGCGTTTCGAGGGTCTTCGGGGTGCAGAGCAAATTTCAAAATAAAGACCGGTCTGTCTAATTCGGCATATGGGCAGAGAAGCGGCGGAGCGCACCCTCCCCGTCATTTCGACCGAAGCGGAGCGAGCGGAGAAATCCGGCCGGCGACGGAGGCCGGCCAGGCGCTGAAACCCTGGGCGTCGACGGTGCGGGTGCCAGATTCCTCCACTACGCCCCGGATTAAATCCGGGGCTCCGGTCGGAATGACAGGTTGGGAAAGGAGTGCAGTTGCCGGCAAAGCGCCGGCGGGCGGCGCCGCGGCGCGGGCGGGCTAGGCGTAGCGCACCTTCATGATCTCGTAGGCCTTGGAGCCGCCCGGCGCGGTGACCTCGATGGAATCGCCGGTTTCCCTGCCGATCATCGCCCGGGCGAGCGGCGAGGTGAGCGAAAGCAGGCCGTTGCCGATGTCGCCCTCGTCCTCGCCGACGATCTGGTAGGTGCTTTCCTCGTCGGTATCCTCGTCGGCCAGCGTGACGGTGGCGCCGAAGCGCACGACGTCGCCGGACAGGCTCCGCGGATCGATCACCTGGGCGCGCCGGACCTTGTCCTCCAGCTCGATCAGCCGGCCCTCGATGAACGCCTGGCGCTCCTTGGCGGCGTGATATTCGGCATTCTCGGAAAGATCGCCGTGGGTGCGCGCCTCTTCCAATGCGTTGATGACGGCCGGGCGCTCCACCGACTTCAGCCGTCTCATTTCGTCCTGGAGCATGCCGTAGCCACGCTCTGTCATCGGAACCTTATCCATCGGGCGGACCGTTCTTCATCAAGGGATGCAGGCGCGTCCCCGGCAACAAACTTCTTCATCGGCGCCCCGGTAGAGGGGGCGCCGGGGGAGGTTGCGCACGCGCGCGCCTTGGCGGATTCTCAGAAAGACGCCCGGAAATACGATTGCAGCGGGGCGACTTCAAGAGCGCCGGTGCGAAGTGCCGCAATCGCCTGCACCGCGGCCCGGGCGCCGGCCATCGTCGTGTAGTAGGGAATTTCCCGCAGCAGCGCGGTCTGGCGGAGCGAGAAGCTGTCGCGGATCGCCTGCGCCCCCTCGGTCGTGTTGAACACGAGCTGCACGCCGCCGTCGGTCATCGCGTCGACGATATGCGGCCGGCCTTCCAGCACCTTGTTGACCTGCCGGGCCGGGATGCCCCCGGCGTTGAGATGGGCCGCCGTGCCGCGGGTCGCCAGCAGGTCGAAGCCGAGCGCGACCAGCCGTTCGGCGATCGGCGCCAGCGCGTCCTTGTCCCGGTCGCGCACCGAGACGAACACGGTGCCGCTCTGGGGCAGGCGGATGCCGCTCGCCACCTGGGACTTGGCGAAGGCGCGGCCGAAATCCCGGTCCAGGCCCATGACCTCGCCGGTCGATTTCATCTCCGGGCCCAGGATCACGTCGACGCCGGGGAAGCGGTTGAAGGGGAACACCGCCTCCTTGACCGCGACATGACCGTTCTCCGGACCGTTCGCCGGCGCCATGCCGATCTCGAAGCCGGCCAGCGCTTCGCCGGCCATGACCCGCGCCGCGATCTTGGCGATCGGCGCGCCCGTCGCCTTGGCGACGAAGGGCACCGTCCGGCTCGCCCGCGGGTTGACCTCCAGGATGTAGACCGTCTCGTCCTTGACCGCGACCTGGATGTTCATCAGGCCGACCACGCCGAGCGCCGCGGCCAGCTTCCCGGTCTGGCGCTCGATTTCGGCGAGGGTCGCGGCGGAGAGCGAATGGGGCGGCAGGGCGCAGGCCGAGTCGCCGGAATGGATGCCGGCCTCCTCGATATGCTCCATGATGCCGGCGATGCGCACGCCCTCGCCGTCCGAGACCGCGTCGATATCGACCTCGATGGCGTCCTGGAGATAGCCGTCGATCAGCACCGGGTTGTCGCCGGAAACCCGCACGGCCTCGCTGACGTAGCGGCGCAGGCCGGCCTCGTCGTGGACGATCTCCATCGCCCGGCCGCCCAGGACGTAGGACGGGCGCAGCAGCACCGGATAGCCGATGTCCCGGGCGACGCCGACGGCCTGCTCCATCGAGGTCGCCGTGCCGTTGTTGGGCTGGCGCAGGCCGATCTCGTGCAGCAGGCGCTGGAAGCGGTCGCGGTCCTCGGCCAGGTCGATGGCGTCGGGCGAGGTGCCGAGGATCGGCACGCCGGCATCGGCCAGCGCGTGGGCGAGCTTGAGCGGCGTCTGGCCGCCATACTGCACGATCACGCCCTTGAGCCGCCCGGCGGATTGTTCCTTGCGGCAGATCTCGATCGCGTCCTCGGCGGTCAGCGGCTCGAAATAGAGCCGGTCGGAGGTGTCGTAGTCGGTCGAGACGGTCTCCGGGTTGCAGTTGACCATGATGGTCTCGTAGCCCGCCTCGGCGAGGGCGTAGACGGCGTGGACGCAGCAATAGTCGAACTCGATGCCCTGGCCGATCCGGTTCGGCCCGCCGCCCAGGATGACGACCTTTTCGCGGTCGGAGGGCTCGGCCTCGCATTCCGGGTCCGGGCCGCTCTCGTAGCAGGAGTACATGTAGGGCGTGACCGAGGCGAACTCGGCAGCGCAGGTGTCGATGCGCTTGTAGACCGGCCGGACCCCGGCGGCCCGGCGCGCCGCAGCGACCTCCGCTTCGGCCATGCCTGTCAGCGCCGCCAGCCTCGCGTCGGAGAAGCCGAGGCCCTTGAACCGGCCGAGCGCTTCGGGGTCGCCGGGCAGGCCGCCGCTTTCGACCTGCCGTTCCGCCTCGACGATCTCGCGGATGCGGGCGAGGAACCAGGGATCGATCTTGCAGGCGGCGTGGATCGCGTCGTCGCCGAAGCCGTCGCGCATCGCCTGGGCGACGACGAGCAGCCGGTCGGGCGTCGGCTCGGCCAGCCGGGCGATCATGGCGTCCCGGCCGCCCGGAATCTCGACGGGATCGAGGCCGGTGAGACCCGTTTCCATCGAGCGGCAGGCCTTCTGCAGGGATTCGGCGAAGGTCCGGCCGATCGCCATGGCCTCGCCGACCGACTTCATCGCCGTGGTCAGGATCGGCTCGGCGCCCGCGAACTTCTCGAAGGTGAAGCGCGGCATCTTGGTGACGACATAGTCGATGGTCGGCTCGAACGACGCCGGGGTGACGCCGGTGATGTCGTTGCGGATCTCGTCCAGCGTGTAGCCGACGGCGAGCCGGGCCGCGACCTTGGCGATCGGGAAGCCGGTCGCCTTCGACGCCAGGGCGGACGAGCGGCTGACCCGCGGGTTCATCTCGATGATGACCTGGCGGCCGGTCGCCGGATCGACGGCGAACTGCACGTTCGAGCCGCCGGTATCGACGCCGATCTCGCGCAACACCGCAATCGAGGCGTTGCGCATGATCTGGTATTCCTTGTCGGTCAGCGTGAGCGCCGGGGCGATGGTGATGCTGTCGCCGGTGTGGATGCCCATCGGGTCGAGATTCTCGATCGAGCAGACGATGATGCAGTTGTCCGCCCGGTCGCGGACCACCTCCATCTCGAACTCCTTCCAGCCGAGCACCGATTCCTCGATCAGCACCTGGCTTACCGGCGAGGCGCGCAGGCCGCGGCCGACGATGTCGCGGAACTCGCTGCGGTTGTAGGCGATGCCGCCGCCGGTGCCGCCGAGCGTGTAGGACGGCCGGATAATGGCCGGCAGGCCGATGCCGTCGAGCGCGGCCTCCGCTTCCTTCAGGCTGCCGACCAGGGCGCTTTTCGGGCTTTCCAGGCCGATCTGCGCCATCGCCTCGCGGAACTGCAACCGGTCCTCGGCCTTGGCGATGGCCGCCCGGTTGGCGCCGATCAGCTCGACGCCGTGGCGCTCCAGCGCGCCGCTTTCGGCGAGCGCGAGCGCGGTGTTGAGCGCGGTCTGGCCGCCCATGGTCGGCAGCAGCGCGTCCGGCTTCTCCTTTTCGAGAATCCGCTCGACGATCTCCGGCGTGATCGGCTCGACATAGGTGGCGTCGGCCAGGCCCGGATCGGTCATGATGGTCGCCGGGTTGGAATTGACCAGGATGACCCGGTAGCCCTCGTCCTTCAGCGCCTTGACGGCCTGGGTGCCCGAATAGTCGAACTCGCAGGCCTGCCCGATGATGATCGGGCCGGCGCCGATGATGAGAATCGAGGAAATGTCGGTGCGGCGGGGCATCTACGTCTGTCCCGCTTCCGCCATATCCGCCACGAAGCGTTCGAACAGGTAGGCGCTGTCCTGGGGGCCGGGGCTGGCTTCCGGGTGGTACTGCACGCTGAAGACCGGCCGGCCCTCGACCTTCAGGCCCTCGCAGGAGCCATCGAACAGGGACTTGTGGGTCATGGTCACGCCGGCGGGCAGGCTTTCGGCGTCGACCTCGAAGCCGTGGTTCTGGCTGGTGATCTCGACCTTGCCGGTCTCCAGATCCTTGACCGGGTGGTTGGCGCCGCGGTGGCCGTGATGCATCTTGCGGGTCTGCGCGCCGAGCGCCAGCGCCAGCATCTGGTGGCCGAGGCAGATGCCGAAGACGGGCAGATCGAATTTCAGCAGCTGCCGGATCACCGGCACGGCATAGGCCCCGGTCGCCGCCGGATCGCCCGGCCCGTTGGACAGGAACACGCCGTCCGGCTTGTGGCGCAGGATTTCCTCGGCGCTCGCCGTCGCGGGCACGACCGTAACCCGGCAGCCGAGCGACGCCAGGCTGCGCAGGATGTTGCGCTTGGCGCCGAAATCCATCGCGACGACGTGGAAGCGCGGTTCGGACTGCCGGCCGTAGCCTTCGCCCCAGCTCCAGCCGGTCTCGTCCCAGTTGTAGGTCTGGGTGCAGGAGACGTCCTTCGCCAGGTCCATGCCTTCCAGCCCCGGCCAGGCCCTTGCGTTGTCGACCAGGTCGCCGACCGGGAAATCGCCGGCCGGATCGTGGCGCAGCACGGCGTTGGCCGCGCCGCCGTCGCGCAGCCGCCGGGTCAGGCGCCTTGTGTCGACACCGGCGATCGCCGGCAGGTCGTGGCTTTTGAGCCAGCCGTCCAGATGCTGCGCGCTGCGGTAGTTCGACGGGTCGGTGATGTCGGCGCGGAACACGCCGCCCAGCGCCGCCGGGGTCGTCGTCTCGATATCCTCGGCGTTGGTGCCGACATTGCCGATATGCGGGAAGGTGAAGGCGATGATCTGGGCGGCGTAGGACGGGTCGGTGAGGATTTCCTGATAGCCGGTGATCGAGGTGTTGAAACACAGCTCGCCCAGCACCGTCTTCGCCGCGCCGGCGCCGCGGCCCCAGAACACGCTGCCGTCGTCCAGGAACAGGCCGGCGGTCGCCCAATCCGGTCGTTTCGGAGCGGGTTGGTCCGGGCCCGGCCGGGCCGCAGAAATCTGCACCGAAGGCCCGCCGCCGGGGCCCGCAGCCGCGTCGAACGATGGGGACGCCTGCATCGACTGTCCGTTGCTTCTGGCTGTTGTCTGGCGCTGCTGCGGTTGAAATGCGGCCGGAATGCGCCGGTCCGGCGCGTTCCGGATGGCGGGCGTTAGGTAGGAAGGGACCGGCTTGCCGGTCAAGCGCAGGCGCCTACATACCCGCATTCGGGCCGGGCCGCATTTCGTCACAGCGGCCCGCCGGGACAGGGATGAAATTCGGGATCGGGCGCCGGCGGAATATCCACAGCCGGCATCCGCTCCATTGACTCCGGCGGCCGGTCGATGGCATTTCTACGCCCTCTTGACGCGCCGCCGGAGAGTGCCGGCGCGCCCGGCATCGGGTTTGGGACGGGCCCTGAGGTACGGGCCGGGACTGGAGACGGACAGATGGCCGACGCCATGCTGCGCGACCGCATCAAGGCCGAACTCAAAGCAGCGATGAAGGCGAGGGAACAGCGGAAAACCGCGACCCTGCGCCTGATTTCGGCCGCGCTGAAGGACCGGGACATCGCCGCCCGCGGCAAGGGCGAGCATGACGGCATCGACGAGACCCAGATTCTCGGCATGCTGCAGACCATGGTCAAGCAGCGCGAGGAAAGCATCGGCCATTACGAGCAGGGCGGCCGGCTCGAACTGGCCGAGCAGGAACGCGAGGAGATCGCGATCATCACCGGCTTCCTGCCGCCGCGCCTCGACGAGGCCGCGATGGAGGACGCCGTCGGCTCAGTCATGGCCGAACTCGGCGCGGAATCGATCAAGGACATGGGCCGCACCATGGCGGCGCTCCGCGAGCGCTATGCCGGCCAGATGGATTTCGGCAAGGCGAGCGCGCTGGTGAAATCGCGCCTGGCGCTGTAACCGCCGCCGGCCCGGACGACATCGAACTCCGGCCGGCGCCGAAATTCCGAATCGCGGCAGACGGCTGCCGCTGCATCGTGTTACTCTCGCGGGATGGCGATCACTCCCCAATTCCTCGACGAACTGCGCAGCCGGGTGCCGGTATCGGACGTCGTCGGGAAGCGGGTGAAGCTGGCCAAGAAGGGGCGCGAATTCACCGGCCTGTGCCCGTTCCACAGCGAGAAGACGCCGTCCTTCACCGTCAACGACGACAAGGCGTTCTACCATTGCTTCGGCTGCGGCGCACACGGCGACGTCATCCGCTTCGTCACCGAGACCGAGGGGCTGACCTTTCCGGAAGCGGTCGGGAAGCTGGCCGGCATGGCCGGCATGGAAGTGCCGCGGGCGACGCCGGAGGAACGCCGGCGCGCGGAACGGGCGAAGAGCCTTCAGGACGTCTGCGAGGCCGCGCTGCGCTTCTTCCGCCGGCGGCTCGAGGGGCCGGACGGGGCGGCGGCGCTGGCCTATCTGCAGCGGCGCGGCCTGAAGCCGGAAACCATCGACGCGTTCCGGCTCGGCTGGGCGCCGGACGGGCGGAACGCGCTGAAACAGGCGCTGACCGGCGAGGGCTTTCCGGAGGCCATGCTGGTCGAGGCCGGCCTGCTGATAAAACCGGAGGACGGCGGCGAGAGCTATGACCGCTTCCGCGGCCGGGTGATCTTCCCGATCGCCGACCGGCGCGGCCGGGCGATCGCCTTCGGCGGCCGGGCGCTGGGCGACATCCAGCCGAAATACCTCAATTCCCCGGAAACGCCGCTGTTCAACAAGGGTAGCCTGCTTTACGCGCTCGACAAGGCGCGCCAGGCGGTGCGCGACGGTTCAGACGTCATCGTCACCGAGGGCTACACCGACGTGATCGCGCTCCACCAGGCCGGCTTCGGCGGCGCCGTCGCGCCGCTCGGCACGGCGCTCACCGAGAGCCAGATCGAGGAATTGTGGCGCCTGACGCCGGAGCCGGTGCTGTGCTTCGACGGCGACGAGGCCGGCCGCCGCGCCGCCGGCCGGGCGCTCGACCGGCTGCTGCCCCGGCTGGTGCCCGGCAGGACGGCGCGCTTCGTTTTCCTGCCGGAGGGCGAGGACCCGGATTCCTTCGTCAGCCTGTCCGGGCCGGAAGCCTTCGGCCGCCTCGTCGAGCGCGCGATCCCCGTTTCCGAGGCGCTGTGGCGGCGCGTCGCCGGAACGCAGACCGCCGCTTCCCCTGAATTTGCTCAGAATGTCAGAAAGAATATCGAAGAAGTTGTCGGTCAAATGGCCGAAAGGCGTACCCAAACGGACTATCGACGTTTTTTGGAAGATAAACTTTTCTGGGCGGGCCGAACGAAGAAAGGCCGGGTCGAGAAGCAGAAACTTGTTGAAATGAAATCCGATACGGTTCCGGAGGAAAACGTTTCCAATAGACAGAAGGCCTTGGTCGCCGCGCTGATCAACCATCCGCATCTCATCCGGAGCCACGGGGAGCGTCTGGTCGAGGCGGAATACGTTTCGCCCGAACTGGTCGGGGTGCTGATGGACGCCGTCGCGCTGTACGGCGACTCGGAAGGCATGGACGGCGACGACCTGAAAGAGCAGTTGCGGGCGAAGGGGCACGGCGACCTGGTCGGGAAAATCTGTAGCCGGAAGATCTACGAGGTCGCGCGTTTCGCCGATCCGGCCTTCGATCCGGCGTCCGTCGAACCGGGCTTTGCAGATGCATTGCGGCAGTTGGAACGAAATTTCGCAGCGGCGGAATTGCAGCAGCGGCTGAAGCGTGGCCTGTATCGCGAGGACGATGCGGAGTTCGCCCGGCTGACCGAGTTCGCCGCCGACATTGCGAGCCGGGCGGCTGCCGCGGACGAAGCCGAGCCGGGGTAACACCGCCGCCCTTGCCACGCCGCGGGCTTGTTGTCCGCGGGAAGGGGGCTATATCTCGGCGAGTCGCATGGACGCGTCCGGGACTGCCGGTTCGGGTTTCAGGCCGGGACGCTTCGGGGAAAAGGCGACGTTCGCGGGAGGCGCGCGGGACGGCCCGGCGGTGTGGCGCCGGTCCTGCGGAAACCGCAACGGATAATCGATTCGTGCGCGCCGGAGCGCCCGCGCCGCGCGAAGCTGGGGACGGAGCTACATGGCAAGCAAAGCCACGGCGGCACAGGCGGTTTCCACCGAAACGCAGAACGATACCGACGATGCGCTGATCGATGCGCTGGCGGCGGCGGAAAAGAAGCTCGTCGCGAAAGGCAAGCAGCAGGGCTACCTCTCCGAGGAGGAGATCGACGCCGCCATTCCGCCCGACCGGGTAACCCACGAACAACGCGAAGACATCCTGGCCCGCCTGTCGGTCATGGGCATCAACGTGGTCGATGCCGAAGGCTCGGACGAGAAGGAGACCGAGAGCGCCGGCGAGCCGGCCGAGCGCAAGGGCAATGTCGCCGACGATGTCGGCCGGACCGACGATCCGGTGCGCATGTATCTGCGCGAGATGGGGACGGTCGAGCTGCTGTCCCGCGAAGGCGAGATCGAAATCGCCAAACGGATCGAGGCCGGCCGGGAGAAGATGATCGGCGGCCTGTGCGAAAGCCCGCTGACCATGCGCGCCGTCGTCGCCTGGCGCGACGCGCTGCAGGACGGCGCGGTTCTGCTGCGCGATATCATCGACCTCGAAGCGACGTTCAGCGGCCCGTCGGAAAACCGCGCCGACGACGATGAAGCGAACGGCGCCGCGGAACAGGACAACGGGACCGGGGGCAACGGGACCGGGGGCAACGGGACCGGAAACGACGGGGCCCGGAACGATGGAGCCGGGGCCAACGGCAGTGCGGACGCCGTCAAGGCCGCGGCCGATCCGCAGAACGGGTCGGCGGCGGCGGCGCAGGCCGGTGCGGATACAAGCGGCGACACCGGCACGGGCTCCGCGCCCGGCAACGACAACGAGCCGGACAAGACATCGGACGGGGCATCGGACAACGCACCGGGCACGGAACCGGTCGCGAGAGCGAACGGGACGGCGGTCGGAGAGGTCGTCGCCGGGGCGGACGCCGTTCTGTCCGCAAACGGCACAGACGAAGCGGACGGCGCCGAAGGCCCGGAGGACGAAGACGGGACCCTCGCTGCGGCGCCCGGAGAAGAAGGCGGCGAAGAAGGCGGCGAAGAGGACGGCGAGACTGCCGGCGGCGCGCCCGAGGACGACGAAGACGACGAAGACACCGCCGCGAACATGTCGCTGGCCGCCAAGGAAGCCTCCCTGATGCCGGAGGTGCTGGCGAATTTCGACGCCATCGCGAAAACCTACGAAAAGCTGCGCAAGATCCAGGGGACCCGGCTGGAGTCGATGCGCGAGGGCAACGATCCGAACGCCCGCGCCGAGCGGCGCTACCGGTCGGTGCGCGGCGAGCTGGTCGGCCTCGTCGAGCGCATCCACATGAACAACCAGCGCATCGAGGAGCTGGTGGAGCAGTTCAAGGAGCTGAACAAGCTGCTGCTCGGCCTGGAAGGCAAGCTCATGCGCCTGGCGCTCGATTGCGGCGTCGAGCGGAAGGAGTATCTGGAACAGTATCGCGGCTCGGAACTGGACCCCGGCTGGGTCGACCGCATGGCGCAACGCAACACGCCGGGCTGGCGGGAGTTTTCGGAAAAGCACCGTGCCGAAATCGACGACCTGCGCGCCGGCATCGCCGAGGTCTCGCGCGCCGCCGAACTGCCGGTCAACGAGTTCCGCCGCATCTCCAAGACCGTGCAGCAGGGCGAACGGGAGGCCGGCCAGGCCAAGAAGGAGATGGTCGAGGCCAATCTCCGCCTCGTCATCTCCATCGCCAAGAAATACACCAACCGCGGCCTGCAGTTCCTCGACCTGATCCAGGAAGGCAATATCGGCCTGATGAAGGCGGTCGATAAATTCGAATACCGCCGCGGCTACAAATTCTCGACCTACGCGACCTGGTGGATCCGCCAGGCCATCACCCGCTCGATCGCCGACCAGGCGCGCACCATCCGGATTCCGGTGCACATGATCGAGACGATCAACAAGCTGGTGCGCACCTCGCGCCAGATGCTGCACGAGATCGGCCGCGAGCCGACGCCGGAGGAG
>VXNK01000149.1 GCA_009840595.1 Rhodospirillaceae bacterium | reverse complement strand
AAATATATTCTTTCTTTTTGTTTTTTGGGGCCGGGCGGGGGGGGGGGTCGTGGCGGGCCGCCGCCCCCGACCACCCCGCCCCCGCCCCCCCCCACGGGGGCGGGGCGGAAAAGTGGCGGATGGAGCGTGTCCGGCCGCGGCAGGCACACTTCGGGCGCTGGCCACGGACATATAGTGAACAAAATTGGCGATGTCAAGGAAAATGCGATCCCCATTGCCGCCCCACCGCGCCGCGCCATCCGTCATGTCGGCCCAGCGGGTCGTTGGGCCGGCAGCGAAGCGGGAAGGCCGCGGTCAGTAACCCAGAACGCCGTAGTCGCCGTCCACGATCAGGCGGATGGAGACATAGAGGCCCAGCAGCGAGAACAGCACCCATGGGGTGTTCGGCGCCCAGATGTAGATATACCGGTCCTTTCGGCCGATCCGGGATTGCCGGCCGGCCCCGAAGAAACCGATCCAATAGACCAGGGTTGCGTACCACAGTTGCCAGAACAGCATCGCGCCGATAATGCCGGCGGCCGGGGCGGGCAGGATCCCGAAGGTGTAGGCGGCGTAGAGGACCAGGATCGGGACCGGGGTCACGAAGCCGTTGGCGATATCCACGTTGTAGCCGTGGGCCCGCCGGTCGGCGAAGGACTCGTCGATCTCCGCGTAGGCCGCCCAGACATCGGCCCAGACCGTCGGCGACAACACCTTCGCCAGCGGAACCTTCGAGGTCAGGAAGTCGATGACCGGTTTCCGGCCCGTTTCGCGCTGGCGCCCGCGCCAGTATGCGACACGCCGCTCGACATAATCGCGCCGGAGGAACAGGCATATCTCCCAATAGCAGATCCACAGATTGATCGAGAAGAACAGGACCAGCAGGGCGTGGACGGCGCCGAAATCCCCGCGGAACCAGTAGCGTGCGCCGGTGCCGGCCGCGGTCAGGAGCGCGATGGCCAGCGCTGCGAGCAGCGCGGCCGGTATCGCCGGCCCGGCCGGGCGCGTGGCGGCTTCGGAAGGCGCTCGGTCGGCTCGGTCTTCGGGCATGCTCTCCGGTCCCTGCTGAATGTCCGGCGTTGCCGCTGGCCGCATTGTATCCGTCGACGCGTCCTGCGCCCCGGACAAACCTGCCGCGCTCCGGAAGGGCGTTTTCGATTTCGGCGCCGCGGCGCAAGATATTGCGGCGTCTGGAAAATTCCGGTCTTGGGGAAGTTGTGCGGCTCTGGCAGAATGTTGGAATGAACCAGCATACCGCCAAGAGTCCGGGGGGCCGCTCGCTCGCGAATCTTGCGCCGGACGAGGTAAAATCCACCGTCGACGGCTACACCGCGATTTACGACGCCGGCCCGGCGGAAAGGCGGGAGCAATACCGGTCGTTCGTCAATCGTTATTATGACCTGGTCACCGATTTCTACGAGTTCGGCTGGGGGCAGTCCTTCCACTTCGCACCCCGGCGCCGCGGCGAGCGTTTCAAGGAGTCGCTGCTCAGGCACCAGCACTATCTCGCCGACCGGCTGTCCCTGAAGCCGGGGATGGAGGTTCTCGATGTGGGATGCGGGGTCGGCGGGCCGATGGGCAACATGGCCCGCCATTCCGGAGCCGGCTTCGTCGGCATCAACAACAACGCCTACCAGATCGAGCGCGCGAAGCTGCACACGAAGGACGTTCAGGCGCTGTGCCGCTTCATCCACGGCGACTACATGCAGATTCCCGAAGGTGACGACCGTTACGACGCCGCCATCGCCATCGAATCCATGCCCCATGCGCCGGACAAGACGGCGGCGTTCCGCGAGGTCTTCCGCGTCCTGCGTCCGGGCGCCTGTTTCGGCGGCTACGAGTGGTGCCTCACCGACAGCTTCGATTCCGGCAATGCCGAACACCGGCGGATCAGGGACGACATCATGGAGGGGGACGCGATGCCGGATATCCCCTCCATGCCCGAGATTTGCGCCGCGTTGCGGACGGCCGGGTTCGAGCTTCTCGAAGCGCGCGACCGCGCGCCCGAATCAGACCCGCAGACGCCCTGGTACCGCGCCTTGCAGGGCCGGGATTTCAGCCTTTCGAGCATTCCGCGCACACCGTTCGGCCGCGCCCTGACCAACC
The DNA here is from genome assembly GCA_009840595.1 of Rhodospirillaceae bacterium. GTDB lineage: Bacteria > Pseudomonadota > Alphaproteobacteria > Bin65 > Bin65 > Bin65. The sequence continues at coordinate 86,812 of VXNK01000149.1, read as the reverse complement.
TGACATTGCGGGTCGGGGAGAGAGTGCGGCTGTTTCCGGAAGGCACCCGGGCGGTCAGCACGCTGCTGAACCGGGCGGCGGACGCGCTGGTCGAAGGCGGCAGGTCCGGCATCTTTACGCCGATGTTCTTCTTCCTGGCTCGCAAGCCGGAGCGCCCGGCAGGCTGAACGGAGAGGCTTCCGGTCCGGCGAACCGCTGCGGGGCCGCCGGCGTTCGGCCCGGCGGGGGGCTCAGGCGACCGCGGCTTCGGGCGCGGGCGACGTCGCGACGGAGGCAGCGGCACCGCAGGCGGACAGGCCGAGCCGGTCCCGCCGTCGTTGCTCGTAGAGGCCCAGCGCGTGCAGCGGGAAATACTGGCGGTAGAGCACATAGTCCAAAAGCGCCGTCCGGAAGAACACCCCGGCCATGTCCTGCTTCGGCCACGATCCGTCGGCCTCCTGCGTATCGATAAGGAACCGGGCGCCGCGCGAAATCGCGGCCCAGTCCGGCTCGCCCGCCTCAAGGAGCGCCATCATCGCCCACGCGGTCTGGATGACCTGGCTTTCCCCGTGCGGGACGTAGCGGCCGGTCAGGCAGCCGCTGTGGTGCTCGCCCCAGCCCCCGTCCTCCCGTTGGCGGTCCAGCAGCCAGCGGCAGGCCGCGCGCAGCGCCGGATCGCCGGGCCGGGCCCCGGCGGCAAGCAGGCCCCGGATCCCGAACAAGGTTCCGTAAATGAACTGAACGCCCCATACGCCGCGCCACGAGCCGTCGGTCGCTTGGGTCCGGCGCAGCCAGGAATTGGCCCGGAGGATGGCGCTCGTCACCGCCCCATCCGCGATTTCGGGAAACTGCTCCCCGCAAGCGGCCAGTGCCGCAAGACAGGACGCGGTGCACTCGACGAAGGAATGCTCGGTCATCGAATCGCCGAACATCTCGGCCGGGTTCAGCCATTCCAGGCCGAATGCCGCGCGGCGTGCCTCGTAGCTGCCGAACCCGCCGTCGCGGTTCTGGCTGCGCAGCATGAACGCGACCGCATCGCCCAGCGCGGCCGCGTTCTCCGAGCCGCGCCCGGCGGCGAGAATTCCGAGCACTGCTTCCGCCGTGCAGTCGCTCACCGGCCAGCCGTGCCAGCCGCCGGCAAAGCACCAGCCGCCCTTCGGGTCGGACCGGTAGGCTTCGCGGAACCCGTCGAAGCTGGCATGGATCTGATGCTCGAACAGGAAGTCGGCGCCGCGCCGGAGGGCATCTTCAACGCCGTCCGCCCCGGGCGTCGCGGCGAGCGCCTGCAGGGCGAATCCGGTATCCCACGAGGCGCTGCGCGCGCCGACGACCCGCGCGCCCCGGTCTTCGTCTTCCCAGATCCAGCCGTCCAGCCTTTCGAGCGCCTGGCGGCAATCGGCGTCGTCCGGATCGTGCAGCCACAGGGCGAGGATGTTGAGCAGGCCGCTGACCGGGGAGATGCTGGTATGGCTGGTGGTCTGCAACTCCCATTTGATGCGTTGGCGTATCGCTTCCGAGCACCGGGTGCGCAGGCGCTTGCCGTGGAACCGGTCGTACAGCCGCGCGATCCCGTATCCGGCCTTGAGCCACCCGCTCGGCCGCGCATAGAGGTCGGCCTCGCGCAGGCGGTTGCGGGCGGCGGAGAAACCGGCGTTCGCAAAGCCTTCGGGGAACAGTTCCTCCCGCAGCGCCTCGATTACCGGCGTGACGGGCGCCTGGAAACGGCGCGCATAAACCGCCGCCATCGCCATGTAGATCAGCCGCGTATGGCAATACCAGTTCGACGGGTGCAGCGGTATCCGGCGCGGCAGGCGCCACAGCTCCGGCAGGACGGCGTTGACTCCGCGCCAGTCGTAGAGATTGAGGAGCGCCAGCCAGAACTTGCCCCAGCTCGGAATGCCGAGAATTCCCTCAGCCCGGATGAATTGCCGGGCCGGTACGACCAGAGGATCGTCGCGCTCGACGCCGAGCAGTCTCGCGGCGGCATAGACCAGGGCGGTGACGAACAGATGGGGCGGCGAGTGTTCGTGCAGGCCCCACGCGCCGCCTTCCAGCCGGGTCCGTTCGAAGGAGCGCAGGACCCGCCGGCGGCGGCCGGGCTCGAGCGGCCGCCCGATAATGTGATGCAGCAGCACATATTGCGCGGTGAGCATGGGGCACCAGATCATCTCGCCTTCCCAGGCGCCGTCCTCTCCCTGAACGCTCAACAGGCGCGCGGTCGCGCGCTGCAATGCCGGGCCGGCATCGGGCGCTTCGGCCTCTTTCGGCCGGGCGGGGCCGGCGGTTTGGGTCTCCGCGGACATGGAATACAGAAACGCGCGGGCGAGGTTGCCGCGCGCCCGTTTGCCCTTTTCCCCGCCCGCGCCTTTCGCTCCGCGCACCTGGAGAATTCCGCGCACGAACCACCACAGACGAACGGCGAGGGCATGAAAGATGCCGCGGGCCCGGCGCCAGGAAACCCGGCGGCGGTTGCCCAGCGAAATCTCCCGCGCCACCGCCCGGAGGATCGTTCCGCTGAATGCGAGGCTCATTCCGGTCGCCGACCGGTCTTCGCAGGCCAGAATGCGCGTGGTCCGGTCCCGGTAAACGGAATTCGTCCGCCAGCCCCGGTAGATCGCGTGCCTGAGCGCGACCGATTCGGCCCGATGATCGGCAAAGACCTCGTAAAGCCCCAAGGCGAGGAACTCCGGAACCCGGGTCGCCCTGAAACGTCCGTTGGCGAAATCGCGGAATTTTCCGCCTTCGGCGAGCGCAAGCGCATCGCCGAAACCGAGGGTCATTCCGACCGCGGTCATGGGATGGTAGTGCCCGGCCGCGTCGCCGATCAGCACGCGGCGGGAGCTTCCGTAGGTGGCGCGCGGCCGCAACTGGTTGGTGGCGGCGTGGAACCGTCCGGCCCGCAGCGCTTCGACGAACGCCGGGCCGAGCGCGCCCGGCAGCAGGCCGGCAAAGGCCTCTGACAGGGAACCGACCCGGTCGCGGGGCGTCCAGCGGTCGAGCGGAACATCGACGATGACCCGGACGCAATCTTCGGCCAGGCCGTATACGAGGACCGGCCCCGGCCCGCCGAGCAGCACATGCCCGTAATTCTCGAACGGCAGGCGCGCCCCTTCCAGAGTGACCCCCAGCATCCGCGAGCAGAGCATGGGATCGGTCGACAGACCCAGGGATTTGCGCACGACCGAGGCGCGGCCGTCGGCGCCGACAATCCGCGCGGCGGTGAGGGACCGTTCCTTGCCGTTCAGGGAATAGGCGACGCGCTCGTCGTCGACCGCGTTGACCCGTGCGTGCGGGATGAAATCGATATCCGATTGGTCGCCGATCGCCTCGCGCAGCTTCGAGACGAGCACCGCATGGTCGCATGCCAGACCCAGGGATTCCCTCGCATAGGGAAGCTCGATCGGCTCGGAGCCGTCTTCCGGAAACACCACGAATCCCTTGCCGGGGGCGGTGCGGGCCAGCGAGTCGAGATCGATTCCGATGTCGCGCAGGATCCGGACGGCGGGCGGATGCAGCCATTCGCCCGCCAGCCGCCCGGACGCTTTCGGATTCGCTTCGAGCAGGGCCACCCGGGCGCCTTTGCGCGCATGGGCAAGCGCGCACAGGCTGCCGACCGGACCGGCGCCGACAATGGCGACGTCGTACTGCCGCGACGCGGCGGCACTCATCGGAAAACGCTCGGCTCCGGGCGGCGGCGGTAGCGGACCCGGCACGGCGTTTCCGGTCCCGTCACCCAGCTGCCGTAGTTCGGCCGCGGAAATTCGCCGTCGAGAACGAAGTCGAAGCGATCGAGCAGAACGGTCCAGATCGCCTTGAGCTGCATGTAAGCGAAATTCTTCCCCATACAGGCGTGCTTGCCGCCGCCGAAACCGATCAGGGCGTAATGATGTTGCCTGTCCTCGCAGGCCGGCGGCGCGAAACGGTCGGGATCGAACCGTTCCGGATCGGCGAAAATGTGGGGCAGCCGGTGGGATACCGCCGGCGACACCATGGCCATGGTGCCGGCGGGCACGACGCGGCCCCCGTATCGCAGAGGTTCGAGCACTTTCCGGACCAGCAATATCAGCGGCGGGTGCAGCCGCTCGCATTCGCGCACGGCGTTTTCCATCGCCGGCTGGCGCTGGAGACTGTCGAAGCTCATGGCGCCCGCTTCGCCGTAGACCTCCCGCGCCTCGTCCCTGATGCGTTCGACATAGGCGGGCGCCCTCAAGAGCTCCAGGCCGGTCCAGGTCGCGAGCACGGCACTCGTGTGCTGGCCCGCGAACAACACCGTCAGCAGGATGCCGGTGATCTCGTCGTCGGTCAGGGCGCGGCCGTCCTTGTAGCGGGCGTTCATCAGCGTCTGCATGAAATCGTCGGGGTCGGCCCCAGACTTCCGGCGCTCCGCCATGATTCCGCTAAAGATATCGGCTACTTTGCGCCGGGCTCTGTCGCGGCTCCGATGCGCGGCGGTCGGCAGCCTGGGAAGAAAAAACCCCAGGACGTTGATGCCGTTCTGCAAATCGCGGTACGCCTCGGCAAATCCGGTGTCCACCCGGTCGCGCACTTCCTGTCCGATCAGGCTGCGGCTGGCGATCCTGACGGTAAGTTCGTTCAGCGCCTGCGGCAGATCGATTTCCCCGCCGTCCCCGAGATCGTCGGCGAACCGCCGCGCCTCGTCGAACATGATGAGGGCAAATCTGCGCATGTTGGCTTCGCGCAGCGCCGGAAACAGGAATCCCAGCTGCTCCGACATGATCTCCGGAGACGTGTCGTAGGCCACGCCGCGCCCGAAAATCGGCACGGTGAACCGGTAGACGGCCTTGGCGTTCAGCTGCTCTTCGGGCGCCCGGAAATAGAAATCGTGGGCTTCCGGCCCGGTGAAGAGAGCGAAGTCGCGGGGGCCGATCCGGAAGCGGAAGAGATCGCCGTGCTCGCGCCAGCCGCGGCTCAACATGGCGACCGGATCCCTTTGAAATTCCGGCAGCTGGCCGATCAGCGGCCATCCGCCCGCGAGCCGGGGGGCGGCCTTCGCCGCTCGCTGCGGAAGCGCCGCGGTATCCGGTGTCGCCAGGCTGTCGGACCGGTTTGCCATCTCCGCGCTCAATGAATGAACGGCAGCATCGAGAAGCGCGCCCGCTGCGTGTAGCGCTCCCACAGCGCGCCATACTTGGCCCGGCAGCGGTGCTCGTCGCGTATCGAACGGTGCCACAGCAGAGACGCCAGCCATGCCGGCAACAGGTAGGGAACCCAGGAGGCGAGGCCGGTCGTGAGGGCGAATGCGAAATAGACGCAAATTTCGCCGGTATAGTTGAGATGCCGTCCGATGCCCCAGAATCCGGACACCAGGAGGCGCCCGTCCAGCGTCCGGGCGGGTTGCCCCCAGATCGTGATGTTGGGATCGCGCTTGAAGCGGTGCTTCTGCTGGTTGGCGCCGCGGAAGAGCCAGAAGCCGAAGACGAACAACAGGACGATCGCCGCCGCCGCGGCCGGCGACAGCGGATCGGGCGCGTGAACCAGCCACCAGCCGGGGAGGCAGTAGAAAAACGGCACCAGGACGTAATCGCCCCAGACCAGCATCCACCCGAAACGCTCGCTGACGATGTCCCAGGTGTGGATCATGCCGTGTTCGAACTGGAAGTAGTTGAGCACATAGAGGAAGGTGAAAATCTGGTAGAGCGCCATCGCCAGGGTGAGACCGCCGTAGGTTTCGTACTGCACGGCGGCAAAGGACGCATTGAACAGCGCCAGTCCGATGAGCGAGGGGCGGTAGCTGAAGAGCTTCAGATCCAGCCCGAACCAGATCGGCCCGGCCTCCACGCCGTAGAAGAATCCCCGCCAGGCCCCCGGTGCGGCCCGACGCGCGCGTACCCCTTGGAAATACAGCCAGCCCGAGAGAGCGAAGGCGAATACGTTTGCCGCCACGAACAGGGCGACGAAGTGGGTATGGAGCACCGAGAGCGAGAACCAGCCGAAGGCCTGGGCAAGACCTGCCGCAGCCGCGGCGATCAGGAACAGGGCTAGGCCGTTGAGCTTGTAGACGCGCTGTTTTCCGTCGGCGTCCGGGCCCTCGATCCGGCGGCCCGGCAGGAGTGCCGAACCCAGGAACAACAGGGCGACAAACCCCACCGCCATCGCTGCCGCTGCGAGCAAGACTTCGCCCGACAGCGCCGACAGCTGGACGAACGGCTCAGCCGCGGGCATCGCCGTTCCCCGAACCGTTCGCCAGATGCTCGCGCCACTTGCGCACGGTCACTTCCTGAAACGCCTGCACTACCGGATTGAACTCGTAGGGACGGGCGTCCCAATGTTCTTCATACCCTTCCTGCTCCGCTTCGAGCGCAAACCGGTCCTGGGAGAGCAGGGGCGCGATAAGCAGGCGGTTGGAGATTTTCATGACCGCGGTCATGGCGAAGCGGGGAATGCGCACCGGCAGCAAGGGGATTTTCAGCGACTCGAAGTAGAACAGGAAGAACACCCGGGTGGTGCGCTCGTCCATCGGCAAAACGAAAAGCCAGTGCTTGATCGAATCGTCGGTGTTCGACCACTGGTAGGGATATTCGTAGCAGAGCTCCATGCGGTTGGTATTGAGCCGCTTGTGGTCGACGAACAGCCCGGAGATGCGCCCGCGCCCGACCCGCGTGTCGTAGGACAGATGCACATTGTCGCCGACCGTCTCGCAGCGGGTGAGGTTGGCCCCGTCAAAGGGACGGTAGCGGCGGTGCAGATGGGCGTGGGTGAAGTCGCTCACATTGTCGATCACCATCGAATGGTGCGCCGACCAGGTAAAGCGCAGCGGCACGCAGGCCCATCGGCCGGGCCCCTCGAGCTCCGGGATGTCCGGGATCCGGCGCTCCTCCGCCAGTTCCGGATCGCCGGGGAAGAGCCAGACCAGGCCGTAGCGGATCTTCACCGGATAGGTCCTGATCGCGAGCCGTGGCATGCCCCGTCCGTCGGTATCGTAAGGAACCCCCGGCGGGCGCCCTTCGCCGCCATATTCCCAGCCATGGTAGGCGCAGACGAGCCGGCATCCCTTCACGTCGCCGATGGAGAGTTTGAGCTGGCGATGCGCGCAGCGATTCTCGACTGCCTGGAACTTGCCGTCCGCTCCCCGGAACAGCGCAATGGAATGCTTCCAGAAAACGACCTCGACGACCGAACCCGGCTTGACCCGGCGCACTTCTTCGACCGCATACCAATAATTCGGATCCATACCCGCGGCGCGCGCCTGCTGACGCAGGGTGCCGGCGGTTTCGAAGCCGGGCGGCGCATCTGGCGCCGGCGTCATGTCGGGCTCCCGTCGGGCATCATCCGCCTGTCCCGGTCCGGCGCGGTATTCCCCTCTCGCTTCGCAGCAGGGCGATCCGCGGCGACTGTGCGCGGGCGTTTCGCGTTCAGGTTGGCGATCGCGTTGCGGTTGTAATGAAAGGCGTAGGCTTCATGGACTGCGTCGAGGATGGTGGTCGGCCGATAGTCGAGTTCCCGCCTCGCCTTGCTCGTGTCGGCGTGTCGGCATTTTTGCAGCAGGCGGATGGCGCCGGGGGTGAAGCGCTGGGGAAAGTCCGGGTGGAACCGGCTCAGGTAAAAGCTTGCCACTTCCGAGAAAACGAGCATCAGGCGGGTTGGAATCCGGCGGCGCGGCCGCGGCACGCCCGTTACTTCTTCATACAGATCCAGGATTTCCGAGATCGTCTTGTACTCGCTGCTGAAAATGTACTTTTCGCCCGAGCGGCCGTGGCGCATGCACAACAGATGCCCTTCGACGATGTCGCGCGCCGCGACGAATTCGAAGCCGCCGTCGATATAGGCGCGGAGTTTGCCGTTGGTGTAGTCGCACAGGGTTCTGCCCAGTCGCGACGGAAAGAAATCGGCGCCCCCGACCACCGCACAGCATGTCGCGACCACAACATCCTGGCCCGCGGCGGCGGCGCGCCAGCACTCCTGCTCGACGAGCGACTTGCTGCGCTCGTAGGGCATCGTGCGTTCCATGGGGTAGAATTGCATGGTTTCGTTGCTGGGGGCCGACGGATCGTCGAGATCGTACCCGACCGCGCTGAACGAGCCCGTGACCACGACCCGGCCGGCCTCCGCTTCCCGGGCCGCCAGCAGCACGTTGCGGGTGCCGAGCACGTTGCACTCGAACAGGTCCCGGCGATGCGCACGGTTGCCTTCGATGGTCGAGACGTAGGCCGCGCAGTGGTAAACGCCCCGGCATCCCGCAAGCGCCGCCTTGGTGGCCTCAAGGTCCCGAAGGTCCCCGAACGCGCGCTCGACGTCGAGGCCGTCCAGTCCCTCGTTGTTGTCCTCCGGTCGCAGCAACACCCGGACCGGCACGCCCTCGTCGAGCAGCCGGCGCACGAGGTTGGCGCCGACATGCCCGGCCGCACCGGTAACGAAAACCGGCTCCATCGATGCGTCCTGCGGTATGCTCGATCCTGAGGTCATCGAGGCCGATATCTGCCAAATGCTCCGCTAGAGGGACCGCGGGTCCAAACCGAAGCCGCGGGATACCGGCCCCGATTTCGTTTCCAGGGTCCTGCCGATACTGCTGCGCATTTTCCGGCCGGCATCGCGGCGGTCGTTGCGCCGAGCCGAATCCGTCGCCGTTCGCGTTCCGAAGAATTGCGAACTTTGCATGTCGGCACCTCCATCTTCGGGAAAGCCGCGGCATCGACCGATAGGGCGAAAATTAGGCAATATTGTCATATATTGTCCAAGACAGCTTAATCATATTGCCGATAAGAAATTCAAATGTTTCGCCCTGCTGTAGTGCGTTCCGGCGTGCAAACCCGCGGCGAAGCTTCCGGCGCGAATCGCAAGCGGCAAATCTTCTGCCGGCAGGTTCCCGGCGCAGACCGCGGTAACCCGCGGCCGACCTCGAAAAGAACGAGTCGCTGGAACGCGGCGAACGAAATGCCGCCGGGCCTCAACCCGGCTGTTCGGCTTGGCCTGGATCGAGCATGGCCCGGCGGGCGGCCTCGGCGGCGGCTTCGGCCTCGGCTTCGGCGGCGCGCGCGGCTTCGCGGGCGGCGCGGCGCTCCTCGCGGTCCATCATGGTGATGGCGTCCTCGTCGTTGAGCGTATCCTCTTCGCCCTCGGCCCGGCCGAGCACCACCGGGTCCTCGCCGCGCGCAGCCCGTTCGGCCTGCATCTCCGCTTCTTCGGGCGAGCGCGCGACATTGACCGTAACGGTCACCGAGACTTCGGGATGCAGCACGACCCGCACCGGGAACACGCCGAGCATCTTGATCGGCTGGCCGATGACGACCTGGCGCTTGTCGACCGTGTAACCGGCTTCGGTGAGGCCGGCGGCGATGTCCCGCCCGGTGACCGAGCCGTAGAGCTGGCCCGCCTCGCCGGCGTTGCGAATCGCCGTGACGGCCGCGCCATCCATCTTTTCAGCGACCGATCCGGCCTCTGTCTTGAGGGTCAGGTTATCGGCCTCGAGCTGCGCCTTGCGCGCCTCGAACAAGGTGACATTGTCGTCGGTCGCGCGCAGCGCCTTGCGTTGCGGCAGCAGGTAGTTGCGGGCAAAGCCGGGTTTGACCGAGACGATGTCGCCCATCTGGCCGAGCTTTTCGATGCGTTCGAGCAGGATCACGTCCATGACTTCCCCCTCCTAGCTCGAAACGTAGGGAATCAGTGCCAGAAAACGCGCGCGCTTGATCGCCCGGGCGAGTTCGCGCTGCTTCTTGGCGGAGACCGCGGTGATGCGGCTCGGCACGATCTTGCCGCGCTCCGACATGAAGCGCTGGAGCAGCTTCACGTCCATATGATCGATCTTCGGCGCGTTCGGGCCGGAGAAGGGGCAGCTCTTGCGGCGGCGGAAAAACGGGCGGCGGGCCATCAGTCGTCTCCCCCTTTGCTTTCGGCGGTTTTCTCGGCGGCCTTGGCGGCGGTGTCTTCTGCAGGCGCTTCGTCAGCGGCTTTCCCGGCCTCGGCCGGCGCAGGTTTCGAATCCTCCGCTGCGGTTTGTTCGTCTGCTTTCCTGCCGGCCTTTTTCGTCGGCTTGCCGGCGTCCTTTTTTGCGGATTCGGAGTCGGCCGGCGCCTCTTTTTCCGCAGCGGTTTTGCCGGAAGTGTCCTCCGCGGCGGCCGATTTCCCGCCGGCCTCCGTCTCCCCGGCATTCTCCGCAGCCGCCTTCTCGGCCCGGCGTTCTTCGTCGCGCCGGCTGCGCCGCTCGCCGCGGTCGCGCCGTTCCTCCCGGCGCTGCATCATGATCGACGGGCCCTCGTTCAGCGCGTCGACGCGCAGGGTGAGTTCGCGCAGCACATCGGCGTTGAGCCGCATCAGGCGCTGCATCTCCTGCACCGCCGACGCCGGCGCGTCGATGTTCATCAGCACATAGTGGGCCTTGCGGTTCTTTTTGACCCGGTAGGCGAGGTTGCGCAGGCCCCAGTATTCCCGCTTTTTCACTTCGCCGCCGCCGTTGGCAATGACTTCGGCGAAGCCGTCGCTCAGGGTATCGACCTGGCTGGCGGCAATGTCCTGGCGCGCGAGATACACGCATTCGTAATACGGCAAGACAAACGCTCCTTACGGCTGTTTCGCGACCTGCCGCTGTTTTTCTTTCGTTTGCGGTTCCGGCCCCAAGGCCGGTGCAGCAACAAAAAGACCAGCCGCACAGGTCTAGCCGGGGTCCAGGGTTCTCAGGATGAACGAGAAAGCCCTCTCCCCGGCAAGGAGATATGGCAAGCCCGGAATATACGGCGGCGCGTAACCGGCGCAAGGGGCCGGTCCGGCACGCTATTGCCGCATGTCAGCCCGCCGGGCTAAGAACCCGCATCCGGCTTAACCGCTTCAAGACAGGGTCATGGCAGATCGCGTTTTCGTCTTTCCGGGGCAGGGGTCCCAAGCCGTCGGCATGGGCCGGGATCTCGCCGAAGCGTCGAGCGTGGCCCGCCTGGTCTTCGAGGAAGTGGACGATGCGCTGTCGCAGAGTCTCTCCCGGCTGATGTTCGACGGGCCGGGCGAGGATCTGACGCTGACCGAGAATGCCCAGCCGGCGTTGATGGCGGTCAGCCTGGCCGTCCTGCGCACGCTCGAGGACGCCGGACTGACGCTGGCGGACAGAGCGCGTTTCGTGGCCGGCCATTCGCTGGGCGAATATTCGGCACTCTGCGCTGCCGGCGCCTTTTCGCTGCCCGACGCCGCCCGGCTGCTCAAGGCGCGCGGCCGGGCGATGCAGGCGGCAGTGCCGGTCGGGGAGGGCGCGATGGCTGCACTGCTCGGCGCCACGCTGGAACAGGCCGAGGAGGCGGTGGCCGGCGCGGCGCAGGACGAGGTGTGCGCCATCGCCAACGACAACGCGACGGGGCAGGTCGTGATCAGCGGCCATGCCGGCGCCATCGACCGGGCGATCGCCGCGGCGCAGGAGATGGGCGTGCGCCGCGCCATGAAACTGCAGGTGAGCGCCCCTTTCCATTGCAGTCTGATGCAGCCGGCCGCCGACGTCATGGCCGAAGAGTTGGAACGGGCGCCGCCGGGGATGCCCGCCGTGCCGCTGATCGCCAACGTGACGGCGCAGGCGGTGAGCGACGGTCCGACCATCGGCGATCTGCTGGTACAGCAGGTCACCGGCCTGGTGCGCTGGCGCGAGAGCATGCTGTTCGCCCGGGACGAGGGCTGCAGCGAACTGGTCGAGCTCGGCGCCGGCAAGGTGCTGGCGACCATGGCGCGGCGCATCGATCCGGAGCTCACGGGAACCGCGGTCAACACGCCGGACGATATCGACAACCTCCTCGCCGCGGCGTGACCGGCCGGGTGGCGCGAAAGGTACAAATTCGGGGCAACAGCATGTTCGACCTTACCGGCAGGAATGCCCTCGTCACCGGCGCTTCGGGCGCCATCGGCGGGGCGATTGCAAAGGCCCTGCACGCTCAGGGCGCGGCGGTCGCTCTCTCGGGTACCCGGCGCGCGGCGCTGGACGCACTGGCCGGGGAACTCGGCGAACGGGTTCATGTCGCTCCGGCCAACCTCGGCGACGCGCAAGAGACTGACGCGTTGCCCGGCAGGGTCGAGGAAGCGCTCGGCGACCTGCACATCCTGGTCAACAATGCCGGCCTGACCCGCGACATGCTTGCCCTGCGCCTGTCCGACGACCAGTGGCAGAGCGTGATCGACGTCAACCTGACCGCCACCTTCCGGCTGAGCCGCGCCGCCCTGCGCGGCATGATGCGTCGGCGCCACGGCCGGATCGTCAACATCACGTCGATTGTCGGCGTCACCGGCAATCCCGGCCAGGCGAACTATGCCGCCTCCAAGGCCGGCATGATCGGCATGACGAAGAGCATGGCGGCCGAGGTCGCGGCGCGCGGGGTGACGCTCAACTGCATCGCGCCGGGCTTCGTCCGCTCGCCCATGACCGACGCGCTGAGCGAGCAGCAACAGACCGGCCTGCTCGAGCGGATTCCGGCCGGGCGGATCGGCGAGCCCGGCGACATCGCCGGCGCCGCGGTCTGGCTCGCAAGCGACGAGGCGGCATGGGTCACCGGCCAGACCGTCCACGTCAACGGCGGCATGGTCATGGTGTAAGAGATGGCGCGCCCGGCCCGGCGGCGGATATTCCGACGCTAGGCTTCCGATGCGCCATTCGACACGGGGTCCAGAACTTCGCCTTCCAGGGTGATGCGGTGCATCAGCCGGCGGTGGCCGTGATAGTCGTTGAGCGCGTAGTGCCAGGTCGCCCGGTTGTCCCAGAAGGCGACCGAGCCCGGCTCCCAGCGGAAGCGGTAGGTGTGTTCCGGCTTGACGACGTGGGCGTAGAGATAGTCGAGCAGCGGCTTGCTCTCGGCATCGGTCCAGCCGTCGAAGCGCCGCGTAAACCCCGGATTGACGTAAAGCGACGGCCGGCCGCTTGTCGGATGGCGGATGACGACAGGATGCACGGAATCCTGCGTTGCCAGTTCGGCATTGCCGAAGTGCTCCGCCTGAATCTCCGCGTTCCTTGCGCCCGCCTCCTTGCCGAATGTATGGCGGCTGGAATGCACGGCGCGCAGGCCGGAGAGCATTTTCTTCATGCCGTCGGATAGTGTCTCCCAGGCCGCTGAGGCGCCCGCGAACAGGGTATCGCCGCCGTGGGGCGGGGTCTCGACCGCGACGAGGATCGAGCCGAGCGCCGGCGCCTCGTCATAGCTGTGGTCGGCGTGCCAGCCGCCGCCGATATTGTGCTTCTGGTCCGGCTCTTTCAGCACGGTCGCGACCTCGGGGTGGGTGTCGGTCGGCCTGAAGAAGCGGTTGATGTTGATCTTGCCGATCTTGCGGGCGAAGGCGACGTGGGCGTCGGGATCGAGCTGCTGATCGCGGAAGAACAGCACGCCGTGGCGCCCCAGCGCCGCCCGGATCGCCGCCGCCTCCCCGGCGCCGATCGTCCGCAGGTCGATATCGTTGACGAACGCGCCGACCCCGCCGCCGGACGGCGAAATGTCGAGGCTGGCAATGTCCATCGAATCGGGCATGGATGTTTCCTTACGCTTTGCAGGGGAATGTCGCGGCGCGGTTCCCGGCTGTCAAGAAACGGCAGGTTCAGCCCATGCTCGCGGGCGCGGGCGGGGAAGCCGGCGCGCCGCAGGCCGTCATTGCCAGTCGTCGACGGCGAGACCCGGAACGCGGCCGAATTCGCCGGTATTTCTCGTTACGAGCGTTGCGCCGAGGGCCCGTGCATGGGCGGCAATCAGCAGATCGTTGTGGCCGATCGGCCGGCCGGCCCGCTCCAGTTCGCTCCGGATTGCGCCATAGTGCCTGTCCGCCGGCTCGGCCAGGGGAAGCGTCCCGATCGCCGAAAGCACGGCCTCAAGCTGTTTCGTCAGGCGCCTGGACCCGCGGCGCTCCGCACCGTACCGGAGCTCGGATGCAACGACGATGCTGACGGCGATGCTTCCCGGCTCGAGCGCTGCGGCCCGTTTCGCAATGTCGCCGCCGGGCCGGCGGACCAGGTCGGATACGATATTCGTGTCCAGCATGTACCGGAGTTGGGCCACTTCAGAGAAATTCTTCCGGCGCGGACGGCGGATCGGCGATGTCCGGGAAATCCTCTCCCAGGGGCGCAAGCCGCGACAGAACCTCGGCCAGAGATGGAGACCGTTCGACCGGTACCACGACCAAACGGCCGTCTTCCCTGTAGATCGCCACCTCGTCAGCCGCCAACTCGAACTCGCGCGGAATGCGAACGGCCTGGTTGCGGCCGTTCCGAAACAACCGCGCGCGGCGGGCGGAAGGCGGCGTATCCGGGTAGGTTGCTGGCATATGCCAAACCTATGCCGCTGTCTGCGCCAGGTCAACCCGCCGTGGGAACGGATGAGCGTAACGGCTTCTCACCCCTCCAGAAACGGCAGGTTCAGCCCGTGCTGCCGCGCGCAGGCGATGGCGTCGTCGTAGCCGGCATCGGCGTGGCGCATGACGCCGCTGGCCGGATCGTTCCACAGCACCCGCCCGATGCGCGCCGCGGCCGCCTCGGTGCCGTCGCACACGATCACCATGCCGGCATGCTGGGAAAAGCCGATGCCGACGCCGCCGCCGTGATGCAGGCTGACCCAGGTCGCGCCCGAGGCCGTGTTGAGCATGGCGTTGAGCATCGGCCAGTCCGACACCGCGTCCGAGCCGTCGATCATGCCCTCGGTCTCGCGGTTCGGGCTCGCGACCGAGCCGCTGTCCAGATGATCCCGGCCGATCACCACCGGCGCTGACAATTCGCCCTTCGCGACCATCTCGTTGAAGGCGAGGCCGAGCCGATGCCGGTCGCCCAGGCCGACCCAGCAGATGCGCGAGGGCAGGCCCTGGAAGCGGATGCGCTTGCGCGCCATGTCGAGCCAGTTGTGCAGGTGCGGGTTGTCCGGCATCAGCTCCTTCACCCTGGCGTCGGTGCGGTAGATGTCCTCCGGATCGCCGGACAGCGCCGCCCAACGGAACGGCCCGACGCCGCGGCAGAACAGCGGCCGGATATAGGCCGGCACGAAGCCGGGGAAGTCGAAGGCGTTCTCCACGCCCATTTCCTGCGCCATCTGGCGGATGTTGTTGCCGTAATCGAGGGTCGGCACGCCCCGGGCCCAGAAGTCCAGCATCGCGCGAACCTGCACGGCCATCGACTCCTTCGCCGCCTTCATGGTGCCGGCGGGATCGCGCTCTCGCCGCTCCTCCCACTCGGCGAGGGTCCAGCCAGCCGGCAGATAGCCGTTCAGCGGATCGTGGGCGCTGGTCTGGTCGGTCACGGCGTCGGGGCGCACGCCGCGCCGGACCAGTTCGGGATAGATTTCGGCCGCGTTGCCGAGCAGGCCGACCGAGACCGCCTCCTTCTTCGCGCAGGCGTCTTCGACGATCGCCAGCGCCTCGTCCAGGTCGGTCGTCTGCCGGTCCAGATAGCCGGTCTTGAGGCGCATTTCGATTCGGCTCGGCTGGCACTCGACCGAGAGCAGCGACGCCCCGGCCATAGTCGCTGCCATCGGCTGAGCGCCGCCCATGCCGCCGAGCCCGCCGGTCAGGATCCAGCGGCCCGCAAGGTCGCCGCCATAATGCTGGCGGCCGACCTCGACGAAGGTCTCGTAGGTGCCCTGGACGATGCCCTGGCTGCCGATATAGATCCACGAGCCCGCCGTCATCTGGCCGAACATCATCAGGCCGAGCCGGTCGAGTTCGTTGAATTTCTCCAGCGTCGCCCAGTGGGGCACGATGTTGGAATTGGCGATCAGAACCCGCGGCGCGTCGGCGTGGGTGCGGAACACGCCGACCGGCTTGCCCGACTGGACCAGCAGGGTCTCGTCGTCTTCGAGACCCTGTAGCGCGCGAACGATACGGTCGTAGCTCTCCCAGTTGCGCGCCGCCCGGCCGATGCC
Source organism: Rhodospirillaceae bacterium (assembly GCA_009840595.1). Classification (GTDB taxonomy): domain Bacteria; phylum Pseudomonadota; class Alphaproteobacteria; order Bin65; family Bin65; genus Bin65. Next base: position 71,027 of record VXNK01000149.1, on the reverse strand, counting down.
GCCGTAAACCACCAGTTCCTGCGGCTTCTCCGCGACCTGGGCGTCCAGATTGTTCATCAGCATGCGCATCGGCGCTTCGGTCAGCCAACTCTTGCAGCTCAACTCGTCGCCGTGCGGCGCGCGGATCTCGCGCGTGTTGTCGAGGCGGCTGTTCTCGGTCGGGCGGTCGCTCACGGCATGTGCTCCGGTTGGGGGGATCGCGGCAGGCCTTCGTCATGGGCGAAACGGGTCGCCAGGTAGAAGCGGTCGCCCGGATGGGTCAGCCAGGCGCGCGACGCGACCCGGCCGCCGGACCAAGTGCGCCGGTGCAGCAGCAGGCAGGGCTGGTGCCGGCCGATGCCGAGCAGGTGCTGCTCCATCGGGCCGGGCAATACGGCTTCGAGCCTGTGTTCCACTTCGCTCAGCGGCGCCGCGCGCATGAGATATTCGTTCGGCGTCCGGCGCGTCAGGTCGACGCCGAGATAGTCCGGCGCGACGGCCGGGTTGACCCAGCGGTCCTCGAGCTGGAACGGCGCGCCGTCGAGCCGGTGGACCAGCCGGCTGTGGAACAGGTCCGCCTTCGGCCCGGTTTCCATCTCCTCCGCGATTTCGTCAGACGGCAGGGCGCGCTCGTGGCGGATCACGTCGCAGCTGTAGGCGCCGCGCCGGCGGATGACGTCGGCGATGTTGCGGATTTCGAGCAGGTCGAGCCTAGCGCGCCGGTCGGCGACGAAGGTCCCCTGGCCCTGGACCCGGCGCAGCCAGCCGTCGTCCTTGAGTTCACGCAGGGCGCGGTGCACCGTCATCCGGCTGGCGCCGGACAGGCGGACCAGCTCGTTCTCCGAAGGGATGCGGTGGTCGACCGGCCAGGCCCCGGTCAGGATCGACCGGCGGACATAGTCCTTGACCTGCTGGTAGAGCGGTGTCGGACCGGCCGCGTCGAAGGCCGCCGCGGGCGCCGGGCCGCTCATTGCGCCAGCCCCAGATAGGCCTCGACGAGGGCCGGATCCTCGCGTGCGGCCTCGGCGGCGCCGGTCCAGACCGCCTTACCGGATTCGAGGACGCACACGGTATCGGCGATGTCGAAGGCGCGCTGGGTGCTCTGCTCGACCAGCAGGATGGCGAGCCCGTCGTCGCGCAGCCGGCCGAGCGCTTCGTAACACATGTCGATCACCGCCGGCATGAGGCCGAGGGAGACCTCGTCGATCATCAGGAGCTTCGGCTCCGCCATCAGGGCGCGGCCGATCGCCAGCATCTGCTGCTCGCCGCCGGACATCGAGCCGGCCAACTGGGTCAGCCGCCCTTCCAGTCGCGGGAACAGCGCCATGACCCGCTCGACATTGCGCGCCTCGGCCCGGCGGGACCGGCTGTAACCGCCGACGGTCAGGTTTTCCTGGACGGTCAGGTCAGGGAACAGGCGGCGGCCCTCCGGCGCCAGCGCGATGCCCCGGCGGACCCGGGCGCGCGCCGGCTCGCCGGTGATGTCCGCGCCGTCGAACAGTATCCGCCCGTCCATCGCGGAGACATGGCCGGCGACCGCCATCAGGGTCGAGGATTTGCCCGCGCCGTTGGCGCCGATCAGCGCGAGCACGCTGCCGTCCGGAACCTCCAGGCTCAGATCGGTCACCGCCCGGAAGGGTCCGTAGCCGCAGGTCAGGCGGTCAAGCTGCAGCATGCCGGGCTTCCCCCGAACCTTCCTTCGGCGCGCCGAGATAGGCGTCGCGCACCGCAGGATCGGCCATGACCTCCGCCGGATCGCCGTCGCCGATCTTCCGGCCGTTGTCCAGCACCACGAGATGCCGGCAGACCCGCATGACCTCGCTCAGATTGTGTTCGATGAGGACGACGGTGGTGCCCTGGCGGTTCAGGTCCACGACCGTGTCGGCAAGCCGCGCGGCCTCGCCGGTGTTAAGGCCGGCCAGCGGTTCGTCCAGCAGCAGGACCTTGGGATCGAGCGCGAGCGCCCGCGCCACCTCCACCCGCTTGAGATAGCCGAGCGGCAGTTCGGCCGGCAGCGCGTCGGCGGCATCGGCGATCCCGACCAGGTCGAGCAGGGTGCGCGCCCGTTCCCGCTCGGCGTCCCGCGAGGCGGTGGCGAGCGCCCTGAGCGGATCCGCCGTCTTCGCGTAACCGGCGGCGAGCGCGACATTCTCCGCTGCGGTCATGCCCGCGAAAGGCCGGACGATCTGCTGGGACAGGCCGAGGCCGAGGCGCACCCGGCGATGGGTCGGCAGCCGCGAAATCTCGACGCCGTCGAGCACGATACTGCCGGCCTGCGGCCGGACCATGCCGGTGACCGCGCGCATCATCGTCGTCTTGCCGGCGCCGTTCGGGCCGATCAGCCCGAGCAGGGCGCCCTGGGGCACGTCGAAACCGACATCGGCGAGCGCATTCACGCCGCCGAAGCGCACCGAGACGCCGGTAATGGAGAGCAACGCATCCATCGCCGCCGTCCTACCCCGCCGTCCGCCGGCCCGAAATCCGCCGCCACAGCATGCGCATCAGGCTGTCGATGCCGCCGGGCGCGAAATACATGACGGTGAAGAGCAGAACGCCGTAGATCAGCAGCTTGAAATCGGCGAAGACCTGGAGCAGCAGCGGCAACACGCTCAGGAAGGCGGCTGCCACCACGACGCCCCAGACCGATCCGATGCCGCCGACGATGACCATGGCGAGAACGGAAATCGATTCGATGAAATCGAAGCTCTCGACCTCGACGAACTTGACATAGTGGGCGAACAGGGCGCCGGCGAGCCCGGCCAGCGCCGTACCGAACACGAACGCCGTCAGCTTGTAGCGTGCCACGTCGATGCCGAGGGTCCGGGCCGTGTCCTCGTCGGTCGCGATGGCGTCGAACGCATGGCCCATCCACGACCGCTTGAGGTAGAGGCTGAAGGCGATGACCGCCGTGGCCAGGGCGGCGCACAGCAGCATGTACGGGATCTGGCCGATGCCGGGGTCCGGGATACCGGCGATGCCCTCTTCGCCGCCCAGGAAATCCTGCTGGCGCACGAATCCCGTGAACAGGAAGCCCACGCCCATGGTGGTGATCGCCAGGAAATCGTGGCGCACCCTGAGCGAGGCGAAGCCGACGATGAAGCCGAAAAATCCGGCGACGGCCATGGCAAGCGGCAGCGCCAGCCAAAAGGAACCGCCATCGGTCGTGAACAGGGCGGCCGAATAGGCGCCGATGCCGTAGAAGGCAGCGTGGCCCAGGCTGATCTGGCCGCAGAAGCCGGTGATGAGGTTCAGGCTCAGCGCGAAGATCACGCTGAAGCTCATCACGGTCAGGAGCGAGATTTCGTACATGCCGGCGCCCCCTCGGTCCCTATCGCCGGGCGAACAGGCCCTGGGGCCGGATCATCAGGACGGCGATGAGGAAGGCGAAGGCGATGGCGTCACGGTCGAGCACCCGGTCGAGATAGATCGTGCCGAAGGATTCGATGACGCCCAGGGCCAGCGCGGCGATCAGGGTCCCCTTCACGTTGCCCAGCCCGCCCAGAACGATGATGGCGAGCGCCTTGTAGGCCGGCACGCCGCCCATGGTCGGGATCACCTGGTTGAGCAGCAGCGCGACCATGACGCCAGCGGCGGCGGCCAGAGCCGAGGCCACGAAGAAGTTGATGTAGCGCACCCGGGCGAGATCGATGCCGAAGGACTCGGCCATTGCGGCGTCCGACACCGTGGCGCGCCAGGCGATGCCGATGCGTGTCCGTCCGGCCAGCACGGCAAGTCCGCCGATCAGGACGACGGCCAGCACGACGACCGCGATGCGGCCTTCCTCGAGCCGGACGCCGGCGACCTCGACCGTGTCCTTCAGCGGCGGCGCCAGGAAGGAGATGCTCGTCGCGCCGAAGACGATCCGGTAGATCTCCTCCATCGCCACGAACAGGCCGATCGAGGCGATCAGCGCGACATGGGGCGGCTTGTCGAGGATCGGCTCGTAGAACAGCCGGTAGAAGGCCATGCCGAAGAAGCCGACCGCCACGACGGTGATGACGAAGGCGGCGGCGAAGCTGCCGGTCTCGTTGGTTAGCAGCAGGCCAACATAAGCGCCCAGCGTGAAAATCCCGGCATGGGCAATATGCAGGATCCGGAGCAGGCCGTAGACCAGCGTCAGGCCGACGGCGATCAGGGCATAAATGCAGCCCTCAACCAGCCCCTGGACCAGAAGATCGGAATAGTTCAACGCAGAAGGCCCCGTTCGCGATTCAGATCGCGTCCTGTCGGATCAGGCGATTACGGGCTGCAGAGAATCGGGCGGCGCCGACGCCCTTTGCGGCGCCGCCCGCTCTGCGGCCGATGCCGGTCTTACTTGTCCGGCGGCGTCAGCAGCTTGGCGTCGGTGATTTCCGAATGATAGTGCCAGCCGCCGCCCCGGACCTCCTGGACCTTGAGCGACTTCTGGACCTCGCCCAGCTTGTTGAAGGAGAGCGTTCCGGTGATCGCGTCGACCTTGATCGAGGCAAGCGCGTCGCGGATCGCGGCCCGGTCGGTCGAACCCGCCTTCTTCAGCGCCGCGGCGGCGACCATCACGGCGGCGTGGCCGGAAGCGCCGACCATGTCCGCGCCGTAGCCGGTGCGCTTCTTGAACTCGGTCATGAACTTGACGACCGCCGGGTCCTTGCTGTCCCGGTCCAGCGCCGTGACGATGATGACGCCCTCGGCCGCCTTCTTGGCGATCTCGATAAACTTGACGCCGTCATAGCCTTCCTGGGCGACGACCACCGCCTTGACGCCGCCGGCGCGCAGCTGGCTGACGAAGGGTGCGGCGACGAACCAGTAGCCGGTGTCGAAAATGGCGTCGGGGTTGTCACCCTTGATCGACGACACGATCGGGCCGAACTGCCGGTCGCGCAGGGAATACTGATATTCGTTGACGACCTGGATGCCGTAGTTGGCCATCACGGACTTGAAGCCGGCGGCGAGCGCCTTGCCGTAGTCGTTTTTCATGATGGTGATGACGACGCGCTTCTTGCCCAGCTTGTCGCCGACCAGCTTGGCCGCCGCCTTGCCGAGCACGCTGCCCAGGATGCCGGTGCGGAAGACATAGTTGCCGGCCCGGGTGATGTCCGGATGCACGGCGTAGGCCGAGATGTAGGGCACCTTGGCGTTCTGGTAGACGCCGGCGGAGGCCCGGGTCGGTGCCGAATAGCTGCCCGAAATGCCCATCGCGACCTTGTCCTGCTGGATCAGCTTGGTTGCGATCGGCACGGCGAATTTCGGCTTGGCCTGGTCGTCGTAAACGATCAGTTCGAGCTTCTTGCCGTTGACGCCGCCGGCGGCGTTCACCGTATCTATGGCGATCTGCGCGCCGGTCAGGACCGATTTGCCGTCGGCCGCCGCGAAGCCCGTCTGAGGCGTGTTGAAGCCGATCTTGATGGTCTCCGCCGATGCTGCGGACGCCGCCAGGGCGACCGCCGCAGCGGCGGCGATGCTGAGCTTCCAGGACGTCATGATACTCCTCCCTTCGCTGAGCGCGGGCGATCCGGCGCTCGATGTTCACCTCGTCGCGCCGCCGGCCCGTCGCCGCGGCGTTCCGGCAGTGGAAAGCAGGTTATATATACAAGTCAAGACCTCTCGGACCCGACAGTCTATAGACCTCTCCGAATCGACCGGATACACTCGGCTTTGCGGGTATTGTCCCGGATAAGGGAGGAAGCGATGAAGACTCCGAAAACTCCGGCGGTAAGCCGCCGCACCGTTCTGGCCGGCGCGGGCGCAGGCGCTGTCGCCTCTGCCGTGCCGCTTCGTCACGGCCTAGCGGCAACCGCTCTGAAAGTCGGTGTCCTCCTGCCGCGATCCGGGGGCCAGGCCCAGATCGGTATCGAGTGTCAGTATGGCGCGGATGTTGCCCTGCCGATTCTGAAGTCCGAAGGCTATCCCGAACTCGAGTTCATGCTCGGCGATACCGAGACCAAGGTCGATGTCGCCCGGGCCCAGTGCGAGAGGCTAATCGACGCCGGCGCCCAGGCGATCATCGGCTGTTTCGATTCGGGCCAGACGATGGCAGCCGCCCAGGTGTGCGAACAGAAGAACATCCCGCTGATCGTCAACATAGCGGCCGTCCCGAAATTGACGGAACTCGGCTACAAATGGGTGTTCCGCAATTTCCCGACCGGCCCGATGATCGTCGGCGATGCCTTCAAGAACCAAAAGAAGCTGTTCGGGGCGACCGGAGCGACGCCGAAGACCGTGGCCCTGCTGCACGTCAACGACACCTTCGGCACCAGCCTTGCCGGCGCCCTGTTCGCCTTGGCGCCGCGTTTCAAGATGCCGTACAAAATCGTCGAGAAGATTCCCTACGATCCCTACGGTCGCGATTTCTCGGCCGAGGTGCGCAAGGTCAAGGGTGCCAAGCCGGACGCCTTGTGGGCGGTCAGCCGGCTCAACGATGCGATCGCGATCACCAAGGAATTGGTGCGCCAGCGCGTCGACCTGATGGGCATCCTTTCGACCGGCCCGGGCTGGTACGAAAACGCCTATCTGAAGGCAACGGGCAAATACGGCAACGACGTCGTCAACCTGATCCCCTGGTACGACGAAAACAAGCCGATGACGCAGAAACTGAAGGCTGCATTCAAAAAAGCGCATCCGGATCTTCTGCTGACCACCAACCAGACCTTTACCTTCGATGCCTGCCTGATCGCGGCGGACGCATTCAAGCGGGCGGGCTCGACGAAGAACACCGACTTGCAGGCGGCCCTGCGCAAGACGAACCTGACCAACAATGTCGGCCTCGGCCACGCCATCAAGTTCAACGAAAAGGGGCAGGTGCCCTATGTGCCCTGCGGTGCGGTGCAGAACCGCGACGGCGATCTTGTCGTCCTGCTGCCGCAGGAGGCGGCCACCGGCAAACCGATCTGGCCAATGCGGCCCTGGCGCAAGCGCTAGTACGATCCGGACTGCCCGCCGGCTCCGATGCGCCGTCGGGGCCGGCGAGCCGGCTTGATCGGAGGACGCCGGATTGGATTTCTGGACACTGGCCAATGCCACGGTCGGCGGATTGCTGATCGGGCTGGTCTACGGCCTCAGCGCGCTCGGCCTTTCGGTCATCTTCGGCGTCATCCGCATCGTGAACTTCGCCCATGGCGAGATCATGGTCATGGGCATGTTCTTTGCGCTGCTCATGTTCCGCTGGCTGGGGCTGGACCCGCTGCTGTCGGTGCCGCTGGCGGCGGCGCTCATGTTCGGCTTCGGCTATGTCCTGCAACTCCTCGTGGTCAGCCGGGTCTCGCACCTGCCGGAGCACATGCAGTTCCTGCTGCTGGCCGCCATCGCGATCATGATCGTGAGCGCGCTGCTGCTGGTCTTCGGGCCCGACGCCCAGGGCGTGGAGGTCGACTATGCGTGGGACAGCTTCGCGGTCGGTGAGCTGATCATCGACTATCCGAAGATGTTCGCCGCAATTGCGGCCGTCATCGTCGCCTCCCTGCTGCTCGCCTTTTTCAAATGCACCGCGACCGGCAAGGCGATCCGCGCCTGCGCCGACAACCGCATGGGGGCGCAGGTCGTCGGCCTCAACGTGAGCCGGCTCTATGCGCTCACCTTCGGCATCGGCGCGGCCTGCCTCGGCGCGGCCGGCGCGATCATCCTGCTGCTGTTCGAGGTCCATCCCTACCTGGCGCCGGGCTACACCCTGCTCGCCTTCGTCATCGTCATCATCGGCGGACTCGGCAGCCTGTTCGGCGCGCTGGTCGGTGGCATCCTGATCGGCGTGTCGGAAGCCCTCGCGGCGGTCCTGTTCCAGCCGTCGATGAAGACCGCCTTCAGCTTCGGCCTGCTGATCCTGATCCTGCTGCTGCGGCCGCAGGGCCTGCTGGGCAAGGCCGTCCGGTGACGCCGGTCCGCCGCTTCTTCGGTCCGCTTTCGCGGGCCGGGCTCTGGCTCGGCGGAGCGTTCCTCCTGCTGCTCTTGTTGCTGCCCTGGTGGGGCAGTTCCTACATCATGACGGTCGCCATCACCGTCTTCTATCTGGCGCTGATCGGCCAGTCCTGGAACCTGATGCTCGGCTTCGCCGGGCTGCTGTCGATCGGCCACGCCCTCTTCGTCGGCATCGGCGCCTATACCGCGGCCTACCTGTTCGCCGCCATCGGCCTGCCGCCGGTAATCGGCGTACTGCCGGCGGTCGGCCTGGCGGTCCTGATGGGGCTGCTCATCGGCTATCTGGGTTTCCGCTTCGCCATCGGCGGGGTCTATTTCGCGCTGCTCACCATCGCCTTTGCCGAATTCGTGCGCATCGTGATCGACCATGTGTCGTGGCTCGGCGCCACCGAAGGCTTCTTCCTGAAAGTCTCGGCGGCGGACCGGCACGGCATCGACCTGGCGAACCTGCGCGGCGCGCCGGAGATGTATTACTACCTGATCATGGCGCTCGCTCTGGGCGCTCTGGTGCTGTGCCGCTTCTTGCTGCGCAGCCGGCTTGGCTACTACTGGCAGGCGATCCGCGACGATGCCGAGGCCGCCCAGGCGCTCGGCGTCAACATCCTGCGCTACAAGATGTACGCGGTCGCAATCTCCTCCGGCATGGCGGGCGTGGCGGGCGTCTTCTACGCCTTCTACCAGAACAGCCTGTTCCCGGAGATCGTGTTCAACATCGAGCGCTCGATCGAGGCGACGCTCGGCTCCATCGTCGGCGGGGTCGGCACCCTGTTCGGGCCGATTTTCGGCACCTTCATCCTGACGCCGCTGGGCGAGATCGTCACCGAGGCGATCGACCTGCTGAAGCACTGGGGCGTGATCGATCCGCAGATCAAGCTGGACGGGCTGAAGCTGCTGATCTGGGGCTTCATCGTCGTGCTGATCGTGCTGTTCAAGCCGAAGGGACTGTGGCCTTGGGTGTGCGCCCGGCTGCGCCTGACGCGGCCCGAGGCGGAGGGCTGAGCGGCATGGCTGCGCTGCTCCGGGTCGACGGCGTGAGCAAGAGCTTCCGCGGCCTGCTGGCGTTGAACAACGTCTCTTTCGAGGTGTCGGAGCGCGAAATCGCCGCCCTCATCGGGCCGAACGGTGCCGGCAAGACGACCCTGTTCAACGTGATCGCCGGCGTCTTCCGGCCGGACAGCGGATCCGTCCATCTCGGCGGCGCCGACATCACCGGCCGGCGGCCGGACGAAATCTGCCACGCCGGCATCGGCCGCACGTTCCAGATCGTTAAGCCGTTCGCCCAGATGACCGTGCTGGAAAACGTGACGGTGGCGGCCCTGCACACTGCCGCCAGCGTTGCCGCGGCGCGCGAAGCGGCCCGCGGCTTCCTCGAATTGCTCGAACTCGATGCCAAGGCCGCCCAGCATGCCGCCAACCTGACCCTGCCCGACCGCAAGCGCCTGGAAGTCGCCCGGGCGCTCGCGACCGGCCCGCGCCTGCTCCTGCTCGACGAGGTGATGGCCGGCCTGCGCCCGTCGGAAACCGACCGCATGGTCGCGACCCTGCGCCGGCTGCGCGACGATACCGGGCTGACCATCCTTTTGATCGAGCATGTCATGCGCGCCGTGATGGCGCTGTCCGAGCATATCACCGTGCTGCATCACGGCGAGAAGATCAGCGAGGGGACGCCGGATCGGATCGTGCGCGATCCGGCGGTGCTGGAATGCTATCTCGGGGACCAGGACCTGTGATCCTCAGCATCAGCGGCCTGAACCTGTTTTACGGCGACGCCCAGGCGCTCGACGACGTATCGCTGGAGGTCGATGCCGGCGACATCGTCGCGGTCGTCGGCTCGAACGGCGCCGGCAAGAGTTCGCTGATCCGGACCATCGCCGGGATCGAGAAGCCGCGCTCCGGGCAGATCGTCTACAAGGGTGTCGACATCACCGGCTGGCCGAGCCACCGGGTCTGCAACCTTGGCGTCGGCCAGGTCGCCGAGGGCCGCCAGATCTTCGCCGGGCTGACGGTGCGCGAGAATCTGGAGGTCGGCGCCTATCTGGAACGCGGTCGGGGAAAGAGCGCGGAGACCATGGAGCGGGTCTTCGCCATGTTCCCGATCCTGCTCGAGCGCGCCGAACAGCAGGCCGGCACGCTTTCCGGCGGCGAGCAGCAGATGCTGGCGATCGGCCGCTGCCTGCTCGGCCAGCCCGAGTTGATCATGTTCGACGAGCCGTCGCTCGGCCTGGCGCCGACCATTGTCCAGGAGGTCTTCGGCATCGTCGAACGGCTGAACGCCGACGGTACGCCGATCATCCTGGTCGAACAGAATGTCGCCGTCTCGCTCAAGATGGCGAACCGCGCCTATGTGCTGGAAAACGGCCGCATCGTGCTGAGCGGTCCGGGCGAGGACCTGTTGCAGGACGATCGTGTGCGCGAGGCCTACCTGGGGCTTTAGCCCAGCTGGTCCGAACAGGCCGTCTCCCGCAGCATCCCGGCAATCTCCGCGCCGTGGGTCAGGGTCATCATGTGGCCGGCGCCGGGCAGGTCGATCAGCGTCGCGCCGGGGATCGCCTGCGCGACCAGTTCCGAGAGCCGGGCGTGCAGGGGATCGGTGTCGCCACCCCGGACGACCGTGACCGGCACATCGATCGCTGCGAGATCGGCGACGCGCATGTCGAGCCGCTCGACGGCGTCCAGCCCGACGGCGAGCCGTTCGGCCAGCGTCAGCATCTTCTGCTGCGACCGCCCGTCGAGGCCCTGCCAGAAACCCGGCCGGTTGTTGAAATAGTCGAGATACTGTTCCATCGCCTCGGCATTGCGGCTGCCGGCGCGCACAGTGGCGATGAATTGCGCGTTCTGGCCGCCGATCTCGTCGGCCAGCGCGGTCTCTCCGGCATCGCGCAGCAGGACGTAGGGCGCGGGCTCGAGCAGGGTGAGCCGGCCGGTGAGTTCCGGCCATGCGAGCGCCAGCACCAGCGCGATCGTGCCGCCATAGGAATGGCCGACGATATGGGCGCGCTTGCCGCGGCACTTCGGCAGTTCGGCCCGGATCACCGCGGCGAGCGCGGCGGCCTCGTCGCGCAGGGTCATCGGTTCCGGGCCGGCAAAGGCCTCGGTCTCGCCATAGGCCGAGGGGTTGACGGCGGCCGTGCGGAAGCGGTCCTGCAACGCCGCTGCGATCGACCGCCAGATCGGGGCGCCGCTCGCGCCGGGCGGCTGGAAAGGCATGAGCGGCGCGGTTCCGTCGTCCGGTCCGCCGGCCTCGTAGTTCACGGTTCGGCCGGCGCAGTCGACAAGGGGCATGGGGCGGGTTCCGTACGGGTTCGCGAAGGACAGAAACTGACGGAACTGTTTAATTCGTCGTGAGGCGTGGCGATATCCGAAAACGGCGGGGCGGCAAACGCCGCCGAAGCAGGACGCTTCCGGTTTTGCCGCCGGCCGGCGCTTGCAGACGGCCGGAAGCCGTCCATAATATGAAGACGGGGCGACGACCGGCTCCCGCCGCCGGCCATCGCTTCGCTTCTCGACCGGGACGGTGCATGAAGCAGCTCATTGCCATCCTGATCCTCGTCGCGGGCATCCCGGCCGGTCCCGCGCGGAGCGGTTCTGCAATTTCGGTGGTCGATTTCGGCATCTACAAGCTCAGCATCGATCACCGGACGAAGGCGCCGCAGACCGTCGCCGGCGGCCGCAACGTCGTCTCGAATATCCGGATATTCCGGCGCACACGCACGGTTTTCGCCCAGCTGGGCCGGAATTTCGGCTACCGCTTCAGGATTGCCGACCCGACGTTGCTCGGGCGGCAACTGACGCTGCGCACCGCGTTTCCGCCGTTGCACGATCCGAAGACCGGCCGCCGCGGCACGTCGCAGTCGCGCCCGTTCATGCCGCTGTCGAACGGCGTGTATTTTGTCGGCTACCGTTTCGATTTCATGTGGGAACTGGCCGAAGGGCTGTGGCGCTTTCAGCTTCTGGACGGCGAGACTCTGTTGCATGAGGAAGTGCTGCGTGTCGTGGTTCCGCTCAATTAGGCCGGCAATCGCGGCGCTCGCGCTGTTTGCGGTCGCGGGCCCTCCGGCCGCGCAGGCGCAAGACGGGAATCCGTGGCAAGTCCGGCAATCCGGCGTCCGGATCTTCGACTACGGCATCTATGCGTACAGCGATCTCGGTTTCGTCGAGGCGCCCGAAGACATTTCGGGCCGGCGCTTCGCGGCGGCCGATGTCCGGCTCCTGCGGCGGACGCAGACGATCCTGGCGCAATCCGGACTCGCCTTCGGCATGCGCTTTCGCGTGCGCGATCCCGGCCTGATCGGCAAGACCCTCACCCTCGTCATGCGGTTCCCGAGGATGACCGACCCGCGGACTGGCCGGTCCGGCGACGTCCTGTTCGACCGGTTCGTGGCCATCGGCATCGTGCGGCGGCAGTTGTTCCGCTTCGACCATCTGTGGGAAATGGCGGAAGGCCGCTGGACGATGACGCTGCTCGATGGCCGGCGCGTCGTCGCCGAGGTCCCTTTCAAGGTCGTCGTCGCGTTCAACTGACCCGGCCCGGGGATGCAATTCCGCGCGGGGGCGGCGGCACTATTTCCGAAGCAGGAATTCGCGGCCGATTTTCACGCGGGCCTCGCCGTCGTATTCGACGACATCGGCTGTGGCGTAGGTTTCCTGCCAGTCCTCGGGCAGGAAACTGCCGGTGCCGATCGCGTCGACCGGCGCATGGGCGATCGCCATGACCCGGCACTTGGCCGGGCCGAACCCGGAGGAAGCGACGATCCGCACCCCGCCGAAGCCGGCCTCGTCGAGCCTTTCGCGCATCATCCAGATCGCGGCCGCCGAAACGCCGGGGCCGATCAGGTAGCGCAGTTCGGCCTCGCTCCGGTAGCCGCGGATCGACTCCGGCGCGTTGCGATCGAGCACCGCGTAGGCGATCGACGGATCGAGCCCTTCCATGTAGCGGCTGCCCGGCGTATCGAGCCGGACGGACAGCCGGCCGGCCGCGGCCAGTTCGGGAAATGCGCGGCAGACCTCGAGCGAATCCGTGACCTCGCGGCCGAAATAATCGACCAGGACGGTCAGGTCCTCGTCCGGATAGGCCTCGTGGAACATCTCGGCGGCCCTGAGGGTCGAGCCGGCATAGCCGATGATGGCGTGGGGCATGGTGCCGAGGCCCCGGTCCTGCCCGAAATAATGCGCCGTGGCCGTAGTCGCGTTGCCGACGAAACCGACGGCGCCGACCTTGCGGCGGGCCCGGCTGGAGCCGACGCTGGCGGCGTAGGCCATCATCTCGGCCATGTCCGTACCGGCGCAGTGTCGTGCGTCGAAGCCGAGAAAGGCGACTTTCGGCAGTTCGGTGCACATCACATCGGCGTTGTAGGCCGCCACGCAGGCCGCGCCGAGCTTCTGCAGGAACAGGGTTTCGAGATCGACCAGATGTTCGAACGGCCCGGTCAGGTAAAGGATCGGTTCGCCGGCGCCGACCCATTTGCCCTCCGGGTAGCGCAGGTCGATCCCGACGGAGATGCCGCGCGCCGCCGCCATCGCCTCCAGCCAGTCGATCATCAGGCGCGGCGCAGAAAGAACCGGACGGCGCATGAAAATCGCATAGGTGACGGCGACATCGCCGAATTTGCGCACGATGCCCTTGGACCGGTTGAAATAGGCGTCGGTCCAGGCCGCCACATCGGCTTCTGGCGGACGCGTGTCGTTCACCGGCGGTCCCCTCGAAATTCCCTCAAGGTCTCACGGGAGGATTATTCGGCCGCCACCTGCAGGCCGGCGTTCTGCCGGCCCGCCTTGAGCATTTCCGCGATCAGGAAAGCGAGTTCCAGCGCCTGGTTGGCGTTCAGGCGCGGATCGCAGTGGGTGTGGTAGCGGTCGCCGAGGCGCTCTTCGGTGATTTCCCGCGCGCCGCCGGTGCATTCGGTCACGTCCTGGCCGGTCATCTCGAAATGGACGCCGCCGGCGTAGGTGCCCTCGGCCCGGTGCACCTCGAAAAATCCGCGCACCTCTTCCAGGATCCGGTCGAACTGCCGGGTCTTGTAGCCGTTGGTTGCCTTGATCGTGTTGCCGTGCATGGGATCGCAGGACCACACGACCTTGCGGCCTTCGCGCTCGACCGCGCGGATCAGCGGCGGCAGGCCGGCGCGCACCTTGCCGGCGCCCATGCGCGCGATCAGGGTGAGGCGGCCGGGGACGTTATCGGGATTCAGGATGTCGATCAGGCGGAGGAGTTCGTCCGGATCGAGGCTCGGGCCGCATTTCAGGCCGATCGGGTTGCCGACTCCGCGCAGGAACTCGACATGGGCGCCGCCGGGCTGGCGCGTCCGGTCGCCGATCCACAGCATGTGGGCCGAACAGTCGTACCAGCCGCCGGTCAGGCTGTCCTGCCGGGTTAATGCCTGTTCGTAGGGCAGGAGCAGCCCCTCGTGCGAGGTGAAGACGCTGGCCTCGCGGACATGGGGTGAGGTCGAGGCGTCGACGCCGCAGGCCGCCATGAAGTCCAGCGCCTCGGTGATCCGATCCGCGAGTTCCAGGTAGCGCCGCCCGAAAGCGCCGTCCCGGATGAAATCCTGGGTCCAGCGGTTGACTTGGTGCAGGTCGGCGAAGCCGCCCAGCGCGAAGGCCCGGACCAGGTTCATGGTCGCGGCCGACTGGTTGTAGGCCTGGATCATGCGCGCCGGATCGGGCACGCGCGCTGCCGCCTCGAAATCGATGCTATTGACGATATCGCCGCGGTAGGACGGCAATTCGCGGTCGTCTTGCCGCTCGACGTCCGAGGAGCGCGGCTTGGCGAACTGGCCGGCCAGGCGCGCCACCTTCACCACCGGCAGCGACGCGCCGTACATGAGCACGACCGTCATCTGGAGCAGCACCTTGAAGGTGTCGCGGATGTTGTTCGGCGTGAACTCGGCGAAGCTCTCGGCGCAGTCGCCGCCCTGCAGCAGGAAGGCCCTGCCTTCCGCCGCCAGGCCGAGCTGGCGGGTCAGCTCCCGCGCCTCGCCGGCGAAGACCAGCGGCGGATAGCCGGACAGCGTCGTCTCGACCTGCCGGAGTTGCGCCTCATCGTCATAGACCGGCATTTGCAACGCGGGCTTGCCGCGCCACGATTCCGGCGACCATCTTTCGGCAGACATTGCGCACCTGTGCCTTCGGTGGACCGTTGCAGCCACGGCGCAAAAGCTAGGGCGCGCCGGCGGCGATGCCAACTGCGCCCATTGTTCCGCCCGTCTTACCCCGCGGGCTGGACGTTCAGCCGGTTCCAGGTCGGCGATATCAGGATTTCGTTGACGCAGACCCGCGGGTGCAGCCGGGCGACGTAGCGGACGGTCTCGCCCATATCCTCCGGCTGCATCATACGCACGCGCTCTTCCTCCGGCACCGGGATTGGCCGCTTGTCGAGGATCGGCGTGTTCACTTCGCCGGGCATGACGGTGCAGCAGCGGATGCCGTTTTTCCCCTCTTCGAGATTGAGGTGGGCGGCCATGGCGCGCATGCCGTGCTTGGTGGCGTTATAGCCGGGGCCGGTGAGCAGCGTATCGTAGCGGCCGGCCCAGGAGGAAATCAGGATCAGGAGACCGCCGCCGGCCTCGCGCATCGCAGGCAGCACCGCCTGCACCGCGTTGTAGGAGCCGTTGAGGTTGACATCCACGATCAGTTTCCAGCCCTCCGGCTCGATCTTGCTCCAGGACCGGTTGGGGATATTGGTGCCGGCGGAATGGACCAGGATGTCGATCCTGCCGTGCGCGTCGCGGATCCCGTCGGCCGCTGCCGCCATGGCCGCGCCGTCTGCGACGTCCACCGGCTTTACGTCCGCCGCGCCGCCGCGCTCCGCGACCCGCGCCGCCACCTCGTCCAGCACGTCCCGGCGCCGGCCGGACAGGACGACAGCGGCGCCGTCCGCCGCCAGCGCCTCGGCCGCGGCAGCGCCGATTCCCGTCCCGCCGCCGGTAACCCAGGCCACCTGGTTCGCCAATTCGTTCATTGCGCCTGTCGCTCCCTCTCCGTCGTGCGCCCTCGGTCGCCGCCTCGGGCGAATGCGCGGGCCCGGGCGCCCGATGCCCGGGACGCTAGGGATTCGGGCGCGCCCGGTCAATTGCCGGAACGCATGACAGGAACAAATCCCCTTTTTCGACGCGCGACAGGCGACGATGGCGGAACGCAGGCGCGGCAAAACCGGTCCGGCCGGTTGCCGGGAAATGCAGCAGGTTGCCCGGCGATTCAGGTCAGGCGATTCAGGCGGGGCGATTCGGCAACGCCGCCGTGTCGGTATTTCGAACCGTCCCGCGACCGGACGCTTGACGGCGTTCGAGTCATGGGGCAAATCCTTGCGGGCTTGGCGTCCTGAACCGGAAGGGGAGGGGCTTAATAGGGAATCCGGTGAGATCGGCTGATCGAGTCCGGAGCTGTCCCCGCAACTGTAGACGGTTGGCCGCGCTCGAAAGCCACTGGACAAAAGACCGGGAAGGCGAGCGCACCAGGGCCGGTAACCGTGAGCCAGGAAACCTGCCGGGCGTTGGGGAAAATCGTTGTCGGGTGTTACGACGGAGTATTCGAATGACTGCCCAAACCCAGAGCAGGACAGGAATTTCGGCGAAGCTCGCCGCCATCGCGCTGTCTGCCTTCATCGGCCTGGCGATCGTCACGCTGGCCGGCCATGTCCAGACGGCCGCCCTGCATGATGCTGCGCACGATTCGCGCCACGCCATGGGCTTTCCCTGCCACTAGACATGTTTACCCGCATATTGGTCAGCGCGCTGTTCGCTGGCTTCCTGACGGGGCTGATCGCCGCCCTGCTGCAGTTGGTCTTCGTCCAGCCGGTGCTGCTCCATGCCGAGCTGTATGAGAGCGGGACGCTGAACCATTTCGGCGACGGCGGGGGGGGCGCTGCGGCCGTTCCCGGCGTCGATCTGGAGCGCGACGGCCTGAGCGTGCTGTTCACGACCCTGACCTATACCGGCTACGCCTTCCTGCTGGTCGCCGCAATGGCGTTGGCCGAAGACCGCGGTGTCCGCATCGCTGTCCGGCAGGGGCTGGTCTGGGGCGTGGCCGGGTTCCTGGCGGTGCAACTCGCCCCGGCGCTCGGCGCGCCGCCGGAACTGCCGGGCTCCGCGGCGGCGGAGATCGGTCCGCGCCAGATCTGGTGGTTCGGCACCGTCGGCGCGACCGCGGCCGGCCTCGCGCTGATCGCCTTCGGCCGCGGCTGGGCGCTTCGGGGCGTCGCCGCCCTGCTCTTACTGGCGCCGCACGTTATCGGCGCGCCGCACCCGGACGAATTCATCGGCCCGGCGCCGCCGGAACTGGCCAGCCTGTTCGCGGCCCGGGCGCTGGGCACCGGCCTCGCCGCCTGGAGCCTGCTCGGGCTCCTCGCCGCCTACTTCTGGCAGCGCGAGAGCAAGCGCGCGGAGGGGATGGTGCGGGCGGCGTGAGAGGTGGCCGGACCGTCCCGCGACAGGTCCGGCTCCCTTGGAAACGACAGCCGAGGCGCGGCTTAGTAGTTGTGCCTGCCGCCGTCGATGTTGAAGGTCTGTCCGGTCACGAAGTCGCTGTCTTCGCTCGCCAGGAACAGCAGCGTCCCGATCAGGTCTTCCGATACCATCTCCCGCTTGATGGCGCGCGCCTGCAACGTCGGCGCCCGCGCGACGTGAAGATCGGGGTGGTTCCGCACGCCTTCGGTCTCGACCAGGCCGGGCGCGATACAGTTCACCTTGATGTTCTTGTCGCCGAATTCCCGCGACGCCGAGCGCGTGAAGGCGATGACCGCGCCCTTCGAGCAGACATAGTGAGCGATGCCGGGCCCGCCGTAGAAAAAGGTGCCCGAACTGATATTGATGATCTTGCCCCCTCCGTTCTTGAGCATGCTGGGAACGACGGCCTTGGTGGCCTGGAACGTGCCCCGCATGTTCACCTTCATCACCCGGTCCCATTCCTCGTTCGTGAGCTGCATGATCGGGGTCAGGCGCAACTCCGAGAAAAGCCCTGCGTTGTTGACCAGGATATCGATCGGCCCGAACGCCGATTCGGCAGCCTCGACGAGATCCGAAAGCGACGCGTCGTCGGTCACGTCGGCGATCTTGGCGATGGCCTCGCCACCGGCGCTCGTTATCTCGTCGACCACACGGGACGAATCGGCAATGTCCGAAACCACCACCCGGGCGCCTTGCTCCGCGAGCGCCTTCGAATATGTCTCGCCGATGCCCTGGGCGGCCCCGGTTACGATCGCGACCTTTCCGTCAAGCCTGCTCATTCCACTCTCTCCCTGTGTTGTGCCGACCGTCCGGTCGCGAAGGCGAAGGCCGGTTTCCCCGTTCGGTACGGGCATCGGGGAGAGGCTCCGGCCTGCGAGCGACAGAATCGGATCGGCGATCGGAATGGCGGCCTATAGCACGATCATCGCCCCCTTGGCGAAATAGAACGGCTCGCCGGAGATAGAGGGCCGCTTGGCCTCGCGGGTCCGGGGGCCGAATCCGGGAGCCCAATCCGGGGGCCGATGCGCCCGGCCCTAACGGCCGCATACCGGACATGCGTAACGCGTGCCGCCGGTGCGCCCCCGGTGCGTCTCGAAAAATATTTTACCAATGGGTTGAGCATTGACCGGAAGGCGGTATATTCAACCGCATGGTTGAGCATGATCTGAACCGCGTCTTCCACGCGCTCGGCGATCCGACCCGCCGCGCCATTCTCGATCGTCTGGCCGCCGGGGAGGCGACCGTCAGCCATCTCTCCCGGCCCTTCGACCTCTCGTTCGCCGCCGTGTCGAAGCATCTCAACGTGCTCGAAAATGCGGGCCTTGTGACGCGCAGGGCGCGGGGGAGGGAACGGGTGTGCCGGATCAATCCGGCTGCGCTCGCCGACGCTCGCGCCTGGCTCGAAGTCCACGAACGCTTCTGGACGGACCGCCTGGAGGCGCTCAAGGCGCTCGTCGGGACCGCCCCGGACAGTTCGGACCAAACGCGATGACCGGGTTAGAGCCATCGGCCGGCGCCGCCGAAAGAAACGTCTCCCTGACGCTGCATCGCGTTATCGACGCGCCGGTCGAGGCGGTCTACGCCGCGTGGACCGAGCCGGAGATGCTGCGCCGCTGGCTGGCGCCCGGCAATGCCACGGTCGTGCGCGCCGTTGCCGAAGCGACCGTCGGCGGGACGTTCCTGATCGAGATGCGGGGAGCGGACGGCCGGAAATGGCTCACCCGCGGCCGGTATCGGGATGTCGTGCCCCTCCGCCGTCTGGTTCACACCTGGCGCTGGGACGGCAGCGATGTCGAGACGCTGGTCACCGTCGAATTCGAGCCGGAAGAGGCCGGTAGGACGCGCCTGACCCTGACGCACGCGCGGTTTGCGCAGGAAGAGGCCCGCGACGAGCATGTGCAGGGCTGGACCGGGTGCCTCGCGAAGCTCGGGGACTTGTGGCCGGCATGAACCGGCGTGCGTCGACTCTCCGTCCGGACTGGGTGTCGGACGATATGTATCCCTTCGAGAGCCGGTTCTTCGCCACCGCGTCGGGACACCGGATGCACTTCGTGGATGAGGGCGAAGGCGAACCGATCGTGTTCGTACACGGCAACCCGACCTGGTCGTTCGAGTTCCGCCACGCCATCCGGGAGCTTCGCTCGGAGTTCCGCTGCGTCGCGCCGGATCATATCGGTTTCGGCCTGTCGTCGCGCAGCAGCCGGCGCGAGGATCATCATCCGGAAAGCCACGCGCGCCGGTTCGCCGCCCTGCTCGACCATCTCGACCTTCGCGGCATCACCCTGTTCATGAACGACTGGGGCGGGCCGATCGGCCTGGACTTCGCCCGCCGGCATCCGGAGCGTGTCCGCCGTCTCGTCATTGCGAATACCTGGTGCTGGCCGGTCGGCGGCGATTTTCACTTCGCGGCGTTCAGCTTCCTGATGTCGAGCTGGATCGGCCAGTATCTGATCCGGCACCGCAACATGTTCGTGAATTCGGTGATGCCCAGGGCGGTGGGCGACCGGAGCATCCTGACGCCCGAGATCATGGCGCATTACCGCAACGCGCAGCCGGCGCCCGCCGCGCGCGCCGCCAACGCGGCGTTGCCGGGATATATCGTGGGGGCGGGCGACTGGCTGCGCTCGATCTGGGACGACCGCGCGGCCTTTGCCGGCAAGCCGGCGCTCCTCCTGTGGGGCCTGAAGGATATCGCGTTCCGAAGGAAGGAACTCGACCGGTGGAAGCGCACACTGCCGGATTTCGAACTGCACGAATTTGAGGATTGCGGACATTTTCTGGCGGAAGAAGCGCCCGGCAGGGTGGTGCCGGCGCTCCGCGATTTCATGAGGCGGACGGGACATCCGCCGGGCGGACGGGAAGGCTGACTTGTGCGGCGGAGGCGGCGGCCTGTATGGCATAGTCACCAATGCATCCCGACGGCGTCACAAAAATGTCAACAGGGCAGGGAAATGCGTTATTGATTTAATTTAGACTAATTCTATATTAGGTTTCTTGTTTCATACGGAGAACCCGATCCATGCGCGTACCCAACGTGACTTTCAAGACCCGCGTTCGCGACGCGAATGTCGAAGGACCGAACCCCTACCGCTGGCAGGACCTCGCCAGTGCCGACATCTTCCGCGGCCGGAAGGTCGTGCTCTTTGCCCTGCCCGGCGCCTTCACGCCGACCTGCTCCTCGACCCATTTGCCACGTTACGAGGAATTGCACGACGATTTCGCTGCGCTGGGCGTGGACGAGGTCATCTGCCTGAGCGTCAACGACGCCTTCGTCATGTTCCGCTGGGGCCGGCACCAGGGCGTCGAAAAGGTGACGATGCTCCCCGACGGCTCGGCCGCCTTCACCCGCCGGATGGGTATGCTGGTCTCGAAGGACAATCTCGGCTTCGGCATGCGCTCCTAGCGCCATTCCGCCTTCGTCGACGACGGCGAGGTCGTGAAAATGTTCGTCGAGCCGGGCTTCGACGACGAATGCCCGGCCGATCCCTTCGAGGTCTCGGACGCCGACACGATGCTCGAATGGCTGCGCGGCTATCTCGATGATCGGGAGCCGCAGGCCCGGGCGGCCTGAAGCGGGGCATATCGAGGGACAGGCCGCGGTCGTTCCATCCAGGGCAGTTGTCCTCTAGACCGGCATCCGGCCGAATTGCGGTTTGCGCTTTTCCTTGAGGGCGGCGACGCCTTCCTTCGCTTCCGGGCCGTCCCAGGCCAGGAATTCGTAGCCCAGCGAGGCATCGAAGCCCGGCCCGTTCATGCGGTACCAGTTGTTCAGGGCCATTTTCGTGTGGCTGATCGCGGTCCGGGCGCCGCCGGCGAGCCGCGTCGCGACGCGCAGCGCTTCAGCCTCCAGGGCGTTGTCCTCGACTGCCAGCGAGATCAGTCCGATCCGCTCCGCCTCCTCCCCGGTCATCGGTTCGCAGGTCATCAGATAATATTTCGCCTTGGCCATGCCGCACTGCAGTGGCCAGTTGATCACCGCGTGGTCGCCCGCCGCGACACCGAGATTGGTGTGGCCGTCGATGATGCGGCAGCTCTTCGTGGCGATGGTGATGTCGCAGACCATGCCGGCCGCCAGGCCGGCGCCGACGGCAACCCCGTGCATCGCGGCGATCGTCGGCCGGGAGCAGTTGATGACGTTGTAGACGATGTCGCGCGCCTCTTTCATCGCGCGCATCCGGACGCCGTGGTCGCCGATGATCTCGTCGATCATGCCGAAGTCGCCGCCCGCCGAATAGGCCCGGCCGGCGCCGCACAGGATGACCGCGCCGACATCGCGGTCGGCATCGATTTCGGGCCAGACCGAGACAAGTTCCCTGTGCATCTGCCCGTCGACGGAATTCAGCGGGTTGTCCGGATTGTGCATGGTGAGCCGCAACACGCCGTCGGCCGGCCAGTCGATTTTCAGGCGTTCGTAGGCGTCGTAACGGTTTCCGGACATGATATTCTCCTTTGCGGCGGGTCCCGTTGCCGGGGCTGTAGCACCGCGGCGCCGTTGCCGAAAGGCCGCCGAATGGCGGCGCGGGGGGCGGGCTGGCGCCAGCGACAGCGCGACGCACGAAATTGTCATCCGTCCGCTGCCGATTTTTCGTGACCCGGCAGGCCGTTATGTGCATGTTCCCGCGCCGCCGCGCGCCGGTTGTCAAGCATCGCTGCGCATTCCGGGGGATGGAACCGCCATGTCCGACGAAGACGACGATCTCGTTCTCAGCGAACTGGACGACGAAGAGCTTGTCGAGCAGATGCACGACGATCTCTATGACGGTCTCCGCGAGGAGATCGAAGAGGGCGTCAACATCCTGCTCGAACGCAAGTGGCAACCCTACAATATCCTGACCGAAGCGCTGGTCGAAGGCATGCGCATCGTGGGGATCGATTTCCGCGACGGCATCCTGTTCGTGCCGGAAGTGCTGCAATCGGCCAACGCGATGAAGGCCGGCATGGCGATCCTCCGGCCGCTGCTCGCCGAGACCGGCGCGCCGCGGGTCGGCAAGATGGTGATCGGCACCGTTAAGGGCGACATCCACGACATCGGCAAGAACCTTGTGTCGATGATGATGGAGGGTGCCGGTTTCGAGGTGGTCGATATCGGGATCGACAATCCGGTCGAGAACTATCTCGCCGCCATCGAGGAGCACGAGCCCGACATCCTCGGCATGTCGGCGCTGCTCACGACGACGATGCCCTATATGAAGGTCGTGATCGAAACCCTGAAGGAACGGGGCATCCGCGAGGACTATACCGTCCTGGTCGGCGGCGCACCGCTGAACGAGGAATTCGCCCAGGCGGTCGGCGCCGATGCCTATTGCCCGGACGCCGCGGTTGCGGTTGAAATTGCCAAGGACTTTATGAAGCGCAAGCACAATCTGCTTGGCGGCGCGACGATCAATTGAATCATGGAGGCTGCGCTGGCGCGTCGCCCGACCGCACGAACCGGCAGGAGCGGACGCCCCCGGAGCGGCGCGCGGCCGACCCCCGCTGCTGGCCTGCCCGATCCGGCGCCCGATGTAGCGCCGGACAGCGAGGCGGTCCTTGCCGGGCGAAGCAGGGCCGGCACCATGGTGATCGCCTGCGGCGCCCTGGCCCGGGAAATCGTCCATTTCAGAAACATGAACGCCGTCCCCGCCTTCGATGTCGCCTGCGTGCCGGCGTGGCTCCACAACGCGCCGCACCTGATTCCCGACCGGGTGCGCGAGAAAATCCGCGAATACCGCAAGGCCTACGGCCGGATCCTGGTGGCCTACGCCGACTGCGGCACCGGCGGGCTGCTCGACCGGGTCCTGGAAGAAGAGGGCGCGGAGCGGATCGACGGGCCGCATTGCTACGCCTTCTATACCGGCCGGCAGGCTTTCGCGGACCTGGCGGAAGCGGAAACCGGGACGTTCTACCTGACCGACTACATGGTCCGGCATTTCGACCGGCTCATCGTCGAGGGCCTCGGCCTCGACCGCCATCCCGAGTTGCGCGACGATTATTTCCGCCATTATACGCGCTGCCTCTATATCGCCCAGACCCGCGATGCCGGGCTCCAGGTCAAGGCGCAGGCGGCTGCGGCGCGGCTGAGCCTCGGCTATGCCTACCGCTATGTCGGCTACGGCGAATTGGAAGATTTCCTGCGCCGCGCCGCCGCTTCCGCACCGGAGCCCGGGGCCTGAGGCATGGCGAAGCTCCAGATCATCTACTGGCGCGATATTCCGGCCCAGATTATCGTGTCTGCCGGCCGGAAAAAAGCGCGCCGGCAGCTGGACGTGCGGTTCGAGAAGGCGATCGACCGGGCCGCCATCCGCGCGAAGCTGCACGGCACCGACGATTATCTCGAACAATGGCGCCGCAGCGCGCCGGTCGATTGCGGGGACGATCTGGAAGCGGCGGCCGATGAAGCCGCCAGCCGGCTCGAGCGGGACTATCCCGAAGACCGGGTCGAGCGGATCGTCCGGTCGAACGGCGTCGACGAAGCGACCGTCTAGACATCCGGACCGGAGAGTTTGCCCGACATGAGCCGAACCGTCGTCAGTTCCGCGACCCGGGAGGTCGTCATCGGCTTCGACCGGCCCTTCTGCATCATCGGCGAGCGCATCAACCCCACGGGGCGCAAGCTGCTGATGGAGGACCTGCGCCGCGGCGACTACAGCCGGGTCGAGGCCGACGCCGTCGCCCAGGTCGAGGCCGGGGCGCACATGCTGGATGTCAACGCCGGCGTGCCGCTGGCGGACGAGCCGAAAATCCTGGCCGATTGCATCGAACTGGTGCAGTCGCTGGTCGACGTCCCGCTGTCGATCGACTCGTCCATCGTTGCGGCGCTGGAGGCGGGGCTGTCGGTCTATCAGGGCAAGCCGCTGCTCAATTCGGTAACCGGGGAGGAGGAGCGACTGGAGGCCGTCCTTCCGCTGGTGAAGAAGTACGGCTGCGCCGTGGTGGCAATTTCCAACGACGAATCGGGCATTTCGGAAGACCCGGACGTGCGCTTCGAAGTTGCCAGGAAGATCGTCCATCGGGCCGCCGACTACGGCATCCCGAAGGAGGACATCGTCGTCGATCCGCTGGTCATGCCGATCGGTGCGATCAACCAAGCGGGCCGGCAGGTCTTCTACATCCTGAACCGGCTGCGCGACGAGCTGGGCGTCAACAGCACCTGCGGCGCGTCCAACATCGGCTTCGGCCTGCCGAACCGGCCTGGGCTCAATGCGGCCTTTCTGAGCATGGCGGCCTGTTCGGGCATGACCTCGGCGATTATGAATCCCTTGCATTCCCACGAGGTCGATGCCGTGATGGCGGCCGATGCGCGACGATTATTTCCGCCATTATACGCGCTGCCTCTATATCGCCCAGACCCGCGATGCCGGGCTCCAGGTCAAGGCGCAGGCGGCTGCGGCGCGGCTGAGCCTCGGCTATGCCTACCGCTATGTCGGCTACGGCGAATTGGAAGATTTCCTGCGCCGCGCCGCCGCTTCCGCACCGGAGCCCGGGGCCTGAGGCATGGCGAAGCTCCAGATCATCTACTGGCGCGATATTCCGGCCCAGATTATCGTGTCTGCCGGCCGGAAAAAAGCGCGCCGGCAGCTGGACGTGCGGTTCGAGAAGGCGATCGACCGGGCCGCCATCCGCGCGAAGCTGCACGGCACCGACGATTATCTCGAACAATGGCGCCGCAGCGCGCCGGTCGATTGCGGGGACGATCTGGAAGCGGCGGCCGATGAAGCCGCCAGCCGGCTCGAGCGGGACTATCCCGAAGACCGGGTCGAGCGGATCGTCCGGTCGAACGGCGTCGACGAAGCGACCGTCTAGACATCCGGACCGGAGAGTTTGCCCGACATGAGCCGAACCGTCGTCAGTTCCGCGACCCGGGAGGTCGTCATCGGCTTCGACCGGCCCTTCTGCATCATCGGCGAGCGCATCAACCCCACGGGGCGCAAGCTGCTGATGGAGGACCTGCGCCGCGGCGACTACAGCCGGGTCGAGGCCGACGCCGTCGCCCAGGTCGAGGCCGGGGCGCACATGCTGGATGTCAACGCCGGCGTGCCGCTGGCGGACGAGCCGAAAATCCTGGCCGATTGCATCGAACTGGTGCAGTCGCTGGTCGACGTCCCGCTGTCGATCGACTCGTCCATCGTTGCGGCGCTGGAGGCGGGGCTGTCGGTCTATCAGGGCAAGCCGCTGCTCAATTCGGTAACCGGGGAGGAGGAGCGACTGGAGGCCGTCCTTCCGCTGGTGAAGAAGTACGGCTGCGCCGTGGTGGCAATTTCCAACGACGAATCGGGCATTTCGGAAGACCCGGACGTGCGCTTCGAAGTTGCCAGGAAGATCGTCCATCGGGCCGCCGACTACGGCATCCCGAAGGAGGACATCGTCGTCGATCCGCTGGTCATGCCGATCGGTGCGATCAACCAAGCGGGCCGGCAGGTCTTCTACATCCTGAACCGGCTGCGCGACGAGCTGGGCGTCAACAGCACCTGCGGCGCGTCCAACATCGGCTTCGGCCTGCCGAACCGGCCTGGGCTCAATGCGGCCTTTCTGAGCATGGCGGCCTGTTCGGGCATGACCTCGGCGATTATGAATCCCTTGCATTCCCACGAGGTCGATGCCGTGATGGCGGCCGATGTGATGAACGGCAACGATCCCGACTGCCGGCGCTGGCTGAAGAAGTTCCGCGACCCCGCCGCCGAGGGCGAGAGCCGGCGCGGCCGGGAAGGGCGCCGCCGCCGCCGTGCCTGAAGGCCCGCCGCACGCCGGGGATGCCGCCGCCGGCCGGGCGGCGAAGGTCGTCTTCACGCCGTCGGGCAAGCGCGGAACATTCCCGGTCGGCACCAATCTCCTGCAGGCGGCGCGCGACCTCGGCGTCGATCTCGATTCGGTATGCGGTGGCCGGGGCATTTGCGGCCGCTGCCAGATCGTCGTCAGCGTCGGCAGCTTTGCCAAGCTCGGCATCGAAAGCGCGTCCGGCCATCTGAGCGCCTTCAGCGCCAACGAGCAGCGCTACAAGGACCGGCGCGGCCTGGCCGAAGAGCGGCGCCTGGGCTGCCACGCCACGGTGCAGGGCGATCTGGTGATCGACGTGCCGCCGGACAGCCAGGTCCACAAGCAGGTCGTCCGTAAACGCGCCGAGGTTCGGGATATTACGGTCAACCCGGCGGTCCGGCTGCATTATGTCGAGGTCGAGAAGCCCGACATGCACCGGCCGACCGGCGATTTCGAACGGCTGGCCGCGGCGCTGCGGGACCAGTGGGGTCTCGGCGAGCTCGAAGGCGACATCCGGACCCTGCAAGGGCTGCAGAAAATACTGCGCGACGGGGACTGGACGGCGACCGTGGCCATTCACCGGAGAGAGCGGATCATCGCGATCTGGCCGGGCTTTCGCGACACGGCTTACGGCCTCGCCTACGACGTCGGCTCGACGACCGTGGCGGCCCATCTCGCCGACCTTGCGACGGGGGAGGTCGTCGCCTCGGTCGGGATCATGAACCCGCAGATCCGCTTCGGAGAAGACCTGATGAGCCGGGTCTCCTACGCCATGATGAATCCGGGCGGTGACGCCGAACTGACCGAGGCGGTGCGCGGGGCGGTCAACCGGCTGGTCGCCGATGCGGCGGCGGAGGCGGGGATCGCGGCCGACGACATCCTCAACGCGACCTTCGTCGGCAACCCGATCATGCATCACCTGCTGCTCGGCATCGATCCGGTCGAACTGGGCGGCGCGCCCTTTGCGCTGGCGACCAACCGGGCGCAGACGCTCTGGGCATCCGAAATCGGCCTGGCGGTCAATCCGGACGCGCGGGTCTATTTCCTGCCCTGCATCGCCGGCCATGTCGGCGCCGACGCCGCCGGCGTTATCCTGTCCGAAACGCCGTATCTCTCCGACGAGACCGTGCTGATCGTCGATGTCGGGACCAACGCCGAGATCGTCCTCGGCAACCGGGAGCGCATTCTCGCCGCTTCGTCGCCGACCGGCCCGGCCTTCGAAGGCGCCCAGATTATCTGCGGTCAGCGCGCCGCCCCCGGCGCCATCGAGCGGGTGCGCATCGATCCGGAGACGCTGGAGGCGCGCATCAAAGTGATCGGCTGCGACCTGTGGTCCGACGAGCCGGGCTTCGAAGAGGCGGCGGGCGAGACCGGCGTCACCGGCATCTGCGGCTCCGGCATCATCGAGGCGCTGGCCGAAATGTATCTTGCCGGCCTGATCAGGCCCGACGGGACGATCGACGGCGGCTTGGGCGGGCGCACGGACCGGCTTCAGGCCGAGGACCGGACGTTCAGTTACCGCCTGTACAAGGCGGGCGACCGCGACATCCGCATCTACCAGGTCGACGTGCGGGCGATCCAGCTTGCCAAGGCGGCGCTCTATGCCGGCGCCCGTCTGTTGATGGACCGTATGGGCATCGCCGCGCCGGAACGGATCGTGCTGGCCGGCGCCTTCGGCACCCATATCGAGCCGAAATACGCCATGATCCTGGGCATGATCCCGGACTGCGCGCTGGACAAGGTGGCCTCGGCCGGCAACGCTGCCGGCACCGGCGCGCGCATCGCGCTGCTCAACCAGGCGGCGCGCGACGAGATCGAGCAGGTCGTGCGCGGCATCGAAAAGGTCGAGACCGCCGTCGAGCCCGAATTCCAGCGCCACTTCGTCGACGCGATGGCGCTGCCCCACGCCACCGCCGACTACCCGAATCTTTCCGGGCAAGTGACCCTGCCGGCGCGCCTGGCGGACGACGGCGCCGCGGCGGAGAGCGCCGGCCGTCGGGGCCGCCGCCGGCGGAGATAGGGCGCGCCCGTCGCCCGCCGTCCTTCGAGACGGTCATTTCGCGACGGCGCGGAGCCTGTCCCGAGCGAAGCCGAGGGGCGCTTCCTCAATGGCCTCCTCAGGATGAAGCTAAAACTGTTAAGCCAATATGTTTCTTCATCCTGAGGAAGGGCTGAGGAGCGATCCGCAGGATCGCGTCTCGAAGCCCTGTCTCGAAGGATGCATCACCCGATCCCGTCCGGCAGGCTTTCCTTCTTTTTCGCGATGAACGCATTGAGCGCCTCGTCGATGGCCGGGTCGATCGGCGGCGCCTCGTAGCTCGCCAGCATGGCCTTCCAGCGTTCGTTGGCGCGCGCGACGATGTCCTTCGAGCCGTCGTTCTGCCATTGCTCGAAGCTGTTGTTGTCGGCCACGGCCGAGCGCCAGAAGGCGGTTTCGAAATTGTCCTGGGTGTGTTGGCAGCCGAGATAGTGGCTGCCGGGGCCGACCTCGCGCACCGCGCTCAGGGCCTGGCCGTTCTCCGAGAGGTCGTAACCGTCGGCGATCACCTGGTGCAGGGCGAGCTGGTCGGCGTCCATGATCAGCTTCTCGTAGCTCGACGCCAGGCCCCCCTCCAGCCAGCCGGCGGCGTGGAGCACGAAATTCACGCCGGCCAGCACCGTGGGCATCAGCGTGTTCGCGCTCTCGTAGGCCGCCTGGGCGTCCGGGAGTTTCGAGGCGCAAAGCGAGCCGCCGTTGCGGAAAGGCAGGTTCAGCCGGCGGGCCAGCGCCGCCAGTCCGAACAGGGCAAGCGCGGGCTCCGGAGTGCCGAAGGTCGGCGCGCCGGACTGCATGGAGATCGAGCTGGAAAAGCTGCCGAACACGACCGGCGTGCCCGGCCGGCACAGCTGGGTCACCGCGACGCCGGCCATCGCCTCGGCGAGGGTCTGGGCCATCACGCCGGCAACGGTCACCGGCGCCATCGCGCCGGCCAGGATGAAGGGGCTGACCACCGTCGCCTGGCCGGCTTTCGCATAGGTCTTGAGCGCGCCCAGCATGGTGGCATCGAACACCATGGGCGAGTTGGCGT
Source organism: Rhodospirillaceae bacterium (assembly GCA_009840595.1). GTDB lineage: Bacteria > Pseudomonadota > Alphaproteobacteria > Bin65 > Bin65 > Bin65. The sequence continues at coordinate 41,920 of VXNK01000149.1, read as the reverse complement.
TGATCAGACTGGTGCAGACGCAGTTCTCGTCGACGAAATCGTCGCCGAACAGGATTTTCGCCATGGCGACGGTATCGGCGGCGCGCTCCGGATGGGTGACCGAACCCATGAAGGGTTTGTCGGAAAGGCGCATATGCGCGTAAACCATATCGAGATGCCGCTTGTTGATCGGCACGTCGACCGGCTCGCACACCGTGCCGCCGGAATGGTGCAGGGCGGGCGACAGGTAAGCGAGCTTCACGAAGTTGCGGAAATCCTCGATGGTGCCATAGCGCCGGCCGCGGTCCAGGTCGCGCACGAAGGGCGGGCCGTAGACCGGCGCGAACACCGTATGGTCGCCGCCGATCTCGACCGAGCGTTCGGGGTTGCGGGCATGCTGGGTGTATTGCGCCGGCGCGGTCGAGCACAGCTGTTGGGCAAGGCCGCGCGGAAAACGGACCCGCGTATCCTGCACGTCCGCGCCGGCGTCGCGGAACATGTCCAGGCATTCCGGATCGTCCCGGAACTCGATGCCGATCTCTTCCAGGATCGTGTCGGCGTTATGCTCGATAAGCTCCAGCCCCTCGGCTGACAGCAACTCAACCTTCGGGATATTGCGCTGGATCGCACGCAACTGCTCGACCGGCCCGGCGGTCCGCGCCGCGCGCCGGCTTTCCCGGCCGCCGCCGGACCTGCCGGCCCGCCGCCCGGCCCGTTCGCCGCGCTTCCTGCCGCGTTCTTCGCTCATGGCCGGGCCTCCGTTTCGGGTGCAGCGATGCCACGAAATATCATGTTCTGCAATTGCGATGATTTATTGTTGTTTTACAATGCGTTAATTTGTTCAAGGCCGGCTTCGTCTCCCGAACGCAGGCGGATCTTTTCCGGGCTTGGACTCCGCTGCGTCGCTCCGTTCTCTTCGACCGGATTGCCAGGATATCCGGCGGCCTGCACCGGCAGGTCAGGTCTTCCGGAACGTGACGATGTAGGCGAGATCGTTCTCGTGGCCTTCCGGTGGCGTCGAGTCGGCGCTGTAGACGCGCTCCTCGCGGATCGACGGCCGGGAGATTCGTTTTCCGGCGGCGAGCGCCTCGAACGCCGCTGCAAATCCCGCGGTATCGTAGAAGGGCAATCTGACGCTGATCGCGCAGATGGCGCCGGGCCGGAGCACGCGCAACAGTTCGGCCAGCGCCTCCGGCCCGACATGGCCCTGTGTGAACGTGCCCGCGCAGGTGAGGCCGTTATACGCATCGTCTTCGAACGGCAACGGCTTCGTCAGGTCGGCCTCGACGAGCGTCCGGTAGCGTCCCTTGTCCTCGGCGACGGCAAGCATGTCCGGCGAAAGATCGACGCCGTCGACGACGATGGCGGCCGGCAGGCGATCGGCGACCAGGCCCGTACCGCACCCGGCGTCGAGGACGGGACCGTTTCCGCCCGCATCGACAAAGGCCTCGGCGATCAGCCCGCCGAACCGGTATCCGCTGCGCCCGGCGAATTCCTCGTCGTAGGTCGCCGCCCAGTCGCGATAGACGCGGCGGTTTTCTTCCGCCGAGCCCGATCCGTAGGAAGCGTCGAGGCCGGGTTTGTCTTTTTCGTTCATGGCAGGAGTCCTCGTCAGCCGCGCAGAGTCTGGCCGGGTCCCGCGAAATACGTCTCCCGGGCTCCGCATCGAATATGCGATCGAACTTTCGACCGGCGTGTCATGTGCCCGCCTTCAGGGCTTGGGCGAACTTCGCCGCCTCTTCGGGCTTCATCTTGTAGCTGTGGTCCTCGTCCGGGAAGGCTCCGGCGCGCACCTCTTCGGCATACCGGGCGAAGGCTTCGGTCGCGATTTCGTTGATATTGCCGTAACGCTTGGCGAATTTCGGCTTGAACGTGTCGAACGCGCCGATCAGGTCGTAGCCGTTGAGCAGCTGGCAGGTACCTGCCGAGCCGGCGCCGATCGAGAAGGTGAAGATGCTCACCGCGTCGTCGACGGCCTTGCCGACCTCATAGGGCATCGCCTCGATCTCCAGACCGATGGCGCCGGCCTCTTCGATCGCCCGGGCGTTGTCGACGATCTTCAGCGCGTCCTCCGCCGTGCGGCCCTGCATTTTGAAGCCGCCGAACCGATGCACATAGTGTGGCAGCAGCCCGACATGGCTCATGACCGGCACGCCGGCGTCGGCGACGGCCTTGATGATGTCGAACATCTCGCGCCCGCCTTGCAGCTTCACCGCCTCGGCGCCGCTCTCCTTCATCATCCGCACGGCGTTTGTCACCGCCAGGTCGGCGGTGGCGTAGGAGCCGTAGGGCATGGACACGAGGCAGAAGGTGTTCGGCGCGCCGCGGCGGACGGCCCTGGTATGCTCGATCATCTGATCGACGGTCATGGGCAGCGTATTCTCGTGGCCGTACAGCGTCATGCCCAGGCTGTCCCCGACGCCCAGGATGTCGATTCCGGCCCGCTCCGCCCAGGCCGCGGTCAGGCACTCGCCGACCGCGACCATTGCCAAACGCTTGCCCGCCGCCTTTTTGGCAGCGAGATCCGGAATCGTGAGCCGGGGGCGGGATTCGGTCATTGAAGAGTGCTCCATCGGTATCGGTCTGCCTTCGAGTTGCGACCCGACCCGGACCGCTCCGCCGGCTCCCGACCCGTACCGTACCGGGTCCTGAAGACGTCAGGCCCCATCCAATAGCCGATGCCGGACCTCACGACATCCCGTTCCGGGCCGGGTCCGGTAGGGTCGTCACGGACCTGAAGGTTATCCGGGAAGCGCCGGCTTGAATGTCCGGCCGTGTGACGCAACCTTGCCGGTAACGCTCGAGGCATCGGAGGCACACCATGACGAGGTTCCTGTTCGTCGCGATCCTGGCCCTGGGACTCGCGGCTCCGGCAGCCGGGGCGCTGGCCCATCACGGCTGGGCGTGGACGACCGGCGGCAATATCGACCTGACCGGCATCATCAAGACCGTCCGCCTGGGCAATCCCCACGGGGTCCTGAAGGTCGACGTAGAGGGCGAGGAGTGGACGGTTGAGGTCGGCCAGCCCTGGCGCAACCGTCGCGCCGGCCTCAGGGACGGCGACCTGGCCGAAGGGGTCGAGATCCGGGTGATCGGCGAGCCGGCCGCCGACCTGTCGGAACGGCGGGTCAAGGTGGAGCGGCTGTTCCTGGGCAAACGGGAACACGTCCTTTACCCCGGGCGCAACTGAGATCTTGGAATCCCTGTTCGCAGCGCTCGAAGGGACGGCCCTGGCGCAAACCCTGCGGAGTTCCCGCTGGCTCTATGCCGGCGTCAACGCCGCGCACATCTTCGCAATCGCCCTGCTGATCGGGTCGGTCGTCCCGCTCAACCTGCGGCTCCTCGGCGTGTGGCGCGGCATCCCGCGCGAAGCGGTGGTACGGGTGCTGGCGCCCGTTGCGGCGGGCGGGCTGATCCTTGCCCTCGTCACGGGGCCGCTGCTGTTCTCGGTCCGGGCGCGGGAATACAGCGGTATCGAATTCCTGCAGCTCAAGCTGATCTTCATCGCGGTCGGGGTTCTCTCCACGCTCGCCCTGTGCCGGGCCCACGGGTTCCTGCTCAAGGATGCCCCGCGCGCCCGTCTGGCCGGTCACGCCATCCTCTCGACGGTGTGCTGGTCGGGCGCCCTCGTCTGCGGGCGATTGATCGCCTTCGCGGGGGATTGAGGCCGATATCCGTTGCCCGGCCCGCGCGCCCGCGCCGCGGCGGCGCACGGCGCCGGGTCCATTTCGTCGATGAACCGCTCCCGCCGGCCGCGAATCGCCGCCAAAGCGACGGAACCGGAATTAGCGTAACGCCGGCAGCGGGCGAACGCAGGCGTTGCAACGGGCTTCGGCGGTGGCATAGTGCCCGGAACCAGTCACGCCTGCCACGATCGGGAGAAACGGGATGAAGATCCGCAAGATCGTCACCGTCGTCGAGGAGACCCGGCGCGAGCTCGACCGGCCGGTGGAGCCGGCGACCCGCCAGGCCGCGGCCATCGCGGTGATCGCAAACCCCTATGCCGGGGTCTACGACGAGGAACTGGAGGAACTGCAGCAGGCGGGGGCCGAGCTCGGCGCTCTCCTGGTGCAGCGGGCGATGGACGCGCTCGGCATCGACGGGGCGTCGGTCGCGGGCTACGGCAAGGCGGCGATCGTCGGCGTGAAGGGCGAGCGCGAGCACGCGGCGGCGGTGATGCACCCCACGATGGGCAAGCCGGTGCGCGCAATCGTCGGCCCGGCGAAGTCGATCATGCCGTCGACCAAGAAGATCGGCGGGCCGGGCACGGCGATCGATTGCCCGCTGCATCACAAGGACGAAATGTGGACATTCAGCCATTTCGACGCGATGCAGGTTTCGGTCGCGGATGCCCCGCGCGGCGACGAGATCGTCGTCGTCGTGGCGGTCAGCGACTCGGGCCGCCCGTTCCATCGGATCGGCGAGAACCTGAACGTCGCGGATCTGATGTCGAAGAAAGAATAGCCTCCCCTTGTTGCGCCCTTCCGGGCGATGCCGTTCGGGACGCCGTCTCCAGGGCCCGCCGCGCTAGAGCAACGGAGAACCTTCTCATGGCTGTGATCGTCCCGACCGACAGATCCGTGGAAACATTCGAGGGCATTCACCTTTACCACGGCGATATCTCGAACTGCTCGATGCGGGTCCGCATGACGCTGATCGAGAAGGGGTTGCCCTGGACCAGCCACCACCTCGACCTGAAGAAGAAAGAAAACATTTCGGACGCGTATTTCGGCATCAACCCGAACGGTCTGGTGCCGACCCTGATCGACAACGGCGTCGTGCATATCGAGTCCAACGAGATCATCGACTATCTCGACCTGACCTACCCCGAACCTTCGCTGCGCGCGGCAGGCGATCGAGACGGGGAAGACGGGATGCTCGAATGGCTTCGTCTTGCTGCGTCGATCCATGAGCCGGCGGTCAAGCCGTATGTCTACGCAACGAAGATGCAGAAGAAGCTGAAAAAGACCGCCGAGGAGCAAAGGAGATACGACGCACTTCAGAAGAACGAGGAGCTGAAGGAATTTCACGCAAGGCACGCCGGCGACAGTGCGTTCGACGAGAAGGATATCGCCAGGGCGCGCGAAATACTTGAGGACTGTTTCGCCAGACTCGAAAACGCCCTGGCGGACCGCGAATGGATAATGGGCGATCGATTCACCCTGGCCGATATTTCCTGGATCCCCCTGCACTTTGTGCTCGTTGGATGCCGCTATCCGTTCGAGAGTTATTCGAACATTTCGCGCTGGGCGGCGGCTCTCCGAGACCGGCAGAGCTACAAGGACGGTATCCTGAAATGGTGTCCGGATTTCTCGAAAGTCTGAACGGCCGGTTGCGAAGCGGCGTATCGAACAGCGTGATTTCCGGCGTTTCAGCAGTGCCGGTTGAAGCGGCTTCGCTCTAGGAGCGCAGCGCGGCGTTTTCCGGATCGTAAGGACTCTCGGCGATGATCCGGGCCGGGCGGCGCTGGTCGAGCACCCGGACCTCGCATTCCCGGCCGATCTCCGCCGCGTCGCTGCGCACATAGCCGAGCAGCAGGCTCTTGCCGACATGGTGGCCGTAGCCGCCGGCGGTGCCGCGGCCGGCGACCTCGCCGTCGATATAGACCGGCTCGTTGCCGAACGGGTCGGCGTCGTCGGCGTCGATCTCGATGGTGCGGTAGGCGTTGGGTACGCCCTGCTCCTTCTGCGCCAGCAGGGCGGCGCGGCCGGTGAAGTCGGCGTTCTTGTCGAAGCGCACGAAGCGGTCCAGCCCGGCCTCCAGGATGCTGTTCTCGGCGTTCAGGTCGGTGCCGAACAGCCGGTAGCTCTTTTCCAGCCGCATCGAATCCATCGCGCGCATGCCGACCGGGCCGATGTCGAATTCCGCGCCGGCTGCCATCAGCGCGTCATACAGATGGATCTGGTATTCGATCGGATGGTGCAATTCCCAGCCGAGGGAGCCGACGAAGTTGACCCGGAGCGCGCGCACGTCCGGGCAGTAGCCGACCGGGATGTCCCGGCCGGTGAGCCACGGAAAGGCCTCGTTCGAGACGTCGGCGTCGGCGAGCTTTTCCAGCACCTTTCGCGCCTGCGGGCCGGCGAGCACGAAGACGCCGTATTGCGTCGTCAGATCCTGCAGGAAGACCGAGCCGTCGCGCGGCACGCGGCGGGTGAGGATGTCCCAGTCCATGTCGTGGGCCGCGCCGGGGCCGACCAGGTAGAAGCGCTCGCCGTACAGGCCGTCGGGCAGGCGCAGGATGGTGAATTCGCTGCGCACCGAGCCGGACGGGTTGAGCGCATGGGCCAGCGTCATGCGCGAGACCTTGCGCGGCACGTTGTTGGCCACCATGCCGTCGAGCCAGGCGCGCGCGCCCGGGCCTTCAACCAGATATTTCGCGAAGCTGGAGAGTTCCATCAGGCCGACCCGCTCGCGCATGGTGCGGACTTCGTTGCCGACATGCGCGAACCAGTTGGAGCGGCGGTAGGAGTACTCGTCCTTCCGTTCGACACCGACCGGCGCGAACCAGTTCGGCCGCTCCCAGCCGAAACGCGCGCCCCAGACGGCGCCGGCCCCGTCGAGCCGCTCGTAGCAGGGCGGCGCCTTGGCCGGCCGGCCGAGCAGGCGCTCCTCCATGGGATAATGGTTGATGAAGACGTGTTCGTAGGCCTCTTCGTTCTTGATCTTGGCGAAATTCTTCGAGACCACGCCGAAGCGCCGAGGATCGACGCCGATCATGTCGACGGTCGGTTCGCCGTCGACGATCCACTCAGCGAGCTGCCAGCCGGCGCCGCCGGCCGCGGTGATGCCGAAGCTGTGGCCCTCGGAGAGCCAGAAATTCTCCAGCCCGAAGGCCGGGCCGACCATCGGGTTGCCGTCGGGCGTGTAGGCGATCGGGCCGTTGACGATGTCCTTGATGCCGGCATTCTGGAAGCTCGGCACCCGGTTCATGGCGGCTTCGACATGGGGCACGAGCCGGTCGAGTTCGCCGGGGAACAGGTCCTTCTCGAAGCTCTCCGGCACGCCGTCGACGAAGCAGGCCGGCGCGTGGCGCTCGTAGGGGCCGAGGATCCAGCCCATGCGCTCCTCGCGCAGATAGTAGGAGGCGTCGGACTCGCGAAGCACGGCGAGTTCCGCGTTGCCGGCCTCGCGGTATTCCTGCAGCACGGGATCGACGTCGGTCACGATATACTGGTGCTGCACCGGGATCGCCGGGATTTCCAGGCCCACCATCCGGGCCGTGGCGCGGGCATAGTTGCCGGTCGCGCTCACGACATGCTCGCAGCGGATGTCGCCCCTGTCGGTCTTCACGATCCACTCGCGGTTGTCGCGCTCGATCCCGGTCACGGTGGTGTGCTGGTGGATTTCCGCGCCGCGGTTGCGCGCACCCCTGGCCAGCGCCATCGTGACGTCGACCGGCGCGATGTGGCCGTCCGTCGGGTGCCAGAGGGCGCCGACCAGCCCTTCGGCGTTGATCAGCGGCCAGAGCTGTTTGATCCGTTCGACGTCGATGATCTCACATTCGACGCCGATGGTTTCCGCCGTGCACTGGTAGAGGCGGTATTCGTCCATGCGGTCGCGGTTGGTCGCGAGGCGCAGGTTGCCGTTGACGTGGAAGCTGACGTCTTGGCCGGTCTCCGCCTCCAGCGTCTTGTACAGGTTGACCGAATACTGGTGCAGCTGGCCGACCGAATAGCTCATGTTGAACAGGGGCAGCAGGCCGGCGGCGTGCCAGGTTGAGCCGGCCGTCAACTCGGTGCGCTCGACCAGCACGACATCGCTCCAGCCCTTTTTGGCCAGATGATACAGGGTCGAAACGCCGACCACCCCGCCGCCGATCACGACGACGCGCGCCTGGTTCTTCATCCGCAGGGCCTCCCCATCTCCGCTGCCCGTCGAATCCGTTGTCCGGTCCGGTCGTTGCGGGCCGGCCGGCAATAGCGCGGGATACTATGCCGGACCGGCGGAAATCCACGCTAAATTCGGCGTGATCGGCGCGCGACCCGCGGCGGCGGTTTGGCGCTCGCTATCGACCGGTTTCGCGGACCCGGCTGCGGAGCCGGTCGAAATAGTCTGCATCGGCCATACCGGCCGGCGGCGAAGCGGCCCCTTCGAGAATGCGGGTGCGCAAGCGCTGCCGGTCGCGGTCATTGCGGACCGGTTCGCCGATGCAATCATTGGGCGGGCAGGAGCCATCGGCATCGACCCAGTCGTCCGCGATGGGTTTGAGAGAATCCGGTGGCGACTTCTTCTTCATAGTCATGCGATAAGGCTAACTTGTATGGGGCGTTATTGGCGAGAAATAACCGCCGGTATCCCAAGGCGTGTCTCGTTCTTCGCTCGACATTGTAGGGGAGGTTTTAAAACCGTCCCCTACATACCGGGACGCGCCCAGCCCGGAGCGGCTTATCCGCCGAACACCCGCACGAAGATCGTTTCGACCCGGCTTGTGAAGAAAGCCGGATCGAACAGGGCGTCGATTTCCGCCGCAGTCAGAAGCGCGGCGATCTCCGTATCGCCTTTGAGCGCAGCGGCGAAGTCGCCGCCGTCCTGCCAGACCGCCATGGCGTAGCGCTGGACGGCGCGGTAGGCGTCTTCCCGGCTCATGCCGGCCTGGGTGAGCGCGAGCAGGACGCGTTGGGAATTGTGCAGGCCGCCGAGGGCGTCGATGTTGGCCTGCATGCGCTCCGGATAGACCACGAGCTTCTCGACGACGCCGGTCAGCCGGGCCAGCGAGAAATCCAGCGCCACCGTGGCGTCCGGGGCGATATGGCGTTCGACCGAGCTGTGCGAGATGTCGCGTTCGTGCCACAGGGCGGCGTTCTCCATTGCCGGCAGGACCATGCCGCGGATCAGCCGGGCCTGGCCGGTCAGGTTCTCGGTCAGCACCGGGTTGCGCTTGTGCGGCATGGCCGAAGAGCCTTTCTGGCCCTCGGAGAAGAATTCCTCCGCCTCGCGTACTTCGGTGCGTTGCAGGTGCCGGATCTCGACCGCCAGCCGCTCGATTGCGCCGGCAATTACGCCGAGGGTGGCGAAATACATGGCGTGGCGGTCGCGCGGAATGATTTGGGTCGAGACCGGCTCGGGCGTCAGGCCCAGCTTTTCCGCAACATGGGCCTCGACCCGCGGATCGACGGTGGCGAAGGTGCCGACCGCGCCGGAAATTGCACAGGTCGCAATTTCGGCCCGCGCCGCCTCAAGCCGCGTCTTGCAGCGGGCGAATTCGGCATAGTGGCCGGCCAGCTTGACGCCGAAGGTGGTCGGCTCGGCGTGGATGCCGTGGCTGCGCCCCATCGTCAGGGTGAATTTATGCTCTTCCGCCCGGCGCTTCAGGGCGACCAGCAACCCGTCCAGTTCGTCCAGCAGGAGGTCGGTCGCCCGGCAGAACTGGACTGCGAGACAGGTGTCCAGAACATCGGACGAGGTCAGGCCCTGGTGCACGAAGCGGGCTTCCGGGCCGACCTGCTCCGCCAGTTCGGTCAGAAAGGCGATGACATCATGCCGGACCTCGGCCTCGATGGTATCGATCCGGGCGATGCGCTCCGGCGTATAGGGGCGGTCGCCGTTGCGCCACACCGCCGCTGCCGTCCCTTCCGGAACGGCGCCCAGCTTTTCCAGCGCGTCGCAGGCATGGGCCTCGATTTCGAACCAGATTCGAAACCGGGTTGCCGGTTCCCAGATGGCGGCCATGGCCGGACGGGTATAGCGGGGAATCATGAACGGGCTCCTGTCGGAGGCTGGCAACCGCTGCTACACCGGAAGGCCGTCCGCCGCCAGCAGACGGGTCGCCGCGCGCCGAAAGCGCTGTGCGGCTGTGGCGTCGTACCGGGGGCGATGCTATACCGCCGGCCGAACGCGCTCCCGATCCGCCAACGCTGGAGAACCGTATGTCCCGTTGGGGCCGCCTGCTGTTACTGCATCTCGCCGCCGCCGCCCTCGTCGTCGGCGCGGTCGCTGTCGCAGAGGCGCAATCGACGTCCAGGGCGCAATCCGGGTCCGGCCAGGAGGCGGCGCCGACCCGCGGCGACAGGCTGGCCGTGGCGCTGCCGGCGCCCCTGGACGGCCATACCGCGCGCGAGCGGATCGAAGACAATGCCGAAACCGGGCAGGTTCGCGTCCAGCGGGTCTATCTCGACGCGGACGGCAAGCCCGTTATCGCGATCGCGGTGCGCAGCGAAACGCCCGCGACGCTGGAGAAGCGGAAGCGGACCTTCATGGATCCCGCCGTGGTCCGGGCCAGGAAAGGCGAATTCCGCGAGATTGCCGGCCGGCGATTCGCGATCGTGAAGATTCAGGGCGAATACACCGCCGCCACCTTCGTTGACGGCCGCTATTCGGTGCTCTTCTTCGGCACGTCGGACCGGACGACCCTGATGGCCCATATCGCCTCGACCGATTTCGGCCGGATCGGCGCCGTGCCGTAGGGCGCTCCGCCGCGCCGGCAATCCGGGCGAAAATGAGCGAGGAACAGCAAATGCGCTTCGATCCCGCTTCCCAGGACGTCGGCAACATCGTTTTCTTCGAGCATGTCAACCTCACCGTCCCGGACCAGGAGACGGCGACGGATTTCTACGTCGCCGGGCTGGGACTGACCCGCGACCCCTACATGATGGTCGGTACCGACAATATGTGGATCAACGCCGGCCGCCAGCAGTTCCACCTGCCGAAGGGAAATCCGCAGCGCTTCCGCGGGATCATCGGCCTGGTTCTGCCGGATCTGGAGGCGCTTGAGGCACGGCTGCGCCGGGTCGCCGCCCGGCTCGACGGAACGCAATTCTCATGGCGCCGCGAAAACGGCCGTATCGCCCTGACCTGCCCGTGGGGCAACCGCTTCCGGGCGCATCCGGCCGGCGGAGACAGCGCCGGTCCGCTGGGTATCCCTTATCTCGACATGCCGGTTCCCGAGGGAGCGGCGGCCGGCATCGCGCAGTTCTACCGCACGGTGATGGGGGCGCCGGCGGCGGTCGACGGCGACCGCGCGCGGGTGACGGTGGGGCCCGGCCAGCATTTCCTGTTCCGCGAGAGCGGTGCGCCCGCGGCCGAATACGACGGGCACCATGTGGCGGTTTACGCCGCCGACTTTTCCGGCCCGTACCGCGCGCTCGCCGAACGCGGCCTCGTCACCGCCGAGGACAATGCGAGCCAGTACCGCTTCGTGGATATCGCGGCGCCGGGGGCGGAGACGCCGCTGTTCGCCATCGAGCACGAAGTGCGCAGCCTGCACCATCCGCTCTACGCCCGGCCGCTGGTGAACCGGAACGGCGCGTGACGGTCCCGATCCGTCCTGCGGGTCGGCCGTCCGTCGCCGGCTTCGCGGCTGTTTTCTTTCTGCCTGAAATTTCTTGGGGATAACTTTATCCACAACCCGAATGCGCGGAAATTCGCGATAGTCGCGTCGAACTGTGGAAAAAATTGAAGGCATTTGTGCGCTAACTACTTGGTTATCCACCGGATTTTCGAAGATACGACACAATTTTTTGTTGCTTCGGCGGCGGGAGCGCAGCAGTATTCAGTCGCGCGACAGGCAACCGCAAGGACGCAGGTCGCGGGAGCGTCGGAAGCCTTCGGGCGGAAGACGCCCGAGCCGGAGAGCCGGACCCTTCGGGGAAAGGATCGAAGGCGGAACGGCCAGGCGGCTTCGGCCGTCGAGGTCGGGAGCCGGGGAGCCTTCGGGCGAGCCGGCAGCCGGGAAGCGGACCTTCGGGAACGCGGAACGGCAGGGCAGCCCGCAAGGGCGAGCCCGCGGTCCGGGCCTTAGGGCAGGGGCCGTGTGGGAAGCCCTTCGGGGCAGGCCCGCAGAGAAGGTGTCAGGGGGCTCTTCGGAGCCATGCAGGGACGTCCGCGTCGAAGCACCTGGCGCCTTCTTTGCGTTTGGAGCATTGCCTTCGGATCGGGGGATCCTGCCGCCCCGCTGAAAGACAGGGCCTTCCGCTTTCGCCGCCGATACCGCAAAACAAAACCCGGCCGCACCGGAGTGCAGCCGGGTTTGCTGTGCCAGGGCCTGTCCGCGTCTTTCGCACCTGTGCGGCGCCTCCATAAAGGCGACAGGAAAATTTGTCAACAAGATTTTGTGGCGCACGTCTGAAATCGTCAATATTTTGTAATAGTGCGCGTTCGCGCGGCGGCGGAGCATGGCGGCCGGGCGCCGAAGCAACGGGCCGGCCGCGCCGGCGACTCCGGGCAGCTCCGCATGATCCCGGCACCATCGGCGCGCCCGCACGACAGGGGCCGCAGGCAGGAGATTTGCCGCATCCCGCCGCGCGGGCGTTGCGCTTCGGCCGCCGCGAGCCTAGGTCTTGCGCCGTCAACCCCTCACGCGGATTTGCGGCGGCCGGGAAATCCGGTCCTGTCGTTCCGGTGTCCGGACCCTCGCGGCCGAAACGGCCGGGATCCGGATGAATGTCCGCGGCGGCCGAACCGGTAAAGGACCCTGCCATGGCGATGCCCAGCTTCACCATGCGCCAGCTGCTCGAGGCTGGCGTTCATTTCGGACACAACACGCGCCGCTGGAACCCGAAGATGTCGCCCTACATCTTCGGCGCGCGCAACAATGTCCATATCATCGACCTGCAGCAGACCGTGCCGCTGCTCCAGCGCGCCATGAACGCGGTGCGCGAGGTGGCGGCGGCGGGCGGCCGGGTGTTGTTCGTCGGCACCAAGCGCCAGGCGTCGCGCATGATTGCCCAGTCCGCCGAGCGGTGCGGCCAGTTCTATGTCGATCACCGCTGGCTCGGCGGCATGCTGACCAACTGGGCGACCATCCAGCGGTCGATCGCGCGGCTGAAGGCCCTCGATGCCCAGCTCGGCAACGAGGAAGAGACCCAGGGCCTGACCAAGAAGGAATTGCTCCAGCTCACCCGCGAACGCGACAAGCTGGAGAAGGCGCTGGGCGGCATCAAGGAAATGTCCGCCCTGCCGGACATCGTCGTTGTGATCGACACCAACAAGGAGGCGATCGCGGTTGCCGAGGCGAACAAGCTGAAAATCCCGGTCATCGCCGTGATCGACAGCAACAGCGACCCGGACGGCATCGACTTCCCGGTGCCCGGCAACGACGATTCGCTGCGCGCCATCGAAATCTATATGGAACTGTTCTGGGGTGCGGTGCTGGACGGGCTGGCGCAGGAAGTCGCGCTGTCCGGCGGCGACCTGGGCGAAGCCGAGGCGCCGCTGCCCGAAGAGTTGCCCGATGCCTCCGCGGCGGACGAAGCCGCCGCAGCCGGGACCGGGCCGGCAGAGTCCGCCGAGCCTGGCGGCGCACCGGAAGAAGGCGATGGCCCGGCTTCGGAAGGCGCCCCGGAAACGGCTTCGGAATCGGTCCCCGAATCCGCCTCCGAATCCGCTTCGGAAGCGACTCCGGAGTCGGCCGGAGAAACGACGGCGGAAGGCGCACCCGATACGGCTTCCGACGCTGCGCCGGAGCCGGGCGAAACGCCGGAGGCGGAAGGACGGGGCGCCGAGGCGAAGGACCGCGAAACGGCGGGCGCGGACGGGGAGACTGCCGGAGAGCAGGCCACCGAAGAAAAGGCTGCCGGCTGAACGGCCGGCCGCCGGCAGGTGCCGAACGGCCCCGCGAAATGCCGCAGCCGGCTGCAGGGAAGCCGGCCGACATCCGGCAAACACCCAGCGAATAAGAGGATGAAATGGTTCAGATCAGTGCGTCCATGGTGAAGGAACTGCGCGGGCGCACCGGCGCCGGCATGCTGGACTGCAAGAAGGCTCTGGTCGAATCCGGCGGCGATATCGAGGCGGCCGGCGAATGGCTGCGCAAGAAGGGCCTGGCGGCCGCGGCGAAGAAATCCGGCCGCGTGGCGGCGGAGGGCCTTGTCGGGTTGCGCACCGCCGGCGGGCGGGGTGCCCTGGTCGAGGTCAACGCCGAGACGGACTTCGTGGCGCGCAACGAGAGCTTCCAGGAATTCGTCGGCGCGGTTTCCGATATCGCACTGACGGTCGGCGGCGACCCCGCGGCCCTCAAGGCGGCGGATTACCCGGACAGCGGCCGCACGGTCGAAGGCGAACTCACCAACCTGATTGCAACCATCGGCGAGAACATGACCCTGCGCCGCTCGGCCGGCCTGAGCGTCGAGGAAGGGATCGTCGCCTCCTACATGCATAATTCGGCCGGGCCCGGCCTGGGCAAGATCGGCGTGCTGGTCGGCATGAAATCCTCCGCCGATCCCGAAGCGTTGCAGCAGCTCGGCAAGCAGGTCGCCATGCACATCGCGGCGAGCAGCCCCCGGGCCGTCACCGCCGAGGACCTGGACGCCGGGACCGTCGAGAAGGAGCGTGAAATCCTGCGCGAACAGGCCGCCGGCAGCGGCAAGCCGCCGGAGATCGTCGAGAAGATGATCGAAGGCCGGCTCCGCAAGTTCTACGAAGAGGTCGTTCTGATGAACCAGACCTGGGTGATCGACGGCGAATCGAAGGTGTCGAAGGTCATCGCGGCGGCGGCAAAGGAGTTCGGCGCGCCGGTCGAGATCGCCGGCTTCGTGTGCTATCGGCTGGGCGAAGGCGTCGAACGCAGGGCGGACGACTTCGCCGCGGAAGTGGCGCAGCTTGCCGGCTGATCCCGCAGCGGCGCGCGAACAGGCTGCCGGCGCCGAGAGAGGCCGCCGCCGATGAAAAACGGTCCGAAATACAAGCGCGTCCTTCTGAAACTGTCCGGCGAGGCGCTGATGGGCGAGCGCAGCTTCGGGCTGGATCCGGCGACGCTGGAGCGTATCGCGGCAGAGGTGAAATCGATCCACGATATCGGGATCGAGGTCTGCCTCGTCATCGGCGGCGGCAACATTTTCCGGGGCATCCAGTCCGCCGCCCATGCCATCGACCGGGCGACCGGCGACTATATGGGCATGCTCGCGACGGTGATGAACTCGTTGGCGATCCAGGGCGCGCTGGAACAGCTCGGGGTCGATACGCGCGTCCAGTCGGCGATTCCGATGTCGACCGTTTCCGAGCCGTATATCCGGCGCCGCGCCGTCCGGCATCTCGAGAAGGGCAGGGCGGTGATCTTCGCCGCCGGAACCGGCAACCCCTTCTTCACCACCGATACGGCCGCCGCCCTGCGCGCCTCGGAAATGAATTGCGACGCGCTGTTCAAGGGCACCAAGGTCGACGGCGTCTACAGCGACGATCCCGCCGGCAACCCGGCGGCGGAGCGGTTCGACAGACTGTCCTTCACCGAGGCGCTGAACCGCGACCTGAAGGTCATGGACGCCACCGCCATCGCCCTGGCGCGGGAGAACGGCATCCCGATCCTGGTTTTTTCGATCCAGACGCCCGGCGCGATCGCCGAAGTGGTGCATGGCCGGGGCGCGTTCACCATCATCGCCGAATAAGGCATTCCCCGTTTCGAACATTCTGATAAAAAAGTGCATCGGGAAACGCGCGGGAAGAAGAGCCGGCGAAACGCAACGCCGCCGCCGCGTGTGGAAACGGAACGAGAGGCCGGGCCATGAGGGATCCCGTTCTTAAAGACATCAGGCGCCGGATGGACGGCGCGATGGAAGCGCTGCGCGGCGACCTAGCGGGGCTGCGCACCGGCCGCGCGTCGACCGGCCTGCTGGAGCCGATAACGGTGGAGGCCTACGGCACGCAGATGCCGCTCAACCAGGTAAGCAACATTTCCGCGCCCGAGCCGCGCCTGCTCACGGTCCAGGTCTGGGACAACTCGCTGGTCGCGGCTGTCGAGAAGGCCATCCGCGCGTCCGATCTGGGCCTCAACCCGCAAACGGAGGGGCAGGTGATCCGTGTGCCGCTGCCCGACCTGACGGAAGAGCGCCGCAAGGAGCTCGTGAAGGTGGCGGGCAACTATGCGGAACAGGCGCGGGTCGCAGTGCGCAACGTCCGCCGCGACGGCATGGAGCAGCTCAAGAAAGCCGAGAAGGCCGGCGAGATTTCGCAGGACGAACAGCACGCCCGGGCCGAGGATATCCAGAAAACGACCGACGCCCATATAGAGGACATCGATTCGTTGCTCGCCCAGAAGCGGGGCGAGATCATGCAGGTCTAGAGACTGCCGGAGATGGATGCCCTTTCGCCCTGCGCGATCGAGCGGACGCCGCCCCGCCACGTTGCGATCATCATGGATGGCAACGGCCGGTGGGCGAAGGCCCGCGGCCTGCCGCGCACGGCCGGGCACCGGCACGGCGTGGAGGCGGTGCGCCGGACGGTCGAGGCGGCGATCGAGAACGGCATCCGCTTCGTTACGCTTTACGGCTTTTCTTCCGAGAACTGGAACCGTCCGGCCTCGGAAGTCGACGAATTGATGAAGTTGCTGCGCCACTACCTGCGCAGCGAAATCGACGAGCTGCACGAACAGGGAGTCCGGCTCCGGTTTATCGGCGACAGGGCGCGGTTGCCCGCCGATATCGTCGCGCAGATCGACCATGCCGAGCGGCGCACCGCCGGCAACGGCGTCTTCACCCTGGTCATCGCTTTGAGTTATGGCGGCCGGGACGAAATCCTGGCCGCCGTGCGCCGGATGGCCGTACGGGCGGCGCGCGGCGACCTCGATCCCGACGCGATCGGGCAGGAGGAATTTTCCCGCCACCTGCTGACCTGCGATATCCCCGATCCGGATCTGGTGATCCGGACGAGCGGCGAGCAGCGGTTGAGCAACTTCCTGCTCTGGCAGTCGGCATATGCCGAACTGGTCTTCACCAAATGCCTGTGGCCGGATTTCGACGCCGACACCCTGCGGGCCGCGGTTTCGGAATATTACCGGCGGGACCGCCGTTTTGGCGCTGTCGGCTGACCGGGCTGCCGCGGAGCCGACCATCGCTTCCCCGGCAGCCGCGGACGGGACGGGCGGGCCACGCGAGGTTCTGGTCCGGACCCTGTCCGCAGCCGGCCTGTCGGGCCTGCTGGCCGGATGCCTCTATTTCGGCTGGCCGTATTTTCATCTGCTGATCCTCGGCGCGGCCGGCCTGATGGCCTGGGAATGGGCCGGCCTGTGCGGCCGTGGCTCGGCCGGCGGTGCCGGCCTCGCCCTGATGGCCGTCTGCGCGGCCGTTGTCGCGCTCGCCTCGTTCTCCATGCCGGGCGAGGCCTCGCTGGTCCTGATCCTCGGGGCGCCGGCGGTTGCACTGCTGGCGCGGCCCGGCCGTGCGTCCGATGCCGTTTGGCTGGGCGCGGGCGCACTCTATGTCGGCGGCGGCGCCTGGGCCGCGGCGGCGCTGTTCGATCTGTTCCGGGACGGCGCCTGGGCGGTCGCCTGGATTTTCTGGGTCGTCGCGCTGACCGATATCGGCGCCTTTCTCGCCGGCCGGGCGCTCGGCGGCGCCAAGCTCGCGCCGCGGCTGAGCCCGAACAAGACCTGGTCGGGCTTTTTCGGCGGACTGGCCTTCGGTGCCCTTGCCGGACTGCTGTTCGCCCTGGCCGTTGACCGGCCGGCCGCCGGCTTCCACATCGCCGCCGCCCTGGTCGCGAGCCTGGTGGCGCAGGGCGGCGATCTGTTCGAATCGCTGCTCAAGCGCCGGTTCGGCGCCAAGGACTCCGGAAAGTCGATTCCCGGGCATGGCGGATTACTCGACCGGGTCGACGGCGTCGTTCCGGTCCTGATTCTCGTCGCGGCTCTGGCGTCGTTGCGCGGTGGGGTGGAAACGCTGTGGCTCTAGGCGGACCCGATACGGCGCTGCGCCGTGCAGGGCGTGGCGGAGCAGCCGGAACCGCTGCGGCACCGCGGCGCCTGACGATCCTCGGCGCAACCGGCTCGATCGGCCAGAGCACGCTGGACCTGGTCGCCCGACAGCCGGGCGATTTCGAGATCGAGGCGCTGACCGCCTACAGCAACGTCGAACTCCTTGTCCGGCAGGCGCGGGAGACCGGCGCACGCCTGGCCGCAATCGGCGATCCGGCGTTCTACGGCGCGCTGAAGGACGGACTTGCCGGAACCGGCATCGAAACGGCGGCCGGGCCGGAGGCGGTTGCCGAGGCGGCCGGCCGGCCGGCCGACTGGGTGATGGCCGGGATTGTCGGCGCCGCCGGCCTGGAGCCGACCCTGCGCGCGGTCCGGCAGGGGACGGTCGTTGCGCTCGCCAACAAGGAGAGCCTGGTCTGCGCCGGCGAATTCGTCCAGGCCGAGGTCCGGCGCTGCGGCACGACCCTGTTGCCGGTCGATTCCGAACACAACGCCATTTTCCAGGTGTTCGATTTCGACCAGCCGGAACGGGTGGCGCGCATCGTTTTGACGGCGTCCGGCGGCCCGTTCCTGACGTGGCCGCGCGAGCGGATGGCGGCGGCAACCCCGGCCGAAGCGGTCGCCCACCCGAACTGGGACATGGGCGCGAAGATTTCCGTCGATTCGGCCACGCTGATGAACAAAGGTCTGGAGGTAATCGAGGCCTGGCACCTGTTTCCCGTGGAAAGGGAACAGATCGCCGTTGTGGTGCACCCCCAGTCGGTCGTCCATTCCATGGTCGATTATGTCGACGGGTCCACGCTTGCCCAGATGGGAACGCCCGACATGCGTACCCCGATCGCCTATACCCTGGCCTGGCCGAAAAGGATGGCGGCGCCGACCGACAGGCTGGACCTTGCGGCGGCCGGGACGCTCAGCTTCGAAGCGCCGGACCTCGAACGGTTCCCGGCGCTCGGGCTGGCCTTTTCCGCGCTCGAGGCCGGCGGCGCGGCGCCCGCGGTGCTGAATGCCGCCAACGAGGTGGCGGTCGCGGCCTTCCTCGACGGAGCGATCGCGTTTCTCGAGATCGCCGGCGTGGTGGAGGAGACGCTGTCGCGCGGGCCGCAACACCCGATCGGGTCGCTCGACGATGTCCTTGCGGTCGACCGGACCGCCCGGCGAATCGCACAGGAACTGACGAAACGCTGAACCCGGGCCGGCCGGCCCGGGGCAAGGCGCGACACGACGAAGGGAGAAATCGGCACGGCTGTGCCTATATCCGGCTGAGTGGCACGACCGCCGGCTTTCCGCTCGACAGGCGACCGATGGAATTCATCTCCGTCCTCTGGAACTACATCCTTCCGTTCCTGGTTCTCTTCACGCTCCTCGTGTTCGTGCACGAAATGGGCCACTATTCCGTCGCGCGCCGCAACGGCGTGCGGGTCGAGGTTTTCTCGATCGGTTTCGGTCCCGAACTGTTCGGTCGCGACGACCGGTGGGGCACGCGCTGGAAATTCTGCGCCATCCCGCTCGGCGGCTATGTCAAGATGTACGGCGACGCCGATGCGGCCTCGCGGCCCGGCCGGGAAACGGCGCAGCTTACGCCCGAACAGCGCAAAGTGAGTTTCTACCATAAGAGCGTCGGGCAACGCGCGGCGATCGTGTTTGCCGGCCCGGCGGTCAACTATCTCTTTGCGGTCCTGGTCCTGGCCCTGCTGTTCATGACCGCCGGCCAGCGCCACACTCCGGCGGTCGTGGGCGCGGTCGTCCCCGGCGGGGCGGCCGAGAGGGCCGGCCTGCGCACCGGAGATACGGTCGTACGGTTCGCGGGCCGGACGATCGACCGCTTCGAGGATGCGGAGCGGATCGCGCTGCTGCACCCCGGCGATCCGCTGCGGATCGTCGTCCGGCGGGACAATGCCGAGCGCGCGCTCTTGCTGACGCCGGAGCCGCGGACCGTGCGCGACAGGCACGGCAACGCCGAGACCTTTGGCATGCTGGGCGCGGTTCGGATGGTCGCGCCGGTCGTCGGGCGGGTTCTGGACGGCTCGGCAGCGGCGGCGGCGGGCCTCAGGACGGGCGACCGGATCGTCGCCGTCGACGGGCGCCCGGTCTCGACCTTCCAGGAAGTCCGCACCGCAGTGATGGCCGGTCCGGAAACGCCGATGCGCCTGCGCATTCTGCGCGACGGCCGCCGGACAGCCCTGACGATCGTGCCGCAACGGTTTTCCTACGCCGACGGCACCGGCGCGACGCGGACGGTCGGCCGGATCGGAATCGGCGTGGCGCCGCCGCCCATGAAGCGCCACGGCCCTGTCGCCGCATTGTGGGCGGCGGTGGAGGAAACCTGGTCGCTGACGGTCACCACAGGCACCGCTATCGGCCAGATGTTTGCCGGAAAACGGGAGTTCAGGGATATCGGCGGTCCGCTGCGCATTGCGGAGATGTCGGGCGACATGGCACGGATCGGGCCGTACGCGTTCGTCTGGTTCATGGCGGCGATTTCGCTGTCCCTGTGCCTGATCAACCTGCTGCCCGTGCCGATGCTCGACGGCGGCCATCTGCTGTACTACGGGATCGAAGCAATTCGCGGTAAACCCTTGGGCGAAAAGGCCCAGGAATATGGTTTCCGAATTGGTATGGCTTTGGTATTAACCCTCATGGTCGTTGTCACCTGGAACGATCTGCTCCGCCTGTTCGGAGCGCACGGTTCGTAAACCTATCGTTTGACGCGGCCGCCGGCATCGGGATCGGCAGACGTGTCGGCGTGCGGCCGAAAGGGATTGGCGTGCGGATTTTTGCGTTGGTTTTGCTTGGCGTCGCGTTGGTCGCCGGAAGCGCGCAGACGGTATCCGTCAAACCCGCGGCGGCCCAGGCACGCGGCGACACGATCCGGAATATCGTGATCGAAGGGACAAGGCGTATCGATGCCCAGGCCGTCGCCGGCTATCTGGTCGTCGCAAAGGGCGGCCGCTTCGATGCCGCGAAGATCGATGCGTCCCTGAAGGCGCTGTTCCGCAGCGGACTGTTCCGCGACGTAACGATCCGCCGCCGCGGCCGGGATCTCGTGATCCGCGTCGTCGAGAACCCGATCGTCAACCGGATCGCTTTCGAGGGTAACCGCAAGCTCGACGATTCCACCCTGGCCTCGGAGGCCAATATCGCGCCGCGCAGCGTTTATACCCGCGCCAAGGTCGAGGAGGCCGTGCGGCGGATGCTGGCGGCCTTTCGCGCCGCCGGACGCTATGCCGCCACGATCGTGCCCAAGGTCATTCCGCGGAGCCAGAACCGCGTCGACGTCGTTTTCGAAATCGACGAAGGCAGCACGACTCTGGTCGAACGGATCAGCTTCATCGGCAACAAAACCTATTCCGACGGTACGCTGCGGGACGTCATCATCACGAAGGAAACGGCTTTCTGGCGCTTTCTGGGCCGTACCGATGTCTACGATCCCGGTAAGCTCGAAGCCGACAAGGAAGTGCTGCGCCAGTATTATCTGAACCAGGGGTTTGCCGAATTCCAGGTGCTGTCGGCCGTTGCCGAACTGTCGCCGGACCGGTCCGGCTTCTTCATCACGATCACGATGCAGGAGGGGCCGCGCTACAGGTTCGGCAAGCTGTCGGTCAAATCGCAGTTGCGGCGGGTCGACGTCAACCGGCTGAAGGCTGCCATCAAGGCGCAGCCCGGCGACCGGTACAGCGCGGACAAGGTCCAGCGCTCGGTGGTCGCGCTTACCGACGTGGCGGGCAGTGAGGGCTATATCTTCGTCGAGGCGACGCCGAGAATAGACCTGAACCGGAGCGAGAGGACTGCCGACGTCGAATTCGTCATCGGGCGGGGACGGCGGGTCTTTATCGAGCGGATCGACATCGTCGGCAACGTCCGGACCCGGGATTCGGTGGTCCGCCGCGAAATTCTCGTGGCCGAGGGCGATGCCTTCAATTCGGCCAGAATTCGCCAGTCCCGGCGCCGTCTGATCAACACCGGATATTTCGAGAAAGTCGAAATAGAGCGTAGGGACGGCTCGGCGGCGGACCAGGTGCGGCTCGTCATTACGGTTCTGGAGCGCGCGACCGGACAGCTGTCGTTTGGCGCCGGCTTTTCCACCCAGGACGGGCCGCTCGGCACCGTCGGCGTGCAGGAGAGCAACTTTCTCGGCCGCGGCTACGATGTGCGGCTGGCGGGCCAGTTGTCGTTCCGCGCCTCGCAGATCGATGCGAGCTTTACCGACAAACACTTTCTGGGCCGCGATGTTTCCTTCGGCGCCGACGTGTTCCGGGTCGACCGCGGCTTCCAGTCCGTCTACACGGATAATCCCCTTTACAGAATCGAAACGCTCGGTGGCCGGGTGCGCTTCGGCTATCCGCTGGCGGAAGACGTGCGCCAGAGCGTCTCCTACGAATTGTCGACGCGGCGCATAGGGGACGTCGATTCAAGTGCGTCCGATCTGCTGCGCGAAAATGCCGGAAGAACGACCAAATCCGCGCTCGGTTCGAGCGTGGTCTGGGATGTCCGCGACAACCGTTTCGAACCGACGGACGGCTTCGTACTGGGCGGTGGCGCCACAGTCGCCGGACTGGGCGGTACGGAAAAATTCTACAGGCTTTCCGCCGAAGCCGGGTACTGGTACGCCGTTTCCCAGGGCTGGGTGCTGGCGCTCCTCGGCGAAGCGGGCCATATCGCCGGGTTCGGGCAGGATGTCCGGTTGAGCGAGCGGTATTTCCTCGGCGGCACCAAACTTCGCGGTTTCGAGTATGGCGGCGTCGGCCCCCGCGACAGCGCAACGGGCGATTCGCTCGGCTCCAACAACTACTGGCTCGTCACGGCAGAGTTGAGCGTTCCGCTCGGATTACCGAAGGAACTGGGCATCAAGGGCCGGCTGTTCACCGATGTCGGCAGCGCATTCGGGATCGATATCAGCGCCCCGAACCTGGTCGATCTGGCCACGCCGCG
The DNA here is from genome assembly GCA_009840595.1 of Rhodospirillaceae bacterium. Taxonomy (GTDB): domain Bacteria; phylum Pseudomonadota; class Alphaproteobacteria; order Bin65; family Bin65; genus Bin65. The sequence goes on along the minus strand of VXNK01000149.1, from coordinate 19,389 downwards.
CGCATCTGCCGGTGCCGGCCTGACATGGACATCTCCGCTCGGGCCGCTGACCTTCGATTTCGGATTTGCGCTATTGAAGCATAGCAGCGACCGCACCCGGCTGTTCAACTTCAGCTTCGGCACCAGGTTTTAGGCCATGATCAAAACCGGACTCACGGGATTCGCCGCAGCGCTCGCATTGGCGGCGCTTGCTCCGGCCCACGCGCAAGGCAAGGCCCCGGCGGCACAGATCGCCATAGTCGACGTGCAAGAGGTGCGAAGCCAGTCGCGTGCGATGGCGGGCGTCCGGAAAGCGCTGGGAGCGTTGCGCAAGAAGTACGAGACGCAACTGGGCACCAGCGAAAAGGAAATGCAGGCGGAATTCGACCGGCTGCGCAAGGACAAGGACCTGTCGCGCTCGGAATACGAACGCCGGGTGCGCACGCTTCAGGCCGATGTCGTCAAATTGCGCCGCCAGGCCCGGGCGCGCAGCGACGCCCTGAACGAGGCTTTCCAGAAATCCTTCGTCAAGTTCCGTCAGGAGGTCATCCTGGTGGTCAAGGCGATGGCAGTGGAAGAGGGGTTCACGCTCATCCTCAACAAGGCCACGCTGATTCACGCCTCGCCGCAATACGATATAACCGACAAGGTCGTTGCGCGGCTGAACAAGCGCCTGCCGAAGCTGGCGCTGGACTACAGGGATCCTGTCGGCAGCGCTGCGGGAGCAGTCACGAAACGGCGCGCAAAGGCGCAGCAGAAAAAGAAATAACCGCCGCCTGCCGGGCGCGAGCCTCCGATCCTGGCCGCCTGCACGGCGACCGCGGCGAACCGGTGATCGATGGTGTCCGACGAAACGCTTCCCTCCGTTCTCGACATACAGCGCATCCTGGAGGTGCTGCCGCACCGCTATCCGTTCCTGATGGTGGACCGGATGGAGGATGTGGTGCGCGGCGAAAGCGCCGTCGGGATCAAGAATGTGTCGATCAACGAACCCTATTTCCAGGGCCATTTCCCGGGCGCGCCGGTGATGCCCGGCGTGTTGATGGTCGAGGCGATGGCGCAGACCGCCGGGATCCTGGTCATCGAAACGCTCGGCCGGGAAATGGAGGGCAAGCTGGTCTATTTCATGTCGGTCGAAGGGGCGCGCTTCCGCAGGCCGGTCCGCCCCGGCGACCGGATGCGCATCCATGTGCAGAAACGCCATGCCCGGCGATTGGTCTGGAAGTTCGACGGCGTGTGCAAGGTTGACGGCGAGGTGGTTGCGGAAGCGACCTACACCGCCATGATCGTCGATGAAGTGAGCTGAACGGCGGCGCGCCATGCCCGATATCCATCCGACAGCGATCGTCGATCGGTCCGCCGCGCTGGCCGACACCGTCCGCGTCGGCCCCTATGCCACGATCGGCGCGCATGTTGAGCTTGCGGACCATTGCACGGTAAAGCAGCACGCCGTCGTCGAGGGGCACACCAGCGTCGGCGAAGGCACCGTGATCTACCCCCATGCCTGCGTGGGACTGCCGCCGCAGGATCTGTCCTACGGGGGCGAGCCGACCCGGCTGGTCATCGGCAGGAAAAACGTCATCCGCGAACATGCGACCCTGCATACCGGAACGGTCAAGGGCCGCGGCGTGACGACGGTGGGCGATAGCTGCCTGTTCATGGTCAACACCCATGTCGCGCACGATTGCACCATCGGCAACAGCGTCATCATGGCGAATAACGCCGTAATGGGCGGCCACGTCACCATCGGCGACTACGCCATCCTCGGCGGCAATTCGGCGATCCAGCAATTCGCCAGGGTCGGCCGGCACGCCATGATGGGCGGGATGTCGGCTTCGGAAGCCGACATCATTCCCTACGGCCTGGTGATCGGCGTACGCGAGGGCCTTTCGGGCTTGAACCTGATCGGCCTGCGCCGCCGCGGCTATACCCGTGACCAGATCCACGAATTGCGCCGTGCCTACAGGCTGCTGTTCGCGGCCGAAGGCACGCTGACCGAACGCACCAACGATGTAGCCGAAATGTTCAACGGCAGCGCGGCGGTCGGGGAAATCGTCGACTTCATCCGTGCCGATCCGACACGGCCGATCTGCCAGCCGCCGGCCACAAGTGGCTGAGCCGGCGGCCGGGACGCTCGCCATCGTCGCCGGCGGCGGCGAAATCCCCGCGCTGGCCATCGAAGCCTGCGAACGCGCGGGCCGACCCTATTTCGTGTTTGCGCTGGAGGGCCATGCCGATCACCCCGCCGTTTTTGCGGCGCGGCACGAGGTCATCCGGATCGGCGCCGCGGGACGTTTCGTCAAACGGGCGCGGGAAGAAGGCGTCGGAGATGTCGTGATGGTCGGCCGCGTCCGCCGGCCGGCCCTGCGGCAGATCCGGCCGGACGCCAGGGCGGCGGCCTTCGTCGCGCGGTTCGCCGTGAAGTCGCTGGGCGATGACGGGCTGCTGCGGGCGGTTGCGGCGGAACTGGAGCGCTTCGGTTTCCGGGTCGTCGGCATCCAGGACATCGTCGCCGGGCTGCTGGCGCCCGCCGGAACGCTCAGCCGCACGGGGCCGGACGAGCAGGCGCAACGCGATATTGCACGCGGGCTGGAGATCGCGCGGTCGCTGGGCAATCTGGATGTCGGCCAGGCGGTGGTCGTGCAGCAGTCCCTGGTGCTGGGCGTCGAAGCGATCGAGGGCACCGACGCCCTGCTCGAACGCTGCGCCGGATTCCGGCGCGACGGGCCGGGCGGGGTGCTGGTCAAGATCCGGAAGTCCCGGCAGGACCGGCGCATCGATCTGCCGACGGTTGGCGCGGCGACGGTGGAAAACGCAGCGGCGGCCGGTCTGCGCGGCATCGCCGTCGAAGCGGGCGGGACGATTCTGGTCAACCGCGATGCCGTCGTCGCGGCCGCGGACAAGGCCGGGCTGTTCCTGGTCGGGCTGACCCCGGACGGCGACGAAGCGGATGCCGAACGCATCGCATGACCCGGTCCGGTCCGGCGCCGGCCGGCCGCTCGTCTATTTCATCGTCGGCGAACCGTCCGGCGACCAGATCGGCGGGCACCTGATCCACGCGCTGAAACGGCAGACCGGAGACGGGGTCGATTTCGGCGGAATCGGCGGGCCGGCGATGGCAGAAGCCGGCCTGGACAGCCTGTTTTCCATCGACCTGTTCTCGGTGATGGGCCTCGACTATCTGCCGCGGCTGCGCACCATCCTGGCGCGCATGAAACAACTTGAGCGCGATGTTGCCCGACGCCGGCCCGATTGCGTGATCACGATCGACGCCCAGGCCCTGTCGGGCCATATGGGCCGGCGGCTGGCTCGGCGCGGCGAGACGCTGGTGCAATATGTGGCGCCGACGGTATGGGCATGGCGCCCCGGACGGGCGAAGGTCGTCGCCGGACGGCTGACGCATCTGCTGTCGATCTTTCCTTTCGAGGCGCCGTGGTTCGAGCCGCACGGCCTGCCGGTGACGTTCGTCGGCCACCCGGCCGCCGAGCCCGATCCGCCGGACCCGGCGAACGTGGCCCGGTTTCGCCGCCGCCATTCCGGCGAGGGCGCAAGCCCGGTGCTTTGCCTGTTGCCCGGCAGCCGCCGCAAGGAGGTGCGACGGCTGTTGCCCGTGTACCGCGCGACGATCGAGCGCCTGAAAAGCGCCGGCCTGGCGCCGGTCTGCCTGATGCCCACCGTGGCTTCGATCCGCGACCTGGCGTCTGCCTTGACGGCGGACTGGCCGGCGCCGCTGGTTGCACTGCCCGCCGATGCGACCAGATATCTGGCCTTCGCCGCGGCCGATGCGGCGCTCGCCGCGTCGGGCACGGTTACGGTCGAACTGGCCTTCGCCGGCACGCCGGCGGTCGTGACCTACAAGCTGCCCCGGCTCGAAGGACGGCTTGCGCGACTTCTCGTGAACTCGCCCTATGCTTCCGCGGTCAATTTCGCGGCCGGCGAGGAGATCATGCCGGAGTGCCTTCTGGAGCAGTGCCGGCCGGACACGATCGCCGACGCCCTGGCGCCGCTGCTGCGCGATCCGGCGTTGCGCCAAGCCCAGGCAGCGCGTATTCGTGCGGTGGCGCAAACGCTGTCGGTCCCCGGCCGCAAGCCGAGCGCAATTGCCGCCGAAACCATTCTCCGGATCATTCGGGAAAGGGCCCAGCGATGAGCGATGCGAAACCCGCCTTCCGGATGCTTCACACCATGTTGCGGGTCCGCGACCTGGAGAAGTCGATCGCCTTCTACACCGGCCATCTGGGCATGACCCTGCTGCGCAGGCGGGACTTTCCCGGCGGCCGCTTCACGCTCGCCTTCGTCGGTTACGGCGACGAAGCCAGCAATACCGTGCTGGAACTGACCCATAACTGGGACCAGGAAGAGCCCTACGATCTCGGCTCCGGCTACGGCCATATCGCGCTCGGCGTGCCGGATATCTACGGCACCTGCGCGAAGCTGGAAGCAGCCGGCGTCGCCATTCCGCGCCCGCCGGGCCCGATGAAGCACAGCACCACGGTCATCGCCTTCATCGAGGACCCGGACGGATACAAGGTCGAACTGATCGAAAAGTAGCGCCGGCGGCGTTAGCCGAATCGTTGCTGAGCGGCGAAGTCCGGTGTGGGACAGCGGTTCAAACAGCCCGAATCCCGGTATCCGGCAACCTGCGCGGCCGGCAGGTCCGGTCAGGTCATGGATTCGGCCTTGATCGACCATGGCAACCAGATTTTCTGCACCTGCTGGACGATCTGGTAGAGCACGACGCTCATCAACGCCAATGCCACGACCGACGCGATGGCCTGAGCCAGATCGAAATTGGTGGTGGCGGACACGATCAGAAATCCGAGACCCTTTTGAGAGGTAATGAATTCTCCGACGACGGCGCCGATCACCGACAAGGTAATTCCGATTTTCAGACCGCTGAAAATGAAGGGCGCAGCGTGCGGCATGCGGATGGTGAGAAGTTCCGTCCCGAACGACGCACCGGTCGATTTGCTGAGGTCGAGATATTCCCGCGGCGTATCGAGAATACCGGTCGCGGTGGCGACCATGATGGGGAAGAAACAGACCATCAGGGTGATTACCAGACGCGATTCCAGGCCGGTTCCGAACATGACGACGATGATCGGCGCGACTGCGATCACCGGTACGGCGTTGGCAAAGACCAAGAGCGGATAAAGCGCCTCGGATACGGTTTTGTTGATCGAAAGGCCGACACCCAGGGGTATCGATATGGCCGTAGAAAGCGCAAATCCCGACAACACGGTAAGCAGCGTCGCCGTGATGTGACGCGGCAGCACCGCGGCGATATCGACTGCCGCCGACCAGACGCGGCTCGGCGCGGGCAGAAGATAGGCGGGGATCTCGAAGCCGAAGACCGCCACTTCCCATATCGCCAGCATCGCCGCCAGGCTGGCCGTCGGCAGCAGGATCAACCGAAGCTTCATGGCTGTCCCCGGTCTCGTCCGTAGATCAGTTCGCGAATTCTGTTGTCGAGTTGCCGGGCCCTGTCGAGCCGCAGGGTATCGAGCGTGCGCGGATACGGCATGCCGGTTTCGAGCGTTTCCGCGATCCTTCCCGGCGAAGTTGCCATCACGACAATCTTCGACGACATGAGGACGGCCTCGGGAATGGAGTGCGTTACGAAGACGATCGTCTTGCCGCTGTCGGCATGGATGCGGAGCAGCTCGAACTGCAACTCTTCGCGCGTCATGGCATCGAGCGCGCTGAACGGCTCGTCCATGACCAGGATTTCGGGATCGAGGATCAGCGAGCGGCAGATTGCGGCGCGCTGCTGCATGCCTCCCGACAGGCTGCTCGGCGGCTGGTCCGCGACCCGCGACAGGCCGACCATTTCAAGGAGGCGCAGGGCCTCGTCCCGTTTTTCCTGCGCCAGTCGACGTGATCGCACCCGCGCGGGGTAAACGACGTTTTCGAATATGGACAGCCATGGCAGGAGCGTGGGCTGCTGGAAGACCATGCCGATGCGGTCGAACCCGGCGGTGATCCTGTCCCCGCTGACCTGGATGTCGCCCCGCGTCGGCGCGTCGAGGCCGGCAATCAGACGCAGAAGCGTAGACTTGCCGCAGCCCGAGGGCCCCAGCAGGAGCACGAATTCTCCCTGATCGATCGTCAGGTCGATATTGTCGAGGGCCACGAAAGGTTCCGCGGCTCCCGTTTCGAATTCCTTCGCGACTTCGGATACGACGACGTGCGCCTGGTTGCCGCCCACTGTCATCCGGTGCATCCGAAGCCGCTGAAGGCTTGGCGGTTCACTCGAATTTGTGGATGTAGGCGGCGCCCGCTGCGCCTTCCACCTTTTCCCCCTGGGCGGTCAGCGCCAATTGAAAGGTCCTTGCGATCCGGTCCATATCCCAATTGAAGCCGTGCGTCTTGTAGGTTTCGGCTTCGAAAGTCAGGATGATCCCGCCTCTGATACTGGCGAGTTCGGCGCCTCTCTTCTTCGACGGGAACGCGGCGAGCAGCGCATCGGCGGCCGCCTCGGGATTGGCCCGGGCGGCCTCGTAGGCGCACTTCATGCCGGCCATCAGCCGCTTCGCCACCGCCGGGCGCTCCTTGAGGAACCTGTCGGTCGCGAAGATGACCGAACCGTAGATCTTCAAGTTCCTGCCGTAGTGGTAGAACGCAACCTCCTTGCCGGCGCTCTTCGAAACGGCTTTCAGGATTTGCGCGGTCGTCAGGAACGTCGTGAACGCCTCGACCTTTTCCCGCAGAAGCAATCCGAGCAACGCCGAGAAATCCGCCCGCTCGGCCTTGACCTTCTTGAAGTCCGCTCCGGCAAGCTGCATCGCATACGGCAGCATCTGGATGTTGGAATCGCCCGGACCGGCCGCCAGCTTCAGTCCTTCGAGATCCTTCAGGGACGATATTTTGGTGGATTTGAGCGACAGGATGCCGAACGGATTGTCCATATAGACGGGAAAGATCGCTTTGACGCCGGCCTTGTTCTTGTGCGCGCCGATCAACACCGTTCCCAGATCGGCCATGCCGACGTCCGCGAGCCCGGACGCTACCTTCGCGACGGTATCGACGCCGCCCGAACCGCGCTGCAGCGAGACTTCCAGGTTCCGGTCGCCGAAGCAGCCATTCACTTTGCCGGCGTACCAGGCGGCGTGCCAGCCGCCGGGAATCCAGTCGAACATCACCTTGACGCTGTCTGCTCCGAACGACGGGGACGCCGCCGAAGCCGTTATCGCAACAGCAGCGAGGCCCAGTTTCCAATGCCTTAGCGGTTTCATGTCACTCTCCCTCCTTAGATTACGCTCTCCACAAGCTGCATGCGTTTGTCCGAAGCGACGAGCCCCTTGTTGGTGAAGCCGTAGTCCGGAATATTCGGCAGCGAGAGAAAATTCATGTTGATCAAGGCTTTGTCGCTCAGATCTGCGCCAAGGATGCCGTTCAGCGCGCCTTCCAGCGCCGTCAGGTCCGACGCCACATCCTCGATGCTCGCTTCCGACATGAGCCCGGCAATGGGCAGCGCGAGTTCGGCAACGATCTCGCCATCGCAGGCCAGGACGTATCCGCCGCCGATTTCGGCGAGGCGGTTGCCGGCCAGCGCCATGTCTTCGTGGTTGGCGCCCAGAAGCATTACGTTGTGCGCATCGTGGTTGACCGAACAGGCTATGGCGCCGCGCCGGAGCTTGAGGCTGCTGGCGAACCCGCGCCCGATTTCGCCGCTCGCCTTGTGCCGTTCGACGACGGCGAGCGCGTTGATGCCGCGTTCCGGCGCGGGAACGATGACTCCGTCGAGGACAGGGAGTTCGGTTTCCGTCGCCGTCTTTTTTCCCCTGCCGGTCGGCGCGGTGATGCAGCGGACCGTTGCCGTATCGGCATTGCGCGTCGGTCGCAGCGAAAGATCGGCGGCCGTGAGGGGCTTGGCATAGCGGATCGTCGACTTCGTCCAGTCGGGATAGCTCACGCTCCCGGTTGGTCCGCGGTATTCTCCGTCCGTATAGACGATTTCGCCGGCGATGATCGCGGTCGAGACCGTTACCGCCCGAAGATCGTCGAGCAGAACGATGTCGGCCATCTTGCCCGGACCGATGCTGCCGTAGTCGCGGTCGACGCGAAGCCCATGGGCGACATTGATGGTGGCGAATTGAAAGGCCTCGACCGGATCGAAGCCTGCCTGGATCAGGGCACGCAGGCGATGGTCCAGGTGGCCTTCGTGGAGCAGATCGTGAGCATGGATGTCGTCCGTGCAAAGCTGAAACAGCCTGGTATCCAGCCGGTCTTCGGCGACCCGCCGGGCCAGTTCCATCATGTGGGTGGCCTCCAGCCGGCGGGCCGGGCGCAACGCGAGCACCGTGCGCATCCCCGCGCGGGTGTTCTCCACGATTTCGTCGACCGAACTCGCAACGTGCGAATCTTCGGGCCCGGCGGCGATAAACGCCGATAGCGCGCGCCCGCTCAGGCCCGGCGACTGGCCGGAGATCGTTACGCCCAGTTCATCGGCCAGTTCGAATTTTTCCAACTGCTCCTGGTCCTGCCGCAGGACGAGGTTCGGATTGATGTCTCCGGCGAGGCACACGGCCTCCGGCCAGTCGAACATGGCGCGGGTGTCGGCGACGCTCAACTCGCCGTTGGAGGTCTCCATCCAAGCCGGCACCGCGGGAATTCGTCCAGGCACCCGCAGCATGACCCGGAGAGGCACGGCGCTCGCTTCCTCGAAGAGGGCTTTCATACCGGGAAGCCCCAGAACGTTGCCGATTTCGTGCGGATCCGCTGCAACCATCGTGGTGCCGCGCGGAATCACGGCGCGGGCGTATTCCGCCACGGTGATCATGGAACTTTCGAGATGGACGTGCGGATCGATGAAGCCCGGCGCTGCGAACCGGCCTTCGGCCTCGATGACGCGAACGCTCCGGTCGTAGGCGCCACCCGGTTCCAGAACGGCCGCAATCCGGCTGTCCTTGACCAGAATGTCCGCCGGATGGAGCTCGCGGCTGAGTACGTTGACCAGGGTCGCAGATCGAACGACCAAGTCAGGGGGATCAACGCCCAACGCGACCCCGATAAGGTCTCGTCGCTTCATTTCGTTGCGCCCGGATTTGTCCATACAGGGCAGGGACGATCCTAAACCCCGTTGGAAGGCCGTCAACGAATTAGCGATGCGCCTGCCTGAGGCGGCGGTTTCGGCAAATGCGGAGCAGGCTTCCGAACCGCCCGGACCTGTTGCGACGGCGGCAGCGCCGTGTGGCCTACCGCTCCTCCAGCGGCACGAAGGGCCGGCGGGCTTCGCCGGTGTAGAGCTGGCGCGGCCGGCCGATCTTCTGGACCGGGTCCTCGATCATTTCCTTCCACTGGGCGATCCAGCCGACCGTGCGGGCGAGCGCGAACAGCACCGTGAACATCGAGGTCGGGAAGCCCATCGCCTGGAGCAGGATACCGGAATAGAAATCGACGTTCGGGAACAGCTTGCGCTGCTGGAAATACTCGTCTTCCCCGGCGATCCGCTCCAACTCCAGCGCCAGTTCCAGCAGCGGCTCGTTGCGCACGCCCAGCTCGTCGAGCACCGAATCGGTCGATTCCTTGAGGACCGCGGCCCGCGGGTCGTAGTGCTTGTAGACCCGGTGGCCGAAGCCCATCAGGCGGAACGGATCGTTCTTGTCCCGGGCGCGTTTCAGAAATTCCGGGATCCGGTCCTTGCTGCCGATCTCGTGCAGCATGTTCAGCACGGCTTCGTTCGCGCCGCCATGGGCCGGGCCCCACAGCGAGGCGATGCCCGCGGCGATGCAGGCGAACGGGTTGGCGCCCGACGATCCGGCCAGGCGCACCGTCGACGTCGAGGCGTTCTGCTCGTGATCGGCGTGCAGGATGAAAATGCGGTCCATCGCGCGCGCCAGCACCGGCGAGATGCGTTTGTCCTCGCACGGCACGTTGAAGGTCATGTGCAGGAAGTTCTCCGCGTAACGCAGATCGTTGCGCGGATACATGAAGGGCTGGCCGATCGAGTATTTGTAGGCCATGGCCGCGATGGTCGGGATCTTGGCGATCAGCCGGTGCGACGCGACCATGCGCTGGTACGGATCGTCGATATCGGTGCTGTCGTGATAGAAGGCGGACATCGCCCCGACCACGCCGACCATGATCGCCATGGGATGCGCGTCGCGGCGGAAGCCGCTGAAGAAGGTGCGCATCTGCTCGTGGACCATCGTGTGCATGGAGATCGTCTGTTCGAAATCCTCCTTCTCCGCCTTGTCCGGCAGATGGCCGTAGAGCAGCAGGAAGCAGACTTCGAGGAAATCGCTGTGCGCGGCCAGTTCCTCGATGGCGTAGCCGCGGTGCAGCAGAACGCCTTCCTCGCCGTCGATAAAGGTGATCTTGGATTCGCAACTGCCGGTGGCGGTGAAGCCGGGATCGTAGGTGAACATGCCCAGGTCGCTGTACAGCCGGCGGATATCGGCGACCCGCGGCCCCTCCGTGCCCTGGCGGACGGGCAGGTCCAGCGTCTTGCCGGTGGCGTTGTCGGTCACGGTAAGGGTATGGATCGCGGTGCCGTCGGCTGCCGTGGGCTTATCGTTCATGGTGCTCCCGAATCCTGAGTGCCGTTACGCCCGGCGCGGCCTGCGGGCCCTGCCGTGGTGCAGCGCAACATCGTGCGGAAAAATAGTCCGTCCTGCCCGTTTCGGCAAATGCAACCTCGGGCGGGGCGCTGCCGCCGCGGCGCATGGGGCGCTCAGCCGGCTGCCCGCCCGAGGCTGTCGTCGATCCGGCCGAGGCTTTCCGCCTTGCCGAGCACATCGAGCACCTCGAATATGCCGGGCGAAACGGTGCTGCCGGTGAGCGCGGCACGCAGCGGCTGGGCGAGCGCACCGAGTTTCTCGCCGGCGGCCTCGGCGGCGGCCCGGACGGCGGATTCGGCGCTCTCGGCTGACCAGTTGGCGATTCCGGCAAGCGCCGCGCGGGCGAGGGCGAGCCGTTCCCGGCCGTCGCCGTCGAGCAGTTTCGCCGCTTTTGCGTCCGGCTGCAGCGGCCGGGGCCGGCAGTAGAACAGGGCGGCTTCGGCGAGGTCGCCCAGGGTTCTGGCCCGCGGCTTCAGGCCGGGCAGGCCGGCGACCAGCCGCGCCCGCTGCAAGGCCGTCAGCGGCGCCCCGAGGCGCGCGGCGAGCGACGGCTCGATCAGGCCGGCGAGCCGGGCATCCGCCATTTCGCGGATATAGTGGGCGCTGAGGCTGGTCAGCTTCGCAAGATCGAAGCGGGCCGGGGACTTGCCGACCTCTTCAAGATCGAACCAGTCCGCCGCCCGCGCCATGGAGAAGATCTCGTCGTCGCCGTGGCTCCAGCCGAGCCGGGCGAGATAGTTGCACACCGCTTCGGGCGGAAAACCCATGTCGCGATAGGCCTCGACGCCCAGCGCGCCGTGCCGTTTGGACAGTTTGGCGCCGTCCGGTCCGTGGATCAGCGGGATGTGGGCGAAGACCGGAATGTCCCAGCCCATCGCCCGGTAGATCAGGGTCTGGCGGAAGGCGTTGGTCAGGTGATCGTCGCCGCGCACGACATGGGTGATGTCCATGTCATGGTCGTCGACGACGACGGACAGCATGTAGGTCGGCGTGCCGTCGGCGCGCAGCAGCACCATGTCGTCGAGCTGGTCGTTGCGCACCGCCACCCGGCCCTGGACGGCGTCGTCGATGACGGTTTCGCCGTCCAGCGGCGCTCTCAGCCGCACGACCGGCGCGACGCCTTCCGGCGCCTCGGCCGGGTCGCGGTCGCGCCAGGTGCCGTCGTAGAGCCGCCCGCTGCCCCGCTTGCGCGCGGCTTCGCGCATGGCGGCCAGCTCCTCCGGGCTGCAATAGCAGCGATAGGCCCCGCCGGTGTCGAGCAGCGCCCGGGCGACCGCCGCATGGCGCTCGGCGCGGGTGGACTGGTAGACCGGCGCGCCATCCCATTCCAGGCCGAGCCATTGCAGACCCTCCAGGATCGCCTGCTTCGCCGCCACGGTCGAGCGCGCCCGGTCGGTATCCTCGATGCGCAGCAGGAACTTTCCGCCGTGCCGCCGGGCGTAGAGCCGGTTGAACAGGGCGGTCCGCGCGCCGCCGATATGCAGAAAGCCCGTCGGCGAAGGGGCAAAACGGGTAACGACAGTCATCGGGGCTTCATGTAGATTTCGCGGCAACGGCCGGAACGTCCCGCCTCGATCGGGCCTGGGCGGGGGAAACGGGCCGGACGGGTGCGTGCCTTAGCACAGCCGCTGTCGCCATGCACGCGCCCGGAACGAACGGAAGCGTTGAGGAGTGCGCCCGATCGCGGGCCCGATCGAGCAGTCGGACGGGACTTTGCCCGGCCTGCCCGCGACGGCAGGTGGCCGGCTGCGCTGCGTTGCGACCTCCCCCTGCCGCGGCGCGGCGGCCTGCCTTGCCGGCGAGCGCGAACGCTGGCTGCTCTGGGCGCCTGCCGCCGTCGGCGTCGGCGTCTATCTCTATTTCGCCGGGACCTCCGAGCCGCCGCTCGCGGCGGCCTTGGCCCTGCCGGCCCTGGCGGCACTCCTGCTGCCGGCGCTGTGGCGCCGGCCGGCGCTGCGCTTTGCGGCGCTTCTGCTCCTGCTCTGCGCCACCGGCTATGCCGCCGGCGCGGTGCGAACCTGGAGCGTCGAGGCGCCATCGGTCGGCCGGAAGATCGGCCCCGTAACCGTGACCGGACGGGTGGTTGCCGTCGATCCGCTCCGCCACGGCGCCCGGGCGGTGCTGGACGATCTCTCGATCGGGCGGCTCGCCGCAGCCGAAACGCCGGCGCGGGTGCGCCTGACGGTCCGTGTCGGCTGGACCGCGCTGCGGCCCGGCCGGGTCGTCACCATGCGCGCCGTCCTGCTGCCGGTCCGCCCGCCCGTGGCGCCCGGCGCGGCGGATTTCCAGCGCCGGGCCTTCTTTGCCCGCATCGGCGCGACCGGCTTCGCCGTCGCGGCGCCGGTCCCGGTGCGGGAAGCCGAAAGCGGATGGCTCGCGTCGCGGATCGAGCATCTGCGCGATACGGCAGCGCGGCGGATCGCGGCCGTTCTGCCCGGCGATGCCGGCGCGGTCGCCGCCGCCCTGCTGACCGGGCACCGCGGCGGCATATCGGACGAGACCATGGCGGCGATCCGCAGCGCCGGGCTGGCGCATCTGCTGGCCATCTCCGGCCTGCATATCGGCATGGTTGCCGGCATCGCCTTTTTCGCCCTGTGGTTCGGGCTCGCGCTCGTACCGGGTGCGGCCCTGCACTGGCCGACCCGGAAGATTGCAGCGGTCGGCGCGCTGGCGGTCGCGGCCGGTTACCTGCTGCTGACCGGCGCGACGATCCCGACCCAGCGCGCCTTCCTGATGCTGGCGGTGGCGATGGCCGGCGTGCTGATCGGCCGGGTCGCCATCTCGATGCGGCTGGTGGCAGCGGCCGCTGCGGTCCTGCTGCTGCTGTCGCCGGAGAGCCTGCCCACGCCCAGCTTCCAGATGTCCTTCGCTGCGGTCGTGGCGCTGGTCGCGGCCTACGAGGCCTGGTCGGCCTGGCGGTTGCGGGCGCAGGCGCCGCGGCTGCCCCGGCCGTTGCGCGCCCTGGCCGGCGTCGGTGCGACGAGCCTGATTGCCGGTGCGGCGACGGCGCCGTTTGCCCTGTTCCATTTCCAGCGGCTGGCGATGTACGGCCTCGCCGCAAACCTGGTCGCCGTACCGGTGGTTTCCGTCTTCGTCCTGCCGATGGGCCTGCTCGCCCTGTTCGCCATGCCGTTCGGCCTGGAGGCCGGGCCGCTCTGGCTGATGGCCCGGGGCATCGACCTGATGCTGTGGGTCGCCCACGGCGTTTCCGGCCTGCCGGGTTCGCTGGCGCTGGCGCCGGCGCCGCTGGCGTGGGGCATGGCGCTGATCGTCGCCGGCGGCCTCTGGTTGACGATCTGGCAGCGCCCCTGGCGGGCCGCCGGCGTGGCGGCGATCGCCCTCGGCCTCGCCAGCAGCGTGTTTGCGGCCAGGCCGGATATCCTGGTGTCGCCGGAGGGGCGGATCGTCGCGACCCGCACCGCCGACGGGGCGCTCGCGATGTCTTCGGCGCGCCGCGGCCGCTTCGTCGCGCGGGTCTGGCGCGAGGGCGAGGCGCAAAGCGAACCGCGTTTCTGGCGCAGCGACCGGCTGAGCCGGGTGCGTTGCGACGCGCTGGGCTGCATCTACCGGCTCGGCGGCCGGCTGATCGCCTTCCCGGCCGACCCGGCGGCGCTGGCCGAAGATTGCGGCCGGGCGTTCATGATCGTGGCCGGCTTCGATGTCCGGCAGCGCTGCCCGGACGTACCCTTGGCCATCGACCGCACCGTCCTGAGGCGCAACGGAAGCCATGCCATCCGGTTCGCCGGCGGCCGGGTGGACATCCGGACCGACCGGGACGTGCGCGGCGACCGGCCCTGGGTGAACCGGCCGCCCGTGCCCTCCCGCCGCGTCCGCCTCGCGCGCAGGGGCGCCCTGGCCGAACTTCGGCAGTAGGGAATTTGCCCATTCCCCCGGCCGGCGTTCGCCGCTATGGAATCGCCATGCGCAAAACGATCTCCTCCGGCTCCCGCCTGGAAGCCGACTACGCCTTTTCCCGCGCCGTGGTGGACGGGGACTGGGTGTTCGTCGCCGGTACGACCGGCATGGATTACGCGACCGGCGAGATGCCGGACGATGCCGCGGCCCAGGCCGAGCAGGCCTTCCGCACCATCGAGGGCATCCTGGCCGAGGCCGGCGCCTCGATCGACGATACCGTGCGCGTGCAATACACGCTGACCGATGCGGCCGACCTGCCGGCCCTGGAGCCGGTCATGCATCGCTGGTTCGACACGGTGCGCCCGGCCGCGACCGCCGTGATCGCGGGGCTGGTCGACCCGCGCATGAAGATCGAGATCGAAGTGACCGTCCGGAAGAGGACCGCCCCATGAACCCCATGAACAACGTCCTGATTACCGGCGCGGGCCGCGGCATTGGCCTGGAATTCGCCCGCCGCTTCGCCGCCGCCGGCGCCCATGTCCACGCGACGGTGCGCGACCTCGCCAAGGCCGACGCCCTGCGCGCGCTCGGCGCGTCGGCGACGATCCACACCTGCGACGTCACCTCGGACGCCCATGTCGGGGCGCTGGCCGACCTGCTGGGCGATACGCCGATCGACATCCTGATCAACAATGCCGGCATCCTGCTCGGCCGGGGCGAAACCTTCGACACGCTCGACGTCGCCGGCCTGGAGGAGACGCTGCGGGTCAACACCGTGGCGCCGGTGCGGGTGATGCAGGCGCTGGCCGGCAACGTGGCGCGCTCGGAGCGCAAGCTGATCGTCAACATCTCCAGCCGCATGGGCTCGGTCAGCGAGGCGAGCGGCGGCAATTATTCGTACCGCGCCTCCAAGGCGGCGCTGAACATGGCGGTGAAGGTCCTGGCGAACGACCTGAAGGCGCAGGGCGTGACCGCGATCGTCGTCCATCCGGGTTGGGTACAGACCGATATGGGCGGCCCCTCGGCGTCGCTGACGGTCAAGCAGAGCGTCGACGGGCTGATGAAGGTGATCGACAAGGCCGGCATCCGCGATACCGGCAGCTTCATCAACCACGACGGCAGCCGGATTCCCTGGTAGCCGGGCGAAGTCCCACAGGACAGGAATGCGCCGGATATGCTGACCGACGACCAGATCATGATCCGGGACACCGCCCGGCAGTTCGCGCAGGAGCGGCTGGCGCCGACGGCGGCCGAGCGCGACCGCACCGGCGAGACGCCGCGCGGGCTGCTCGCCGAGATGGGCGCGCTCGGCTTCATGGGCATGACGATCCCGGAAGAGTGGGGCGGGGCGGGCGCCGATACCGTCGCCTACGTTCTGGCGATGGAGGAGATCGCCGGCGGCGACGGCGGGGTTTCGACCGTGATGAGCGTCAACAATTCGCCGGTCGCCGCCGCGCTCTTCGGCTACGGCTCGACGGAGCAGAAGGAGCGCTTCCTGAAGCCGCTGGCCCGCGGCGAGATCAACGCGGCCTTCTCGCTCACCGAGCCCCAGGCCGGCTCCGACGCCTCGAACCTCAGGACCCGCGCCGAGAAGCGGGGCAACAAATACGTTCTGAACGGCGCCAAGCAGTTCATCAGTTCGGGCGCGACGGCCGACATCAACCTGATGTTCGCGGTGACCGATCCGGCGGCCGGCAAGCGCGGCATCAGCGCCTTCATCGTGCCGACCGACACGCCGGGCTACAAGGTCGTGCGCAAGGAGGAGAAGCTCGGCCAGCGCTCGTCCGACACCTGTGCGCTGATCCTGGAGGACATGGAGGCGACGCCGGACCTGCTCGTCGGCCGGGAGGGCGAGGGCTACCGGATCGCGCTCGCCAACCTGGAGGCCGGGCGGATCGGCGTCGCGGCCCAGGCGACCGGCATGGCGCGGGCGGCTTACGAGCACGCCGTCGCCTATGCGAAGGAGCGGGTCTCGTTCGGCAAACCGATCATCGAGCATCAGGCGGTCGCCTTCCGCCTCGCCGACATGGCGACCCAGATCGAGGCGGCGCACCAGATGGCGCTCAACGTGGCGCGGCTGAAGGACGCCGGCCTGCCCTGCCTCAAGGAAGCCGCCATGGCCAAGCTGTTCGCCAGCGAAATGGCGGAACGGGTCTGTTCCGACGCGATCCAGATCCACGGCGGCTACGGCTATCTGCAGGATTTCCCGGTCGAGCGCCTCTGGCGCGACGTCCGGGTCTGCAAGATCTACGAGGGCACCAGCGACGTCCAGAAGATGATCATCAGCCGGGCGATCGCGGCGGAGTAAATCGACAAGGCGCAGCCGGGTTGCGCGGGGCGCATGGCGCGGGTGGGGTGTCCGTGGTAGAGCGGGGCCGGTTCGCGTTTCCGCCCGGAGCACCCCTTGTCCGCACCGCCCGCCGCATCCGGCGCCGCCGACTTTCCGCACTACAAGCGCAACATCGCCCTGCTGTTCGTCTGCTGGGCGCTGACCAGCACGTCGATGATGCTGCTGATCACGGTGTCGGCGCTGGTCGGCGCCAGCCTGGCGGAGAACAAGGCGCTGCTCGCGCTGCCGATCGCGATCCAGTGGTACGCCTCGGCCTTCTTCACGATTCCCGCGTCCTTCATCATGGCGCGGATCGGCCGGCGCAACGGCTTCCTGCTGGCCGTGACCGCCATGACGATCGGCGCCGGCCTGTCCCTGCTGGCGGTCTACGAGGGCAGCTTCGCCCTGTTCTGCTTCGCCAGCCTGGTGGTCGGCTTCGCCACCGGCTTCCAGTGGTACTACCGTTTCGCGGCGGCGGAGGTCGTGCCGGATTCCTTCCGCAGCCGGGCGATTTCGCTGGTCCTGGCCGGCGGCGTGGTCGCGGCCATCGTCGGCCCGACCCTGGCGCGCTATTCGGTCGACTGGCTGGCGCCGGTGACCTACGCCGGCGCCTATGTCGGCGTCGTCTGCATCCAGGCGGCGATCATGCTGATCCTGCTGACCGTGCAGATTCCCCGGCCGCCCAGAATGGCCCTGCGCGGCGGCCGGCCGCTCGCCGAGATCGCCCGCCAGCCGAAATTCATGCTCGCGGTGGCCGGCGGCGTGATCGGCTACGGCGTCATGGTGCTGCTGATGTCGGTGACGCCCAAGGCGATGGAGATGTGCGGCCTCACTTTCGGCGAGGCGACCCACGTCATCCAGTGGCATATCCTGGGCATGTATGTCCCGGCCTTCTTCACCGGCCACCTGATCAAGCGCTACGGCGCCCAGCGCATCATGCTGGTCGGCGGCCTGCTCAACATCGCCTGCCTCGCCATCGCCATGGCGGACATCGCGTTCGAGAATTTCTTGGTCTCGCTGCTGCTGCTCGGCGTCGGCTGGAACTTCCTCTACACCGGCGCGACGACCCTGCTGACCGAGACCTACACGCTCGCCGAACGTGCCAAGACCCAGGCGCTCAACGAGTTTCTCGTCTTCGGCTTCGTCGCGACGGCGACCTTCTTCTCCGGCGTGACCCTGCAGCTCTACGGCTGGCAGAATCTGGCGATCGGCACATTGCCGCTGCTCCTGATCGTGCTCGCCGCCACGGTCTGGCTGATGATGCTGTCCCAACGCGAGGCCGCCGCGAAGGCGTAGGGAGGCGCGGCGCTGTGCGCCCCGTCCTCCGCTCCCTGCCCCGTCGTTTCGAACGGGCGCAACCCTCCCCGTCATTTCGACCGAAGCGAAGTCGAAGGGAGCGGAGAAATCCGGCCGGCGGGCCATGCCGTCCGCTCCGTCTCCCGCCCGTCATTCCGATCGGAGCCCCGGATACGTCCGGGGCGGAGCGGAGGAATCCCGTCGGCGGACTTCGGGTTCTCGTTATCGGGTTCGAGCCGAGATCCCTCCGCTCGCTCCGCTCGGTCGGGATGACGCTGAGGGAGGTCGGCGGCGGTGCGGGTGTCAGGATATGTCAGGATTCGTCAGGTCCCGTCGCGATCTCCGGTTCTTTCCCGGCGGGGGCGTCTGCGCCGGCCGGCGCCGGGCCGGGCCGCTCGTCCGCCAAGAGCCTGTACTTCAGGTACGCCGCGTCCGCCCTGGCCCGGTACGCCCTGAACGTCGCCTCGTCGTCGTAGTCCAAATCGCCGTCGAAATCGTCGTCGTCGAAATCGTCGTCCGCGATAGGGTCCGGCCCGTCGCCGGAGAGAATGTACGGCCCGCCCGCACGGCTGTCCCTCCGGCCGCGCTTCCGCCTTTCCGCCGGCAGCAGGCCGGCCCGATGTAAGGATATGTCAGGTTCTGTCGGGACCGGGGCTTCCGGCCCGGCGCCATCGGCGGGCGCCGGTAAGGACCGATGTAAGGAAATGTCAGGATCCGCCGGGGTCGGGCCGCCCGGCGCGCTGTCCCTCACGCTGTCCGGCATCGGCGCGTCCGCGGCGGGATGTGCGGGCTCGTGTAGGGACCCGTGTAAGGAATTGTCAGGATTCGTCATGGCGGGTGCCGGCCTGCCGGTCTGCCGCTCCGGAGTGCGCGGCCGGCGCTCCTCGACGGTGGCGTGCAGGCGCTGGGCCGTCGCCAGCCAGGCCGCCTCGTCGAAGTCCTTGCGCCGCTTCAGCGCCTTCCGGTTGGCCCGGTGGACAGCGAGGGCCCGTTCGGTGCGGTGCCGGCCCCGGCGCACGGCCTCGGCGATCGGGCCTTCGGCGCCGTCAACCGGCCTCTCTTCCGCCTCTTCTCCCGGCAGGGGCCACAGGCCGGCGCGCCGGTGGGCGCTGCGCCGGTCGAGGCCGGACAGCTCGGCCTGCAACTTGACCACCCGGATCATCAGCGCCGCCGAGCCCTTCTCCACCGCGGCGTCCCAGGCCTGCTCCAGCCGGCCGAGCAGGATCTGCGCCTCTTCGCGCTCGACCGCCCGCCACGCCGCCCGGATCGCCCGCACCCGTTCGGCCACGGCGGGGCGTTCCAGCAGCTCGTGGCCGGTCTGGCGCGCCGAGCCTGCGGCATAGCCGGCGTCCCGCGCCGCCCCGGCGG
>VXNK01000086.1:7519-13535 GCA_009840595.1 Rhodospirillaceae bacterium | reverse complement strand
CTCGCTGTTTGCCGCCCAGGCGATCGCGCGGCGGCTTATCGCGGACGGACGCGAGAACGAAGTCCAGGAAATCCGCGACTTCATCTCGACCATCGTGCCCGATCCGGACGCTCACACCGGATAGCCGGGCCGCTCCGTTACTTAGCCCTTGTTACGGTGGAACGTGCCGAGGGAGATGCTCGGCGCGTTGTTGCCGTCAGGCTGTCCCAAAAGCCAGAGCCACCTTACCCTGTACTCCCCTGTTCTTGTCTTCCACCGACAGGCGGTCCACAGTATCGGTGATGTCCGCAAGCGACTCCTTCGTGCACCCTTGGACGAGGCTCACTTGGGCTTTCGCGGGGATGGACTGCGTGGTTGCATTCGGCGCTTGCCCGGATTCCGGACGGGGAGAAACCGTCCGGGTGGAGCTATTCGAACAGGTGGACGAATGATCTTGGATGCGCGGGACTCCTGTCGCATTGCCGACGATCAGGTCGTCGGCTCCGAGCCGGGGACTGGATTTCTGCCACCGGAGCCGTCGCGGTCTGGAACTGGCGCATGAGTCGAATCATTTCGCACCCGCTGCGGTCGGCAGCGCGGTCCGCGATCAGCGCCGGGCTCGCCCATCTGCAGACGGTCGTGGACGCGAACGGGATCTGGCCGTGTGAACAACGTGATCGGATCGGGTTCTCGGGGACGCCGTCCCCGCCGTTCCTGGCGGCTACTGGTGTGCTGGCACTCGAAGTTTGCAACGATCCTCAGGTCGAAGAGATCGTCGCTCGATCCCGCAATTTCATCCTGTCGCACATCGAATCTCCAGGCCTGTGGCGCTGGCCGCCTTTCGAGTTTGACCTCGATTCCACCGCGGTGTGTGCGCTTGCGCTCGGTGCGCAGCGGCACGCCTGGCTCTTTCTCGGGCGCAACGTCGGACGCATCCTGTCCTGTCGCGACAGCAACGGCCGTTTTCTGACCTGGGTGAGCCCGCTTGGACCTTTCGGAATGCCCAATGACACGGATCCGGTCGTCAACGCCAATGTCGTCGCGTGGCTTGGCGATCGGGCGGAGACGCGGGCAGCCCAACGCTGGATCGAATCCGTCGTTACCGACAAGCAGGAATCCGGATCGTCGATATGGTACGACTGGCCGACCGATATCTACTATTGTGTCAGTCGCACGGCTTGCGTTGCTGCTCCGGCCTTTCAAGACTTGATGCCGACTCTGACGCGCCGCATTCTGAGCGCTGAACTCGAAGACACGCTTCGCGTAGCGCAGGCGCTGTCCTCGCTGCTCCGGTTGCGAGGATTCGAGCATGCCGGATTCCTGAGTCGCTGCGCGGAACGGTTGATCGACATGCAACACACCTGCGGCGGATGGCCCGCATGCGAGTTTACCCGAGCTCCCAAAGGCGTATGCACCTATTGGTCCGCAGCTCTGACCACCGCCTGTTGCATTGAGGCGCTGACACGGCTGACGCAGCCGTAGGTCAGGCATTCGCTGGCGCTGGGACGAACACGATGGCACAGCTTCGGGGCCTGCTGCAGGAACTGCGGCCGCGGATGCCGGAATCGTTGGTCGCCGGGCATGGCTGGCGCCGGCTTCTGCAACGCGTCGGCGACCTGCCCGCGGCCGCCGCTTCCGCATGCGGCTTCGAGATGAAACTCGGCGATCCGGAGCCGGCCGCGGACTTCTCGGTCGCGGTCACCCCGGGACCGGTAGCCGGGCACTACGCCGCCGAAGGCCTTGGCGCAGCCCCGGGATCCATGGAAGGATGGCTCGGCAGGCATCTGTCCGACAAGTCCGGGCCGGACGGCTGGATCGACTGGATGCTGCTGGCCTACGACATTATGGACGTCCCCATGGGGCGGCAGGCGGCGCCCAGGGTCTATCTAAAGGCGATGCTCGCGCCGCAGGCCGTTGGCGGCTTCGTCACACCGGAGTTGCTCGCCGCCACGCTTGCGCGCATCGCAGGACGGGAAGATCACACCCAGGAAAGCCGCGCCTTGACCCGGACATTGGATGCCTTGCCGTCGGATGCGGAGCCTGTATTCGCCGCCGCAACTCCGGAACGCGGGCCAGGATCGATCAGGCTGGTGATCGGGAAGGTTCCGGTCCCTGAAGTGGGGCCGTTTCTCGATCGGCTCGAATGGCCAGGCTCCGCTTCGCCGGTTCTACGGTTCCTGTCCGGAATCGAGGGCGTCGCCGATCGCTTCATGATAGCGTTCGATGTCACCGCGGATGGCGCGCTGCCGCGACTGGGGCTTGAAATGTACCCGACGGGCGCCGGCCGCGCCGATTATCGCGCGTTGCTCACGACCTGGCTCACGACGACGAGAGCCAACTGGCGCAGCCTGACGGAGCGCCTGATCGAGATGGAGTTATGCCTGCCGGCGAAAGCGGACGGCCTCTTGTCCTGGCCGAAGTACGAGACCGTCTTTGGACGGGAAGAGGTCTTCCGGCTGCATATGGGAATCAATCACGTCAAGATCGTTATCGGCGGCGAGCGCCTGCAGGCGAAAGCCTACGCTGGTCTGAAATTCGCCCCGCTGGATTCCCAACCGTAAGCTGTTACGGTTCAGGCTCGCTGTCTTTGTCCCAATCGATCATCTCTTCGTGACGCCACATCGAAACCGTGCCGTCGCGTCGAGTCATGGGAACCTCGCCTTGGAATCTGGCTCTTCTGGCTTCCGGTTCCGGGTCCTCTTC
This sequence comes from Rhodospirillaceae bacterium, assembly GCA_009840595.1. Classification (GTDB taxonomy): domain Bacteria; phylum Pseudomonadota; class Alphaproteobacteria; order Bin65; family Bin65; genus Bin65. Next base: position 10,853 of record VXNK01000086.1, on the reverse strand, counting down.
CTTGAAGATTGCCAGGACCCGAGCTTCAACGGTCTTCCGCCTTGTGACTTCCGGAGGCATTGTCGGGTCCTTGAACGCGGTATGGTAGACTGCGCGCAAGCTCGGCTCTTCCTGCCGCGTATCGTACTGCTTGAAGATCAGCGCCTCCTCTGCCGTCATTCGCGGAAAGTAGCACCAGCTCTGACCCGCGTCGTGGATCAGGCGGCAGTCCATTACGCGCGTTTTCGGTTCGGTCCGCCGCCACGCGTCGGCGTAGACCATGTCGGCCGAAGCGACGGTCCTGATGTCGCATAGCGCCAGCGGCGCGGCCTCGACAGGCCGCTCCAGGTCGATGCTCCGCCAGATGTTGAACAGGCCGAAATGCCAACCGTGGGGCACGGTCGTGACCTTCTCGACGAAAGGGCTGACATCGGCGTGGGCGGACCCGGCGTAGGTCGCCTGTCCCGTTCCGTCGCGGAACTCGTGTTGCAGTACCTTCACGGCCCGGCATCCGGTTGCCGCCCTGACCAGGCCGGCGCAATGCTCGTAGTACACGGTCGTGACGAGTTCCGGATTGCGGAAGTCCAGTTGAATCGGAGCTTCGAGCAATTGGAATCCCTCGCGCTCCAGCGCGGGCGCCTCCGCAAGGGAACGGGCATCATGGATCCGGATGGGTTTGCGCAGCCACATGTCCCGCCGCTCGGTGGCGCCGGCCCGGTCCCGGGCCGGGAGGCGTGTGCCCCGGTACGCCGGGTTGACGAAGACGCTGTCCGCAACGACAAACGGCGCGTCCAGCAACGACGACAACCATCTCACCCCACCGCCCCCCGGACTCCCTTCAGGCCAGTTGCCGCCGGGCTAGGTCACGGAACGGACCGTCCGCGGCGAGAAGTTCGTCGAAGCCGCCGACCTGCACCACCTGGCCTGCCTTGAGCATGTAGATGCGATTCGCCATGCGGATGGTGGACAGGCGATGCGCAATGACCAGGCGAGTGCTCGCCGATTCCTCCAGTCCTCTCATCGTGCGCGCCTGGGTTTGCGTGTCGAGCCAGCTCGTGGGCTCGTCAAGAAAGAGGAGTCGGGGATTCCGTACAAGAGCACCGGCGATGCGGATGCGCTGGCCCTGCCCCCCGGAGAAGGTCGCCGAGTTCTCGCCTACAGTGGTATGGAGTCCCATCGGCATCGCGCGGATGTCCTCGTCGACGACGGCCTGGTGGGCAGCGCGCCACGCGTCTTCCGTCGTGAGGTCGTTGCTGACGCCGATGATGTTGTCGAGGATGGTGCCGTTCTGGAGCGGGGCGCCCTGCGGCACCATGCCGATCTGGCGCCGCACCGCGTTGACATCGAGAGACGCCAGGTCTCGTCCGTCGTAATACACCGCGCCCGACCATGGCTGCTCAAGGCCCAGCGCGAGCCTGAAAACGGTGCTCTTGCCGGCGCCGGATTCTCCCACGATCGCAACAAACTCGCCGGGCCTAGCGTGAATCGAGAGCTCCTGCAACACCATCGACCCGATCTCCGAATAGCCGAAGCTGACCCTGTCGAGGAGGATATCGCCCTGGAGCTTCACCCGGGCGCCGGGACGAGGCGCGGAACCCGGCGTGCTTGCGAGTATCGGAGCGAGCTGTTCGCAGGCCGGCTTGACGAAAGCGAGGGATCGGGCCGAATTGCCCAGCATGACGATGGCCATGAACAGCACCATGGCCGCCGTATGCACGGCCAGAAAATCCTCGGTGGCGAGTCCACCGGCGCCCTGAGCCGCAACCACGGCGAAAAGGGCCGCGCTGCCGAGTGCAGGCACCGCGGCGCTGAAGGCCACCAGCCGCTCGTTCAGGACGGACAGCCGTATCTCCGCCTCCTTGTGCTCCCGGTAGCGTCTCGCCCAAGCGGCGAACGCCGAGTCTTCGGCGCAGGTCGTGCGCAGCTTTGCAATCCCGTTCATGAACTGCTGCAGATCGCCGAGCAGTCGGCGCGACGTTTCGAGGTAACGGCGCTGAGGTTTGATCTGACGGATGCAGAATGCCGTCGTCACGCCCAGCGCAGCCAGACCCAGACAGGTGCCGGCCCAGCCCAGCGCTGCATCGTAGTAGAAAAGCAGACCGAGAGCCGGCAGCGCGAACAAGGTCGACAACAGCGCATCGGCCGCGACACCGGCCACATGATCCCTGACATCCTGAAAGACCAGCGATCTTGCCGCGAGGTCCCCGGCGTTGAACCGTCGAAAGAACTCCGACCGCAGTCGCAGCAGACGGTCCCAGACCGCCGCGCCGATCCGCGCGGCCAAACGCCCCTCTAGGCGCATGAGCGCCGTACCGCGCAGGATGTGCGACAGCGCCGCCACGAAGGCGAGCCCGGCCAGAACCGCCGTGAACTGAATGAGGGCAACCGGGTCGCCGGCCGGGATCACCTTGGCGATCAGCAGGTCGACGGCCACCGCCGGCGCGAGTGCCAGCAAACCGGCCGACAGGCCGAATGCCACGACCTGGACGATCTCGCTCCTGGCCTTCGCCCCGCCGACACGGAGCAGAGCGCGCATCGAGGACCGTTCACCGGTGTCCAGTCCGGGATGCAGCACGCTGGCGTCACGCAGCACATCGGCGGTCCTCGCGCCGGCGGGTGCGGACTCGCCCGTCACCGGATCGACGACCCGATATCGGCCTGTTCCACCCGGCAAGAGGACGACCGGCTGATCGTCGGCGCGACGAAAGGCGAGCATCGCACCGCTATCGCCCAGCCACCAACGGTCTTCCTCAGACAACCGTACGCGGCGCGCGCGCACTCCCGAAGCCTCGCAGTAATCGAGAAGCGAAACCTCTTCCTTGCCGGCGAAAGCCGGCGTGCGGATTGCGATACCCTCGTGTCTCCCGATTATCCTCAATGCGTCGCCAAGCGGCGCACCGTCCCCGTGCGGTCGACGCGCGTCGACCAGTGTCGATAGTCTTGTGCGGGCCTGCGCCTTCTCGTGACGGCGCCGCGAAACCTGCGCCATTTGCAGGTTCGCGTCGTCGGCCACCAGCAGCCGACGGTGGATGGACTCCGCGCCGAGGGTCAGGCGGTGAAACTCCGGCAGCCCCGCGCCAAGCAGCCTACTGGCGCCGAGCTCGGCGGACGATCTCAGGACAACGCCCGTCGTCGAATCCAGCTTGACCCAGCTCTCCTGCGTCACCGGCATCAGGCCCGGCCCATCGGACTCGGCTTGCATGAAGTCGAGGAACGTGGCCTGGAGCTCGTCGGCGACAAGCCACACGACCCCCCCCCCCCCCCGCCGCCCCCCGCCCGCGCCGCCCCCCCCCCGCGGCGCCCCCCACCCCCCCCCACCGCGCCCGCCCGCGAGGGCGGGGAGACGCCCACCAAC
>VXNK01000086.1:0-7509 GCA_009840595.1 Rhodospirillaceae bacterium | reverse complement strand
ACCGCCGCCGGCTCTCTTTTCTGCGCTCTCCGGGGCCGTGCCCTCGGCGCCCAAAACCCCCACGACCCCCCCCCCCCGCCGCGACGAGGCCGCTGCCTGCCGCACCGCCGGGAGCGAGCCGATGCGCAGCCTGCGGACGGCCCTCGATGTCGCGGGTGACCGCCGCAACGAATTCCTCGATCCAGGCATCGGTCTGCGCGATCAGCGTGTGCGCAAGTTCGTCGGCACCAACCCGCTTCCCGGCTTCGTCGATCAGCCGGTCAAGGGGCAGGCGGCGCAGACCGGTCGCCTGCAAGCCCTTGGCGATCAGTCTCACCGAGTGGCCGGAGGCGTCGATACCGAAGGCCAACCGGCCCTGCTCCAGACGCATGATATGCCTGAAATGCGATTGCATCCGGCCGTCGACCCACGCGGCCGCAAGGATGTCGATCGCGCCAGTCTCGACGAACCACCCGAAGCTCGAATCGTCGAGATGGATCGGCCGGTTCCCGGCGGACGAACGGGGCTTGCCGAACGCCTTGGCCCACGCGGCCAGCGCGTCACGCCCTGCGTTCTCATTCGCCATGGAGCAACCTGCGGTAAAAGGTGTCGCCGGCATGGAGCTCATCATGCGTGCCCTGCTCCACCACGCGGAACCTGTCCACAACGACGATCCAGTCGCAGTCGCGGATGGTGCTCAAGCGGTGCGCCACGATCAGACAGGAGCATCCCCGGCGGCGAAGCCGGTCGTCGACAAACAACTCGGTTGTTGGGTCGAGCGCACTGGTCGCTTCGTCGAGGATCAACAGGGACGGGTTGTTGACCAGCGCCCGGGCGATTTCAAGACGCGACCGCTGGCCGCCGCTGAAGTTTTGTCCGTCCTCCGCAACCATCGATTCGTAACCCGCCGTGCGGGCGATGATATCCTCGTGGATGGCCGCGTCCCGGGCGGCAGCGGTCACATGATGGTCCGGGATCGTCGCATCCCACATGGTGAGGTTGTTGCGCACGGTCGTGGCGAACAGAATCGGATGCTGATCGACGATGGCGACGGACCGGCTGAACACCTCGCGCGGAATCTCATCGAGCGGATGGCCGTCGAAGAGAACCTCGCCGGACCACGGCCGATACAGTCCCGCGGCCAGCAGCGCGAGCGTCGACTTGCCCGAACCGCTCGGTCCCACCACGGCCACGCGCTGACCGGGCTCGATCGTCAGGCTGAAATCCTCGACCAGCGGTGCGCGGTTCCGCTGGAAACCGAACGTGACCGCCCGCATCTCAAGGCGGCCGACGAGACTGAGCCGACCGTCGAGCGCCCTGAGCCCGGGTTTCGAATCCGCGTCGCAGTCGACGGACCGGATTTCCCGCGGCGCATTGAGAACGTCATCCATTCTCGACAGGTCCGCCTCCAGCGTCCCGAGAAGATCGGAGAACTGGGCGAGACGGGCGACGGGCTGAAGAAAATTGCTGGCAAGAATGTAGAACCCGATCAAGGTCCCGACGGTCATCTCCGCGGACATAGTCCGCCAAGCCCCGAGGCCGAACACCGCCGCCGCGCAGAGAATCTGAAACAGCTGCGGCAGCGCGGCCGCGACGTGACCGAGTTCCACGAACTTCTGCCTCGCACACAGTTCGCGGGCTTGCTGGCCGCTCCAGCGCGAAAAGAAGTCGTTTTCGCGGGCCATCGCCTGCAGGGATTCGACCATCCTCAAGCCGCCCGCGCTCATCCCGGCCAACATGCCCTGTTCGCGCCGGAGTTGATGGTTCCGGTTCCAGCGCAGACGGGTCAGGACGTGTATCGAGACGAGGCAGGCGATTCCGAGGCCCGCGACGGCAAGCGCCAACAGGATGTCGAGGTAGAGCATCGCCGCGAGAAAGGCCACGCTCATCGCCAGGTCGACGGCCAGGCGCACCAATTGACTCGCTCCCATGTCGGCAATCTGGTCGATCTGGCGCATCCGCGACGCGAGGTCACCAGCAAGCCGGTGAGCGAAGAACCTCATGGGCAGGCGAAGCAGGTAATCAAGAAAGCGATCCGACTGATCGATCGACACACGGACAACGAGCTCGCGCAGGGAACGCATCTGCAGCCAGGTCAACACAAAGGTCAGCCCGCCGGCGGCAATCATCGCCGCGCTCAGCGCGCCGCTCCATGCGGTTTGACGATCCACGAGAACGCGGTCGACGAACAGCGCAAGCAATACGGGCAAGGCCAACGAGGTCAACGCGAGGAGCAGGCCATAGATGGCCGTGCGGGTGAGGATCGGACGGTAGCCTCGCAGCCAGGGCCAGAGACGGCGCGCTACCCCGGGACGCATCCGGGTGCGGCGAAACGCGGAGCCCGGATCGAGTAGCAAGCCGACACCGGTGAATTCGCGGTTGAAGGTGGTCTTGTCCACGACCCGATGGCCTTCGGCCGGATCGTTGAGGTAGTAGCGCCCGTGCGCGACGCGCTCCAGAACGACGAAGTGCTTGAATCCCCAGAACAGAATCATCGGTAACGGCAGACGGGCCAAGCCGGCGATCTGACTGCGCCAGCCGGTCGCCTCTAGACCGTATTTTCTTGCGGCAACAGCAATATCCTCAAGCGTCGATCCATCGCGCCCGACTCCGCACTCGTCGCGCAACTCTTCAAGGGATACCCAGCAACCGAAGTGCGCGAGCACGATGCCGAGGCAGGCAGCACCGCAGTCGGTCGCTTCCAACTGCATGAGCAACGGGGTGCGACGCTGTCGCCGGCGACGCCTCGGCGGCCTTTGATCAACTGTGGATTTCAACTCGGACGGTCCAACGTGTGGGCTGACGCTTAAAACACGAGCGCAGCCCAAACCGCCAGCGCGAGACAAAGAGCCAAGAACACCGCTCGGAAAATCCGCTCGTGCGGCGCGGTCACGCGCGGCAGATCGTCAAGTGCTTCCGGCTGAACACTGTGCAAAACTGCGTCTTTGCGATAAACGCTCCTGCCAGACATCAAAAAATGCTGCGCAACCGGCGTGTCACAGGCAGTTCCCCGTCGCCTTGCTAGTCGAGCTTCCGCTTACTCAGTTTCGGTGTACCATGAGTGTCAGCGACGCCGTGCCTATAGCGAATGGAAGCACGCGAAACAAGAATATTTTCAGTTGCTTGGTGCTCTGCCTACCAACTGTCTCCACCAGGTGCAAAGCCCCCAGCGGCTTCACGAAGTTCCTGGTCCGAAACGCGCCCGCCCGCCGGCGGCAGGACGAGATGAAAGTCGGTCGTACTCTCCTCGTGAACGTAGATGGAAAAAGCCTCCGGCACCTCGAACCCGGTGACATCCTTAATCGCGCTCCTAGGATCTTCGAGAAGCTTGGAACGGAACGCTTCGTCCTCGTCTGCTCTTGCTCGGAGTTGAGCCTCAATTTCAACTGTAGTTTGCATGATTTATCGGCCTTCGATTGAAGTTACCGGCGATCCGGCGATCCGGCGATCCGGCGATCCGGCGATCCGGCGATCCGGCGATTTTCTAAGGTGCAGCGACCGTTGTCAACAGTCATCCTTTCCGCTCGTGCGCGCCGCGACCGCTCGGCTTCAGTCCGACCGGCCCGCTAGCGGATGCTTCTCGGGGACGGGTAGGCCCCGGGCCCGACGTCGTCAAGCCGCCGCGCGCGGGGGCCCCGCCTACAACCCCAGGTCGCGATCAAGAGCCTTCGGCGCGCGGGCCGGCTCCGTCTCCGGCTCGACCGCCTCCAGCGCCGCGATGCGCTCGCCGGTAGCCGCTTCGAGCCATTCCTTCAGCGCCGCCCGGTCGTCGGTGACCAGTTCGGCCCGGTCGCGCGCGCGGCTGATCTCGACATAGAAACTCTTCTGCGTGGTGAGATGGGGATGGTTCGCCTCCATCGCGGCGATCACGGTGTCGACCGTGCGGCCCTGGAACGCGTGCACGGTCGACGCCCAGGCGCGGTCGAGGTGGCGGAGTTGCGGATCGCCGGGGGCGAGGTCGAGCGTGCGCCCGTCCTCCAGACGGAACGTGACCTTGCCGTCCCTGACCGCCGCGACCTCGGCCGTGCCGCTGTTGACCAGCCCGAGGCCGGCGTCGTTGCGGGTCCAGCGGATGCGGTCGCCGGCCCGGAGCTCGATCTCCTCGCTCCGGTAGATCTCGACCCCGCCCGCGCGGGCCGCGATCCGGTTCGGCTCCCAAGCGACGGCGCGCCCGTCCGCACCCTCCAGGTTCACCGTACGCGTCCCGCGGTCGACGCCGGCGACGCGGAGCTCGTCGCCCTTCTCCACCCCGAGACGCTTGTATGGGCGGTGGAACGCGACCGTGTCGCCGGGCATGTAGTTCGCCGCGAGGGTCTTCTCGGCGCCGGTGTAGCCGCGCGAGACCAGCCGTTCCAGCGTCATCGCGGGGCCGTGCACCGTGCCGTCGCGCACCAGGCGCTCGCGGACGATTTCGTTGATCCGCTCGCGCAGCCCGTGGCTCGGGGCCATCAGCCCCGCATTCGCGCGTTCCTCCGCCGACAGGGCGAGCCAGCGCGCGGCGGCGGCGCCCGCGAGATTGTCTCGCTTCACCGCCTCGATGTTGTCCCCCAGCGTGTCGAACGCGCGGGCAATGTCTCCGGCGAGGCTTGCCTCGACCGCTTCCTTCAGCGCCGGATCGCGCTGGCGCATGATTTCGTTCATAATCGCGGTCTTCAGGCCGGCTTTCTGGAGTTGGGCGAAGGGCTTGCCGGCATCGACGGCATCGAGCTGCTTGGCGTCGCCCACCAGCACCACCCGGGGGATGCGCAGCGCGTCGGCGATCCGGAGCAGGTTCCGGGCCTGGACCGTGGAGGCCAGCGATCCCTCGTCGACCACCAGCGCGGTCTTCGCGAACTGCGCGCGCATGTCCTTCTCGCCCTTGCGCGTCATGCGGCCCTCGGCGACGCCGGCGTAGCGGGCGAGGAAACGCTGGAGGGTCTCGCTGCCGATCCCGGCCTCGCCTTCGAGGATGCGCGCGGCCGAGGCCGAGGGCGCGAGGCCGCGGACCATGTAGCCCTTCTTTTCCAGCAGCCCGCGGGCGCGCCGGAGCATGGTGGTCTTGCCCGAACCGGCATAGCCCTGGACGCCGACCGTGCGGTCGTTCGAGGCAAGGATCAGCTTCACGGCCTCTTTCTGCCCGGCGGTGAGGAGACCGCCCCGGAGCGCCTTGTCCACAGCGCGGGCGCGCATCGGGGTGGCGCCGCGGCCCTCGCCTGCGCGCATGAGCGTGATCGTCTCGCGCTCGTCGGCCACGGCCCGGTCGGTGGTGAGCAGTCCCTCGGCGCCCGGCAGGCGGGCGGCGTGCAGCGACCCGGCGGTCTCGCGCGCCGCGACCGCGCGCTCGATATCGCCGACCGCCGCCGCGCCCGGGCTGTATGCGAGCGCCGCGGCGAGCAGGTCGGTGCGGGCGAACACCGCCTCGCGCTCGGACAGATGCGCCACCGCCCACTCGACCGCGGCGGCCGCGGGCGATGGCGGGGAAGGTTCGGGGGCGGAGGCGCGGCCGGGTGTCGGCGCCAGTCCGTCAAACGGCAACTCGACCTGCCGCAGGGCGCCGGACGCCGGCGGCCGGTCCGGTGCGGCCGGGAGATCCGGAACTGCGTCCCTTGCCGCCGCGGCGGACTTTCCGGCGGCCTCCGCGACCAGCGCAGGGGCATCGAATCCGAGCGCTGCCGCCTGCCGCTGCCAGCTCGCGCGCAGCGCTCCGCGGTCGACGTCGCGCTTGCCCGCGCGGGTCATCAGCGCCGCGCGCTGGGCGAGGCGCTGGTTGTCCGCGGTATTGCCGCCGCCGCGTTCGGCGACCGCCGCCTCGATCTCGGCGCGGCGGGTCGAGAAGGCCTCGACGACCGCGCGGTCGACGCCCGCGATCTCGAACCGCCCGTCGGCATGGGTCTTCTCGATGCCGTAGCCGAGCCGGGCGAGGCTCTGCGCGAGTTCGCTGCGGTAGAGCGCGCCGAGCAGCATCTTGGAGTCGTAGAGCCTCTCGTTCGCCATCGAGCGCCACCTGCCGTCGCCGTTACGCTCTGCCTCGCCTCCGCGCATCCCGACTACCCGCCCTACGAGCGCCCGACCGACGAGGTCCACGTCGTCGGCAAGGTGCTGTGGAAGGTCACCCGCGCCTGACGCCCGCCGCCTGACGAATCTCGCCAAAGCAGCCACCGGTTCCCGCTCGAGGCAGCCGGGCCGGAATGCACGCTGTCCCCGGTCTCCATCGCACGCGCGTCCCCTGCTTGCGGCAGTCGGTCCGCCCCCGATCGGTTCAGCGCGCGCTCGAGCGCCCTGGCGGCCTTGAACGACAGCCGTTGCCGTCCGGCTCGTCGTCCTCGCCGCGCCTGGACGTAGCCGCCATGACGGTCCATGTTTCGCGGTCATACCAAGATCAGTCAGCCGATTCTCCGGGGCCGGTTTGCGATCTCGATCACCCAATGGAATTCGGGTCTATGCAGGGAGTGGCAGCGTATCCCGGGCATCGCCGGTTACGAAGTCCGTCCAAGCCTGCATGAGGACGCGGCGCTTCTCTATCAGGTCGGAGCGGGCATACGCCTGCTCGACCGACGATCCCACGGCGTGCGCGAGGGACAGCTCCATGACGGCATGCGGTGCGGACGTGCATTCGGCAGCCCAGTCCCGAAAGGCCGAGCGAAACCCATGCACGGTCGAACGCTCGGCGAGACCAGTCTTTCGCAGCACTTGTGTCAGCGTCATGTCGCTCATCGGGCGACCCACCTTCACCGGCGACGGGAAGACCAGCCCCGACCCGTCGCGGAGAACGCGAGCCTGCTCCAGCAACTCCAGCGCCGCGTCGGACAGCGGCACGCGATGTTCTACGCCGGCCTTCATGCGTGAGCCGGGGATGCGCCACTCGCCTGTGGCCTCGTCTATTTCATCCCACGTCGCACCCCGCGCCTCACCGGACCGTGCAGCCGTCAACACGAGAAACCGCAGACACAACTTGCTTGGCAGGGACGCCTCGGAAGCCTCTACGGTCGCGAGCGCTGCCGACACTTCATGATAGGGCATGGCGCGAAGGTGCGCCCTCCGGCGCGGCATGGGCGGCAGCGCACCGTCGATCGCTTCACCCGCTGCGTTGTGCTCCACATGGCCGTGCGCCATGCACCATCGCAGAACCGTGCGGGTACGCTGGCGAACGCGGCGCGCCGTTTCCATCCGGACGCTCCATATCGGCGTCAGCACGCGCAACACGTCCTCGCGCCCGATGCGGTCGACCGGCATGTCACCCAAGATCGGGAAGGCGTAACGCTCGAGCGTCTGCCACCAGGACAGGATGTGCTTGCCGTTTCGCCAACGCGGTCGATTCGCTTCGAATGTCTGTCTGGCTGCTTCCCGGAATGTGGGAATGGCGGACTTGCGTTTTGCCTCGCGCTTTTCGGCCAGCGGATCGCGCCCCTCGGCCACGACTGTCCGATTGGCCGCGGCCAAGCCCCGGGCCTGGGCGAGCCCGATAGCGGGAAAGGATCCCAGGCCGATTTCGCGACGGCGCCCGTCGATCGAGATTCTCTGCACCCATGACCGCGAACCGCTGCGGCTTAC
>VXNK01000041.1 GCA_009840595.1 Rhodospirillaceae bacterium | reverse complement strand
ATCGCGGGGGGCCTGGCGGGCCCCCGCTTTTCTCTCCACCCGGGGTCCCTAATGGGCTGCTATATCGTTTTTTCACCGCGGCGGGGGGGGCGGGCGGCGGCCGGCCGCCGTCCTGACGGCGTGGGCGAGAATGGCGCCTTCGGCCTCTTGCGTCGGAACGGAGCCGAACTGCATCGTCCGGATCAGGCGGCTTTCGCCTGCGGTCTGCGGAGCGCGACGGTAATCTCGCCCATGATCGCGAGCGCAATCTCGGCCGGCGACGACGCGCCGATGTCGAGGCCGATCGGTCCGTGAATTCGGGCAATTTCATCGCTCCCGAATCCCGCCCGGTTCAGCCGCTCGACCCGCGAGGCATGAGTCCGGCGAGAGCCCAGGGAGCCGATGTAGAAGCAGTCGGAACGCAGGGCGCTGTGCAGGGCCGGGTCGTCCAGCTTCGGATCGTGGGTCAGCGTGACGATGGCGGTGCGCGCGTCGGGCCTCAGCGCCGCCAAGGCCTCGTCGGGCCAGTCGCCGGTCAGGACGACGCCCGGAAACCGGTCGGACGTTGCAAAGGACCCCCGGGGATCGATCACCGTCACAGCATAGCCGGCAAGCGCGGCGATCGGCGCCAGCGATTGCGCGATATGGACGGCGCCGACGATCAGGAGCCGGAGCGGCGGGTTGAAGACGTGCAAGAACAGGCGGCGGCCGTCGCCGGTCTCGATCGTCCGGCTCCTGTCGTCCCGCTGTGCCGTATCGGCGGCGGCGAGCACGGCGTCATCGACGCGCACCGGCCCGGCGGCCGACCCGCCCTCGATCCAGGTCTTTTCGCCGGACGCCAGATCCGTCGCGACGACCACCGGTCGATGTTCCTTCCGGGCAGCGGCGAGCCTGTCGATGAGAACCCGGTCCATCTAGTCGAGCCGCTCGACGAACACTTCGATCCGGCCGCCGCAGGCCAGGCCGACGGCCCAGGCGTCCTCGTCGGCGACGCCGAATTCGAGCAGCCGGGGCGCGCCGCTGCGGATGACCTCCTGGGCTTCGGCGACCACCGCGCCTTCGATACAGCCGCCCGAAACGGAGCCGATCATTTCCTGCCCGCCGCTGACCGCGAGCTGGCTGCCGACCGGGCGGGGCGACGAGCCCCAGGTGTTGACGACCGTCGCGACGGCCACGTCCTTGCCGGCGTCCCGCCACGCCGCGGCCCGGCCCATCACCTCGTCGCTCGACAGCGTCAGGGTCTCAGCATCGGCAGCCATCGGGTCACGCTCCTGTCCTGCCGGGTTGCGGGCCGGGCGAACGCCGCACCCAACTGCTCCAGGCTCTCCAGATTGTGCACGGTACGGAAGTCGTCAACATGGGGCAACATGGCCCGGATGCCGGCCGACTTGGGCTCGAAGCCCTCGTAGCGCAGCAGGGGATTGAGCCAGATCAGCCGCCGGCAACTGCGGTGCAGACGGTCCATCTCCCGTTCCAGGCCGTCGCCGCCGTCCCGGTCCAGCCCGTCGGTGATCATGAGCACGAGGGCGCCCTGGCCGAGCACCCGGCGCGACCAGAGGCGGTTGAATTCACCCAGGGTCCGGCCGATCCGGGTGCCGCCGTCCCAGTCTTCGGCGACCTGGCCGATCTTGTCGAGCGCCTCGTCGACATCCTTGTAGCGCAGGTAGCGCGTGACGTTGGTCAGCCGCGTGCCGAACAGGAAGGTGTGCACGCGGTCCCGGTCGTTGGTGACGGCGTGCAGGAAATGCAGCAGCATGCGCGAATAGCGGCTCATCGATCCGGAGATATCGCACAGGACGACCAGCGGCGGCCGCCGTGTCTTGCGCCGCCGGCGCGCGAGCAGGATGGTGTCGCCGCCGCTGCGCACGCTGCGCCGCAGGATCCGGCGCATGTCGATGCGCGGGCCGGCCGGGTCGGGCCGATAGCGCCGCGTCGCCACCCGCTCCACCGGCAGGCGCATCCGGGCCAGAGCCCGCCTGGCGGCGTCCATTTCGGCCTGGGACATTTTCTCGAAATCGCGGCTTTTCAGGGCCTCCCGGTCGGTCCAGGTCATCGCCGCGTCCAGTTCGATCTCTTCGCGCTCGGGCGCCCGGTCGGCGGCTTCCGCCAGGCCCTTGAGCGCCTCGGCGAGCCGGCGGGACATTTCTTCCCGGTTTTCGTCCGGCGGCGTTTCGATCGTCGGTAGGATCACCGTCATCAGCCGTTCCAGCAGCCGCGGATTGCGCCAGAAGACATGGAAGGCCTGGTCGAACAGCTCGCGCTGGTCGCGGCGGTTCACGAAAACCGCGTGCAGGGTCCAGTAGAAATCCTCGCGCGTGCCGATGCCGACGGCGTCGGCCGCCTCGATCGCCCGGATGACCTGGCCGGGACCGACCGGCAGGCCGGCGGCGCGCAGCACGCGGGCGAAGTGCATGATATTTTCCGGCAGCCGGCCGCCGCCGTTGCGGCCGCTGCGGCCGGGCGGTTCCGGATCGGGCGGGGGGTCGAACGGCATGGAAGCGGCGCGTCCGGCTTCGCGCTAGGACCCGCGCACCCGGTTCAGGGACGCCTCGGTCCGGATTTCGTCGAGGATGCGCATGGCTTCGCTGCCCCGGATGCGCTCGATGTCGTCCTGGTATTTGAGCAGCGTCCCCAGGGTGGCGTTGAGCGTCTCGGGTTCCAGGGCGACGACGTCGAGCTGGGCCAGCGCCTGGGCCCAGTCGATCGATTCGGCGACGCCGGGCAGCTTGAACAGGTCGACGTCGCGCAGCTTCTGGATAAAGGCGACGACGTCGCGGCGCAGCGCCTCGCCGGCTTCCGGGGCCTTCTTGCCGAGGATTTCCAGTTCGCGCTCGGCATCCGGATAATCGACCCAGTAGTAGAAGCAGCGCCGTTTCAGGGCGTCGTGGATTTCCCGGGTCCGGTTCGACGTAATGACGACGACGGGCGGCGCTTCGGCGCCGAAGACGCCGATCTCCGGCACGGTGATCTGGAAATCGGACAGCACTTCGAGCAGGAAGGCCTCGAAGGGTTCGTCGGTGCGGTCCAACTCGTCGATCAGCAGGACCGGCGGGCCGCTCTCCCGCGGCTCCAGCGCCTGGAGCAGCGGGCGCTTGATCAGGAAATCCTCGGAGAACACGTCCCGGGTGAGCGCGGCGCGCCCGGACCGTCCGCCGGTGTCGCCGGTCGCTTCTGCCAGCCGGATCTCGATCATCTGCCGGGCATAGTTCCACTCGTAGACCGCGCTCGACACGTCCAGCCCCTCGTAGCATTGCAACCGGATCAGGTCGCGCCCGAGGCATTCCGCCAGCACCTTGGCGATCTCCGTCTTGCCGACGCCGGCCTCGCCTTCGAGAAACAGCGGCCGGCCGAGCTTCAGCGCCAGATAGAGCGCCGTCGCCAGCGACCGGTCGGCGACATAGGCGCCGGCGGCAAGCAGGTTCTCGGTCGCATCGACGGACTCGGGCAGGGCGGTTTGTTTTGACATGCACATTCCAGTAGCGGACGGCCAGTAGCGGACTGGGCGCCGCCGAACCGGTACGATTTAGGCTGAACGTTCAAATAGCCAAGACAGGCAGGACTGCATTACCGTTACCGGGCCGATGAACCTTGCCGTGCCCGGTCCGGACGCCGTCGGACGATCGGTCACCGGCGCCCGTCACTGGCAAAACCCCGCCGCAACGCCGGTTCGTAGCGCAGGCACCGACGGCGAATAAGCCCCTGAAACCATTGGAAAAGGGCTGCACTTTAACATTCCCCCACAAGCGGGGGAGAGGAATAGAACCGGCCGGGCGCCTTACCCCGCCTTCGCTACCGCGCGCTTGGCCATGACGGTGACCAGATGGGCGCGGTATTCGGCGCTGGCGTGGATGTCCTCGTTCAGGCCGTCGGCGGAGATGCCGATGCCCGCCACCGCGTCGGCCGACCAGCTGGCGGCGAGGGCGGCTTCCATCTCCGCGACCCGGAAGACGCAGGGGCCGGCGCCGGTCACCGCAACCCGGACGCCGTCCGCCGCCTGGGCGACGAAGACGCCGACGATGGCATAGCGCGAGGCCGGGTTCGGGAATTTCATGTAGGCGGCCTTGCCGGCCCTCGGGAACGAGACCGAGGTCACGATCTCGTCCTGCCCCAGCGCCGTTTCGAACAGGCCGGTGAAGAAGTCGTCCGCCGCGACCGCCCGCTTGTTGGTCTGCACCGTAGCGCCGAGGCCGACCAGGGCGGCCGGATAGTCCGCCGCCGGATCGTTGTTGGCGATCGAGCCGCCGATCGTCCCCCGGTTGCGCACCTGCGGATCGCCGATATGGCTCGCCAGGTCGGCCAGCGCCGGGATTGCCGCGGCGACTTCCGCGGAGGCGGCGACCGCAGCGTGCCGGGCCATGGCGCCGACGGTCACGCCGTTCCCGTCGGCCGAAATGCCGTCCAGACCGCCGACGCCGTTCAGGTCGACGACGGTCGTCGGCGCGGCGAGACGCTGCTTCAGCGTTGGAATGTAAGTCATTCCACCGGCGAGGAGTTTCGCCTCGTCGTCTGCGCCGACGATGCCGGCGGCTTCGTCGACGCTGCCGGCCTTCTTGTACTCGAAATTGTACATGGATTGGTTCCTTCCTGCCGGGCCTGCCCGGGTGCGGGCCCGATGCGTTCCGAATTTTCCGTTCCGAATTCGATGGGTTCAGCCTGTCCTGCCGCGTCTATGCCGCATCCCGAATCGCCTGCCAGACCCGCAACGGGGTTGCCGGCATCTCGATATGGCCGACGCCGACATCGCGCAGCGCGTCGTGAACCGCGTTCATGACCGCCGCCGGCGCCGCGATGGCGCCGGCCTCGCCGCAGCCCTTCACGCCCAGCGGGTTGAGCGGCGAGGGCACGCCGTTGAAGCCGACATCGTAGCTCGGCACGTCGTCGGCGCGCGGCATGGTGTAGTCCATGTAGGAGCCGCTGACGAGCTGGCCCGCGCCGTCGTAGACCGCGTGTTCGAGCATGGCCTGACCGACGCCCTGGCCGATTCCGCCATGGACCTGGCCTTCGACGATCAGCGGATTGATCAGCACGCCGAAATCGTCGACGGCGGCGTATCTTTCGATCGAAACGCTGCCGGTTTCCGGATCGACCTCGACCTCGCAGACATGGGTGCCGGCGGGGAAGGAGAAGTTGAGCGGATCGTAGAACGCCGTCTCGTCCAGCCCCGGCTCCAGGCCTTCCGGATAGTTGTGCGGCACATAGGCGGTGAAGGCGACCTCGGCGATATTCATCGCCTTGTCGGTGCCCTTGACCGTGAAGTTGCCGCCGGCGAACTCGATGTCGTCCTCCGACGCCTCGAGTGTATGGGCGGCGATCTTGCGGCCCTTCTCGATCACCTTGTCGGCGGCCTTGACGATGGCCGAACCGCCGACGGCGGCCGAACGGGAGCCGTAGGTGCCCATGCCGAAGGGGATTTTCGAAGAATCGCCGTGGATCACCTCGACCTGCTCGTAGGGCACGCCCAGCTTGTCCGCGACGATCTGGGCATAGGCCGTCTCATGGCCCTGGCCGTGGGAGTGGCAGCCGGTGAAGAGCTGAACATTCCCGGTCGGGTTGAAGCGGATATTCGCCGATTCCCACAGGCCGACGCCGGCGCCGAGCGAGCCGGCCGCCGCCGACGGCGCAACGCCGCAGGCCTCGATATAGGAGGAGAAGCCGATGCCGCGCAGCTTGCCGCCGGCCTTCGATTCTGCCTTGCGGGCCTGGAAGCCGGAATAGCCGGCCAGATCCAGCGCCTGGTCCATCGAGCCGGCGAAGTCGCCGCAATCGTACTGCATGATGACGGGCGTTTCGTAGGGGAAGGCGTCGGCCGGCACGAAATTGGTCTTGCGCAACTCCGCCGGATCGCGGCCGGTCTCCGCCGCCGCCGCCTCGACCAGCCGCTCCACGACATAGGCGGCTTCCGGGCGCCCGGCGCCGCGGTAGGCGTCGACCGGCACGGTGTTGGTAAACACCGCCTTGACGTTGCAGTAGATGCCGCCGGTCGTGTACTGGCCGGCCAGCAGGGTGGCGTAGAGATAGGTCGGCACCGCCGAGGCGAAGGTGGAGAGATAGGCGCCCATATTCGCCGTCGTATCCACCCGCATGGCGAGGAACTTGCCGTCCGAATCCAGCGCCAGTTCCGCCGTCGTCGCATGATCCCGGCCGTGGGCGTCGGTGAGGAAGCTCTCGGATCGCTCCGCCGTCCACTTGATCGGCCGGCGCACCCGGCTCGCCGCCCAGGTCAGCACGACTTCTTCGGCGTAGATGAAGATCTTGGAGCCGAAGCCGCCGCCCACGTCGGGCGCCACCACCCGCAGCTTGTGTTCCGGGGCGAGGCCGTGGAACGCCGACATCACCAGCCGGTGCACATGCGGGTTCTGGGACGCGATATGCAGCGTGTGCTCGCCGCTGCCGGCGTCGTATTCGGCCACGCAGGCGCGCGGCTCCATCGCGTTCGGCACCAGGCGGTTGTTGGCGAATTCGAGCGACGTGACATGGGCGGCGCCGTCGAAGACCGCGTCGACCGCCGCCTTGTCGCCGAGCGCCCACTCGAAGCTCAGGTTGCCGGGCGCCGCCTCGTGGATTTGCGGCTGCCCATCGGCGGTCGCCTGCGCCGGATCGACCACGGCGTCGAGAAGGCCGTAGTCCACCTCGACGGCCGCGGCGGCGTCCTTGGCCTGCTCCAGCGTGTCGGCGATCACGACGGCGACGGCTTCGCCGGCATAATTTACCTTGCCGATCGCGAGCGCCGGATGGGGCGGCGCCCGGAACGGTTCGCCGTGCACATCCGTGATCGCCCAGCCGCAGATCAGCGGCCCGACCTCGGCCATGTCCTCGCCGACGAAAATGGCCCGCACGCCCGGCATGGCCCCGGCGGCGGCGGTGTCGACGCCGTTCAGCGTCGCATGGGCATGGGGCGACCGCACGAAGCAGGCGTGGGTCTGGCCCCTGCGGTTGATGTCGTCGGTATAGTGACCCTGACCGGTCACAAATCGGCGATCTTCGCGGCGCGCGACGGCGGCGCCGATGCCTTGCTCGGTCATGAATTCCTCACTGCGCTTGAGACGGTCGATTCCATGGGGTCCGGTCCGGCGGGTCCTAGCCCCGCATCGCCCGGGCGCCCGCGTCGATCGACTTCACGATATTGTGGTACCCGGTACAGCGGCACAGGTTGCCCTCCAGCCACTCGCGGATTTCGCGCTCGGTCGGATCCGGGTTGTTCTTCACCAGGTCGAGCGCGCTCATGATCATGCCCGGCGTGCAGAAACCGCACTGCAGCCCGTGATTCTCGTGGAACGCCTGCTGCATCGGATGCAGCGTGTCGCCGTCGGCCACGCCCTCGATCGTCTTGACGTCCGCGCCTTCGGCCTGGATGGCCAGCATGGTGCAGGCCTTGACCGATTCGCCGTCGACATGGACGACGCAGGCGCCGCACTGGCTGGTGTCGCAGCCGACATGGGTGCCGGTCAGGCCCAGCCCTTCGCGCAACATCTGCACCAGCAGTGTGCGCGGCTCGACGTCGGCGGAAACGGCCTCGCCGTTGACCGTCAACGAGACAGATACAGTCATGAAGCGCTTCTCCCAGAAACACGTTTCCCAGAACTCACCGGCGCCGGCGCGTCCGGCGCATTCCTGCGCCGGTGCCGGCGGCTGCGGTGCACCACCGGCCGTAGTCTATTGCGGGGGCGGGGAGCGTCAAGCCGCGAATGGCGGGACAGGCCGCGGCAAAGCCTGCACGTCCGCCGCCGCCGCAACGGGCCGTGTGCGGCCGCTCCCGGGTGGGATGTCACGTCCAGCCGACCGCCAGCAGCAGGACGACGAGCGCGGCGCTCAGCAACGGAAGCCAGACCCGGCCGGGCAGGCCGGGCCGCGGCGGAGCACAGGGCTCGGCGGGGCCGGCCGGATCGGCCGCCGGATCGGTTGCGGGCGGGTCGTCGTCGGACATGGCGGCAGGCGCGGTTTTCGGGAAGGGAGCCGGGAAACCCCGGAACGGATAATGGGGAAGGGGCGTTTTGCGGATTGTGCCCGGCCACACTAGGCGCTTTTCTGCCGGACAGGAACAACGGGCAGCGGCAATAATGGGCAGCGGCGCGCGTCCGGGCACCCCGGGTGCGCGGCCGGAAGCCGGACGCCCCGAAGGCGCGGACCCCGAAGGCGCGAGCCATGACGATACCGGACTGGCAGGCCCATTGCCTCCTGACGACGGCGCAAATGGCGGCGGCCGACCGGGCGGCGATCGCGGCGGGAACGCCGGGTATCGACCTGATGGAGGCGGCCGGGGCGGCGGTGGCGCGGGAAATCCGCCTGCGCTGGCGGCCCAGGCCCGCCGCCATCCTCTGCGGACCGGGCAACAACGGCGGCGACGGCTTTGTAATTGCCCGGCTTTTGCTCGAATCTGGGTGGTCCGTCTCGGTGCTTCATGCGCCGCATCCGGAGCGGCTGCACGGCGACGCGCGGACCGCGTTCGACCGCTGGACCGCGACGGCCGGCGCCGGCGGAAAACCCGCCGAAACGGTCGAATGGTCGACCGGAGGCCTCGACCGGGGAATTCTCGATCGGGCGGAATTGATCGTCGACGCCCTGTTCGGCGCCGGCCTGACCCGGCCGGTTGCCGGCGCGCCGGCGGAATTGCTCGTCCGGGCGGCGGCGCGGCGGCGGAATGGCGGCGTTCCGGTCGTTGCCGTCGATGTGCCGAGCGGGGTGGACGGCGACAGCGGGGCGTGTCGCGGGCCGGTTGCACCGGCCGATCTCACGGTCACCTTCTTCCGCGCCAAACCGGGCCATTATCTGCTGCCCGGCAAGGAAATGTGCGGCGCCCTGGCGGTTTGCGGCATCGGCATCGACGACGCGGTGCTGGAATTGGACGCGGTGGCGCCGCAGACCGCCGTCAACGCGCCGGCCCTGTGGCGGCGCGCGCTGCGGCCGCCGGCGCCGGAAGACCACAAATACACCCGCGGCCACGTCCTGGTCGTCGCCGGCGAGATGCCCGGCGCGTCCGCGCTGGCGGCGCGGGCCGCGGCGCGGGCGGGCGCCGGGATGGTCACGGTCGGCTGGTTTCCCGAGGACGATGCGGCGGCCCGGCCGTTTTTCGATGCCCGGCTTCCGGCGGCGATTCTGAGGCGAAATCTGGGAGAAACGGGCGATCTGGCGCAATTCTGCCGCGAGCGGAAAGTCCAAACAATACTTGCCGGACAGGGCTTCGGCCGCGGCGCAGGACGGCGGCAGAAACTGGCTGAAATCGCCCGGCTTCCCCCCTCCTGTATACTGGATGCGGATGCACTTTTTCCGGATGTACCCGTTTTGGACGGACAATCCGGACCGCCGGATGCCGGAACGGTCCTGACGCCTCACGCCGGCGAGTTCGAGCGACTCGCCGGCGCCGGAGACGCGGGCGCCGGCAAGGTCGGGCGGACCCGCCGCGCCGCCGCCGAAACCGGCGCGACGATCATTCACAAGGGCTACGACACGGTCATCGCCGCGCCGGACGGCCGGGCAGCAATCGGCGCTAACGCCTTGCCCGGCCTTGCATCTGCCGGCACCGGCGACGTTCTGGCCGGCATCGTCGCGGGATTGCGCGCGCAGGGCATGCCGCCGTTCGAGGCGGCGTGCGCCGCGGTGTGGTGCCACGCCGAGTCCGCCCGGCTCTGCGGGCCCGGACTGCTGGCCGACGACCTGCCGGACCGGCTGCCCGAAGCGCTCTCCGTCGCCTTCGGCCGCGCGCCGGTCCGGTAGCGCGCCGATATATCGTTCCAAAACGGAGGCCGCGCCGCTGGCGGAAGAATCGGGCGCGTCCGCTGCCGTTGTCGGCGGTGTATTGTATGCACTCGGGCGAAATACCGCACCAAGTCCACCCCGGGAAATTGCCGTTTTTTCGTTCGGGTTCGGACCGGCGGGTTTCCCGGACTCTTGCAAATACTCAAGCTTGTCTTTCACCAATACGCGCCTCGTTCTTGACGTAATTCAGCCTTTGCTCGAAATCGGCCCTTCGGCGTTGCGGCGCGTGCCGCACCCGCAGCGATGCGCATGGCGCAGCCGGCCCGGCGGCCGGGTCTGAGCGATTTTCCGGCGCGATTTCACTTTCCCTGTGCCGGCGCGGTTCGAATCGGCGTAGACTGGCCCGCATCCGGAACCCGAAGCGACCGAAGGACGGAACCTGCCGATGGTGTCTGCACCGGAACCGGCGCCGGCGGAGGCGGCGGGCGACCGGCTCCGCCTGCTGCGCGCCCTCGAGCGCAAGGTGTTGTGGCTGTCGAGCTGGACCATCCACCACGCGAACCACATCCGGCCGAACCGCGACGGGCTCAAGGTCGGCGGCCACCAGGCGTCGAGCGCGTCGGTCGCGACCATCCTGACCGCGCTCTATTTCGATATCCTGCGCCCGGAGGACCGGGTCGCGGTCAAGCCGCACGCCAGCCCGGTCTTTCATGCGATCCAGTATCTGCTGGGCCGCCAGAGCCTCGAAAACCTCAAGAATTTCAGGGCGTTGGGCGGCGCACAATCCTACCCATCGCGGACCAAGGATGCCGACGACGTCGATTTCTCGACCGGATCGGTCGGCCTCGGCGCGGCGATGACGAGCTTCGCCGCCCTGGTCCAGGACTATCTGCACGTCAAGAACCGCCTGCCCGACGGGCAGCCGCGCGGGCGCATGGTCTCGGTCGTCGGCGACGCCGAACTCGACGAGGGCAACGTCTACGAAGCCCTGCTGGAGGGCTGGAAACACGATATCCGCAACGTCTGGTGGGTGATCGACTACAACCGCCAGAGCCTGGATTCGACCATCACCGACCAGCTCTACAGCCGGTTCGACCAGTTGTTCGAAGCGATGGGCTGGCGCGTCGTGACCGCAAAATACGGCTCGCTGCTGGAGGCGGCGTTCCGGCGCCCCGGCGGCGGCGCCCTGCGCGAATGGATCGACGGCTGCCCGAACTCGCTCTACGCCGCGCTGTGCTACAAGGGCGGCGCGCTCGCCCGCGGCGCGCCGGACGACGGGGGCACGAAGGGCTGGCGCGAGCATCTGCTGGCCGACCTGGGCGACGAGCGCGGCATCCGGGCGCTGCTCGACGAACTGGACGACGCCGGCCTGCAACGGCTGATGACCAATCTCGCCGGCCACGACATGGCGACCATGCAGGCCATGTTCCGCGCCGCCGGCGACGACCGGCCGACCTGCTTCATCGCCTACACCATCAAGGGCTTCGGCCTGCCGTTCGAAGGCCACAAGGATAATCACGCCGGGTTGATGAACGCCGCGCAAGTCACTGGATTCCGGGAAGAATCGGGCATCGCAACCGGCGAGGAATGGGACCGTTTCGCCGGGCTGGACGTCGATCCGGACGAGCTCCGGACTTTCCTCGATACCGTGCCGTTCGCTGCCCGCTATCCGCGCCGCACGACCGCGCCGGCGGTCCCGGTGCCGGCGATCGCGACGCCGAAGCCGGCCGGGCAGGGCGGCGCACTGTCGACCCAGGCGGCGTTCGGCCAGATCCTCGACGCCCTGGCGCGCGGCGACGACCCGCTGGCCGACCGGATCGTCACAACCTCGCCGGACGTCACGGTCTCGACCAACCTGGGCGCCTGGGTCAACCGGCGCGGCATCTTCGACCGGCGCGACCGCGGCGACACCTTCCGCGACGAGAAGGTCGTCAGCGCCCAGCAATGGCGCCAGTCGCCCGAAGGCCAGCATATCGAGCTCGGCATCGCCGAGAACAACCTCTTCCTGCTGCTCGCCGCGCTCGGCCTGTCCCACGAGACCTTCGGCGCCCGCCTGCTGCCGATCGGCACGCTCTACGACCCCTTCATCCAGCGCGGCCTCGATGCGCTCAACTACGCCTGCTACCAGGGCGCGCGCTTCCTGCTGGTCGCCACGCCGTCGGGCGTGACGCTGGCGCCCGAGGGCGGCGCCCACCAGTCCGTCGGCACGCCGCTGATCGGCATGGCGCAGGACGGGCTGGCGGCCTTCGAGCCGGCCTACGCCGACGAGCTGGCCGCGCTGATGGCCTGGTCGTTCGACTATCTGCAGCGCGACGGCTCGGTGGACCCGGGTCGCGGCTGGCTGCGCGACGCCCAGGGCGGCAGCGTCTATCTGCGGCTGTCGACCCGGGCGCTGGCCCAGCCGGAACGGCGGATCGACGCCGGTTTGCGCCGGAATATCGTCGACGGCGCCTACTGGCTGAAACCGCCGGCCGCCGGCGCCGAACTGGCGGTCGTCTATGCCGGCGCGGTCGCCCCGGAAGCGATCGCCGCCTGGGAGGCGCTCGCCGACGACATTCCCGGCGCCGGCCTGCTCGCCGTCACGTCCGCCGACCGGCTCAACGCCGGCTGGTCCGCCGCCCAGCGCGCCCGCCAGAGCGCCGCGCCGATGACCGGAAATTCGCCGCATAACGCGTTGTCCCATATCGAAAATCTTCTCGCACCCTTGGCGCCGGACGCCGGGCTGGTCACGGTGCTGGACGGCCACCCGGCGACCCTGAGCTGGCTCGGCGCGGTCTACGGCCACCGCGCCCACAGCCTGGGCGTCGAGCATTTCGGCCAGTCGGCGGACATTCCGGACCTGTACCGCGCGCACCGCATCGATACCGACGCCATTCTGGACGCCTGCGCCAAAATCAGTCTGGAACGGCCGGCCGGCTGACGCTACGCCTGCCCCGACACCTACGCCGTTCGGGCAACGGCGGGCACAACTGCGGCGGGCGGCATGGCGATCGAAGCGGTGATCTGGGATTTCGGCGGCGTGCTGACCGACAGCCCGTTCGTCGCCTTCAACCGCTTCGAGGCGGAACGCGGCCTGCCGCGGGATTTCCTGCGCTCCGTCAACGCGCGCAACCATCTGGACAATGCCTGGGCCCGGTTCGAGCGCAGCGAGATCGGCCTGGACGCCTTCGACGCCGCCTTCCGCGCCGAGAGCGCCGCCCTGGGCCATCCGGTGAACGGAAAGGACGTCATTGCCTTGCTGGCCGGGCGGTTGCGGCCTGAAATGGTCGATGCGCTCAAAGCCTGCAAGGCGCGGCTGAAAGTCGGCTGCATCACCAACAACGTCGCCGCCGGCGAGGGCCCGACCATGGTGCCCGGCGACATCGAGGGGGGTAAAGCGCTCGCCGCCGGGGTCGCCGAAGTCTTCGCCCTGTTCGACCATGTGATCGAGAGTAGCAGGGCCGGCCTGCGCAAGCCCGATCCGCGCATCTACCGGCTGGCCTGCGACGCGCTCGGCGTATTGCCGGAAAATGCAGTTTATATCGATGATTTAGGCATCAATCTTAAACCTGCACGGGAACTGGGCATGACCACGATCAAGGTCGCCGACCCGGCCGCCGCCCTGGCCGAACTGGAGGCGGCGGTGGGCTTCCCGCTGCGCTGAGGCCCGGCCGCCGCCGGTTGCCGTTTTTATACGACCGTTCAATCCTGAACTCTCCACGCAAAAGACCGTAGCGTATGGAGGGTTTCGTACGCCCGCCTGCAGCCCCGCCGCCGTTTCCCTCCGTTCCCTGCCCCGTTCTTCCGGCCGGCGCGCCCCCGAGCCGTCGTTTCGACCGGCGCGGCCCCCTCCCCGTCATTTCAACTAAAGCGTACCCCCAACCGTCATTTCGACCGAAGCGAAGCGAGCGGAGAAATCCGGCCGGCGACGAAGGCCGGCCAATCGCTGAAGCCTTGGGCGTCGACGGAACACCGACCGGATTTCTC
>VXNK01000005.1 GCA_009840595.1 Rhodospirillaceae bacterium | reverse complement strand
GTCCCGGCCGCCCCCATCCCGGTCGGCCGCGCTGCCGGTCACGCCCCGCCTCCGACGATCTCGCGCTCGGTGGCGAACCAGATCGGCGAGTTTTCCAGGTCGATGAAACGGGCCTCGTCCTCCAGCAGTTCGCGCCCGGCGGCGCGGCCCGCTGCGGCGGAAAAGCCGGCTTGCATGGCCTCCCGGCTGTCGAACCAGAGTTCGGCGACGCCGTCGAACGGCGCCGGCGCGTTCCGGACTTTCGCGGCGACCGCAGCGAGGTCGCTTTCGAAGCGCGTGCTCTGGACGTAGCGGCGGATGCCGAGCGCCGCGGCGTGGCGGCGGACCAGCGGCGCATGGGTGTCGCGCCAGTAGCTGTCGAACTGCTCCGGGGTCAGGTCCGGCCGCCGGCGCAGGCAGAAGACGATCTTGAACATGGGGCTTTCTGTAACGCGTCTTGCGCCGCCGGCCCACCCGCCATCTCGCGGCGGGATGGCGCCATGCAGAGGCGGTCGCCGGCGCCGGCGCGGCCGCGGGAACGGGGCGAAGGTGTCAGGGCGCGCTCAACGCGCACCAGATCGGCGTGTGGTCCGATGCTTTCGGCCGGCCGCGCGGCTTGCGGTCGATTTGGCAGTCGGTCAGCAGGTCGGCCGCCTGGGGCGACAGCAGCAGATGGTCGATGCGGATGCCGCGGTCGTTCTGCCAGTCGCCGCGCTGGTAGTCCCAGAAAGTGTAGTCCTGCGCTCGCGGGTGCAGGGTCCGGAAGGCCTCGGTGTAGCCGAGTGCCAGCAGCCGGCGGAAGGCGGCGCGGCTTTCGGGCCGGAACAGGGCGTCGCCCCGCCAGGCCGCGGGGTCGTGGCAGTCCTCGTCCTGCGGGATCACGTTGTAGTCGCCGCCCAGGACTATCGGCTCCTCCAGCTCCAGGAGTCCGCGGGCGTGGGCGACCAGCCGCTCCATCCAGGCGAGCTTGTAAGCGAACTTGTCCGTATCGACCGGATTGCCGTTCGGCAGATAGATGCTCGCAACGCGCAGGACGCCGGCGCCGGTCTCGGCGACCGCCTCGATATAGCGCGCCTGGTCGTCGCCTTCGTCGCCGGGTAGCCGGGTATGGACGATCTCCAGCGGCGTCTTCGAGAAGATGGCGACGCCGTTATAGGATTTCTGGCCGCTGATCGCGATGTTGTAGCCGGCCGCTTCCAGCTCCATCCAGGGGAAGCTCTCCTCGGTCGACTTGATCTCCTGGAACAGGGCGATGTCCGGATCGAACTCGTCCAGCCAGGCCAGCACATTGGCCATGCGCGCCTTGATGGAATTGACGTTGAAGGTCGCGATCCGGGTCATCGGGCCGGCCGCCGCTGCAGATGGGCCGTGCTCACCCGCGGCTCAATCGACCGAGAAGCTGGTGCCGCAGCCGCAGTTCGACGTGGCGTTCGGGTTCTCGACGGCGAAATAGCTGCCGATCAGCTCCTGCTTGAAATCGACCTCGGCGTTGCCGAGGAAATCGAGCGAGACCTCGTCCACGACCACCTTCACGCCGTCGCGCTCGAAGACCGTGTCGTCGTCGTTGACCGCGTCGTCGAAATCGAAGCGGTACTGGAAGCCGTTGCAGCCGCCGCCGTCCACCGCAATCCGCAGCATCAGCCGCTCGTTGCCTTCCGCAGCGCGCAGCTCTGCAACCCGCCTTGCGGCGTTTTCCGTGATACCGAATACGGGCGGGGCGGACTCGGACATGGGCGATCGGCCGGACTGTCGGGAACCTGCCCCAGAGTTAGGGAAACGGCGGCGATAGTCAATTTCGGATCGGCTGCCGGAACCGCCCTCGGCCCGCCGGTGCCGATCCTCTGCTACCTGCTGGCCGATTGCCGGGGACTCGCCGCAGCCCTAGGTTCCCGACCATGAACCGAGCCGATGCGCCCGACCGGATTTTCGGCGTCCGCCATGCGCCCTACGCCTGCGACCCGGCGCACAGCCGCGGCCGCCTCCACGGCGAGCCGGAATGCACGACGCGCACGGTTTTCCAGCGCGATCGCGACCGGATCGTCCACTCCACGGCGTTCCGCCGGATGAAGCACAAGACGCAGGTCTTCGTCTCCCACGAAGGCGACCATTACCGGACCCGCCTGACCCATTCGCTGGAAGTCTCCAACATCGCCCGTTCGGTCGGCCGGTGCCTGGGCCTGAACGAAGAACTGGCGGAAACCCTGGCGCTGGCCCACGATCTCGGCCACACGCCGTTCGGCCACGCCGGCGAGAACGCGCTCAACGACTGCATGGCGGACTATGGCGGCTTCGACCACAACGCCCAGACGTTGCGGATCCTGACGCGGCTGGAACGGAAATATGCCGAATTCGACGGCCTGAACCTGACCTGGGAAACGCTGGAAGGCGTGGTCAAGCACAACAGCCCCCTCGTTGGGCCGGTCGCCGGGCAGGCGGCGGCCCCGGCCGCGCACCCGGTGCCCGAGCCGATCGCCGACTATGTCGCGCAGCACGATCTGGAGCTCGACACCTGGCCGGGGCTGGAGGCGCAGATTGCGGCGCTGGCCGACGATATCGCCTACAACAATCACGATCTGGACGACGGCCTGCGCGCCGGCCTGTTCACCGTCGAGGAGGTTCGCCGGGTCGGCTTCGTCGACGAGGCGTTCCGCGAGGTGCTCGACCGCTATCCCGATCTGGAGGCACCCCGGCTGAACCATGAGGCCAACCGCCGGCTGATCAGTTTGATGGTCGATGACCTGCTCGCCGAAACACGGCGGCGCCTGGCCGACTATCGGCCTGGAAATCCGGACGCCGTGCGCCGCCGCGGCCGTGCGACGGCGGCCTTTTCCGAAACCATGGCGGCCAACGACCGGACGTTGAAGGATTTCCTGTACGAGAACATGTACGCCCATCCGAAGGTCCGGCGCGAGACCGACGGGGCGCGCGGCGTGGTGCGCAGCCTGTTCGGCCTGTTTATCGGTAGGCCCGATACGCTGCCTCCGTCGTGGCGGCGCCGGGCGGAGGCCGGCGGCGAGGCCCGCCGCGCCCGGGTCATCGCCGACTATATTGCCGGGATGACCGACCGTTTCGCCCTGAACGAACACGACCGGCTGATTGCTGCCGAACGCTGACGGACCCGCTTAGCATGAACGTCTTCCGCCATTTTCGCGACGAGGTCGCGGCGGTGCTGGCCGCGCTGGCCGAGGCCGGGGATTTGCCCGCTGCTACGGATTTCGACCGCGTTACCTGCGAACCGCCGCGCGACCCGAAACACGGCGACATGGCGACCAACGCCGCCCTCGTCCTCGCCGGGGCCGCCGGTACGAAGCCGCGCGACCTCGCCGGGAAGATAGCCGAAGGCTTGCGCCGGCTGGACAGCGTGGCCGCGGTCGAGGTCGCCGGTCCCGGCTTTATCAATATCCGGATCGCCGATGGATTCTGGCAACGCCGCGTCGCCGATATCCTGGCGGCCGGCCCGGCCTACGGCGATGCCGATGTCGGCCGGGGCGCAGCGGTCAACGTCGAGTTCACCAGCGCGAACCCGACCGGCCCGCTCCACGTCGCCCACGCCCGCGGCGCCGTGTTCGGCGATGCGCTGGCGGCGCTGCTGGAGAAGGCCGGCTATGCCGTCACGAGGGAATATTACATCAACGACTGGGGCGGCCAGATCGATATCCTCGCCGAATCCCTGCTCAAGCGGATGCGGCAACTCCGGGGCGAGGCATTGCCGGAAGAGGCGTTCGACGGCCTCTATCCGGGGCAGGACGTGATCGATGCGGCCCGGGCGGCGCTGGACCTGCCCGCGGACGTGCGGCCCGACCCGGCGTCCGGCAGCGAAGAAGACCGCATCCGCGCCCGCGATTTTGCCGTCGCCTGGATGATGGACCGGATCAGGGACGATCTGGCCGCGCTCGGCGTTCGGCACGACGTGTTTTCTTCCGAGCGGTCGCTGGTCGAAGCCGGTGCGGTCGACACCGTCTTCGCCGACCTCGAGGCCCGCGGGCTGATCTATACCGGCGTGCTCGATCCGCCCAAAGGCAAGCGGCCCGACGATTGGGAGGAACGGCCGCAATCGTTGTTCCGCGCGACGGAATTCGGCGACGATGTCGACCGGCCGCTGAAGAAATCGAACGGCGACTGGACCTATTTCGCCACGGACATCGCCTATCACCGGGACAAGTGGAAGCGCGGCGCCGGGCTGCTGATCGACGTCTGGGGCGCCGACCACCAGGGCTACATCCCGCGGATGAAGGCGGCGGTCGACGCGATTAGTCGGGGCGATGCCACGCTGGACGTGAAGGTGGTCCAGCTGGTCCGCCTGATCCGCGACGGCGCGGTGGTGAAAATGTCGAAACGGGCCGGCGACGTCGTGACCGTCCGCGATGTCGTCGACGAAGTCGGCAAGGACGTCGTCCGCTTCGTCATGCTGACGCGCCGCAACGATGCGCCGCTCGATTTCGATTTCGCCAGGGTGACCGAACAGTCGAAGGACAACCCTGTCTTCTATGTCCAATACGCGCATGCGCGCAGTCATTCGGTTTTTCGCCAGGCGAAGGATGTCCTGCCGGATCTCGATACCGGCCCGGCTTCGCTGGTAAATGCAGACTTCTCGACCTTGACGAATGAAGGCGAATTAAGTTTAATCAAGAAACTCACAACTTGGCCGAGAGTAATCGAGAACGCAGCTGAAACACACGAGCCGCACAGAATCGCCTTTTACTTGTACGATATTGCGGCGGACTTTCATGCGCACTGGAACCGGGGACGGGACGAGCCCGATTTGCGGTTCATCCGGCCGGACGATCTTTCGCTGACCCTGGCCCGGCTGGCGCTGGTCAAAGCCGTTGCAACGGTCATTGCCTCGGGCCTGGTTCTGTTCGGCGTCGCGCCGGCAGAGGAAATGCGGTGATCGACAGCGACAACGACTATGCCGAATACGAGGACGATGTACCCCGCAGGACCGGCTGGGTTGCGGTCGTTTACCGCTGGCTGCTCGGCATCGGCGTCGCCGTTGCGCTGGTCTTCGGCGGCGTCTATCTGGTCTACAGTTTCGGCATCGAGACCGCCGGGCCGGAGCAGGATGGCGTTCCCCTGATTCGCGCGGCAAAGGGGCCGGTCAAGGTCCGCCCGGCCGATCCCGGCGGACTGGAAGTGCCCAACCAGGGTCTGGGCGTCTACAAGACGATCGACAAGGCGCAGCGCGGCAAGGCTGCCGGGGACGCGCCCGATGCCCGCGCACCGGGTCCGGCGGCGCAGCAGCGCTCTCATCCGCAGGGCCCGGTCTGCCATCCGGTGCCGACCCTGATGGCCGACACCGGCCTGTACCGGCTTGCCGCGTTGAACCTGGCCGCCCGGAAATCCGCAGCCCGGAAACCCGCAGCCCCGAAATCCGCTGCCTCTAAACCCGTTGGCCCGAAACGGTCGGCTTCCGCGAAGCGGCGTGTTTCCGTGAAACCGGCCGTCTCCACGAAACCGGCCGTTTCCGCAAAACCGGCGGAACGAGCCGGCCGGCCCGCAGCGAACGCCGCGCCGGCCGCCGCCGGGACCGCCACGGTCTCCACCACCGCCACCACCGGGACCGCCGGCGCCGACAGCCGCAAAATCTCCGGTAAAGCCCGCCGGGCCGCCAAGGTCCGGTCGTATCGCATACAGCTCGGCGCATTCCGGACGCAGGCCAAGGCCAGGAATCACGGGCGCAGTCTTCAGCGCAAGCACCGCAGCCTGCTCGGCCGCCTGAGCATGGTTGTCGAGCGGGTCGACCTGGGCGCCAAAGGGGTGTTCTACAGGCTCAGGACCGGTCCGTTCGCGAACCGGCAAACGGCGCGCGACCTGTGCCGGACGCTCGGCAAGCGGCGGATAAACTGCTTCCTCGTCAGCGGCTAGCGCCCCGATGACGGTTGGCGCAACGATCCTCGGCTGCGCCTCGACCCGGTTATCGGAAGAGGAGAAGCGGTTTTTCCGCGACGCCGATCCGCTCGGCTTCATCCTGTTCGCCCGAAATATCGAGACGCCGGATCAGGTCCGGGCCCTGGTCGGCGCGCTGCGCGAAACGATCGGACGAGGCGATGCGCCGGTGCTGATCGACCAGGAGGGCGGCCGGGTGGTGCGGCTGAAGCCGCCATTCTGGTATGCCGCGCCGGCCGCGGCTGTATTTGCCGATCTCCATGCCGAGGATCCGGCGGCCGGCGCCGAAGCCCTGAAGCTCAACACGCAGCTCATTGCCGCCGACCTGCTCGATCTGGGGATCGACGTCAATTGCACGCCGGTGGCCGACGTGCCGGTCGCCGGCGCGCACGATGTCATCGGCGACCGCGCCTACGGATCGTCGCCGGACCGGGTCGCGCAACTCGCCCGGATCGTCGCCCGGACCCTGCTCGCCGCCGGCGTGATCCCGGTCGTCAAGCATATCCCCGGCCACGGTCGCGCTCCGGTCGACAGCCATTGGGCTCTTCCGGAAGTCGACGCACCGGTCGACCGGTTGCGCGCGACGGATTTCGCGCCCTTCACCGCACTGGCCGACCTGCCCTGGGCCATGACCGCCCACGCGGTCTACAAAGCGCTCGACGCCACGGCGCCGGCAACCTTGTCCGAACTGATGGTCAGCACCATCATACGCACCCAGATCGGCTTTCAGGGACTGCTCCTGAGCGACGATCTGTCGATGCAGGCGCTGGAAGGCCCGCTCGAACGCCGGGCGCGGCAATGCCGGATCGCCGGATGCGATATCGCGCTTCATTGCAATGGCGTCATGGAAGAGATGATAAAGGTCGTGGATGGGGCCGGCCAAATGAACGACGCCGGCCTGAATCGTGTGGAAGCGGGTCGCGCCATGCTGGGAACGCTGGACGACTTCGACCGGGAGGCAGCGCGGGCCCGTGTGACGGCGCTGCTCGAACACCGCGCGGATGCCGGACGGTACACCGGCTGATGAGCGGCGAGTTTTCCCAGGCTGTCGTTATTCTGCTGTTTGCAGGCGCCGCCATCGTCGCGATCACGATGCACGAAGCGGCCCACGGCTTCGTGGCGGCGCGTTTGGGCGATCCGACGCCGGCGGAACACGGACGGCTGTCGATCAACCCGCTCCGCCATCTCGACCTGGTCGGCACGCTGATCGTTCCCGCGGCGATCCTGTTCCTGCCGACGCCGAGCCGGTTCATATTCGGCTGGGCGAAACCGGTGCCGATCGATCCGCTCAAGATGGGCCGGCCCCGGCGCGACATGCTTCTGGTGGCGGCTGTCGGACCGCTGGCCAACCTCTTGCTGGCGGTGGGATTCGCGCTGATCCAGGGGCTTCTCCAGCCGGCCGGTCTGGCCGAGGGCATCGTGGCGGGCGTTTGCTCCGCAATGATCTTCGTGAATGTGCTCATTGCCCTGTTCAACCTGATCCCGCTGTTGCCCCTGGATGGC
This sequence comes from Rhodospirillaceae bacterium, assembly GCA_009840595.1. Taxonomy (GTDB): domain Bacteria; phylum Pseudomonadota; class Alphaproteobacteria; order Bin65; family Bin65; genus Bin65. The sequence goes on along the minus strand of VXNK01000005.1, from coordinate 83,167 downwards.
GGACAGGTGGTCCTCCATCTGCTCCCCGAAAACGTCGCCTGGCGCTACAAGCGGCTGGAGCCCTATGGATTTGCCGTCATACTCGGAGTCTTTTTCCTGCTGCCGCTGGTGTCCGGCTGGCTGGGCGCCGCCATCGATCCCTTCGATGCGGTGATCCGGCCCATGGCCGACGGCCTGGTCCGGCATTTCGAGGCCGTGACCGGCGCAAGCATCGTCCGATTGTGGTAGGCTGAACCGCCATGAACGACGATTTCGCGATGGACGACGTTCGCCCGGTTCGCTCCGAAGACCGGCTCCTGCTGGATTTGCAGGGCTTCGAAGGTCCGCTCGATCTCCTGCTGGCGCTCGCCCGCGACCAGAAGGTCGATATCACCAAGATTTCGATCCTGCAGCTCGCCGAGCAGTATCTCGAATTCATGGCCCGGGCCCGCAGCTTGCAGCTCGAGGTGGCGGCCGATTACCTCGTCATGGCGGCCTGGCTCGCCTATCTGAAATCGCGCCTCCTGCTGCCGCGGGACGAGTCCGCCGACGAGCCGAGCGGCGCCGAAATGGCGGCGGCCCTCACCTTCCAGCTCAAGCGCCTGGAGGCGCTGCGCGAAGCCGCCGGCCGGCTGATGGCGCGGCCGCAACTGGGGCGCGAGCGTTTCGTCCGCGGCGCGCCGGAGAGCGCAACCGTCGTTTCGAGCACGGTCTTCGAGGTATCGCTGTTCGATCTGCTCAGCGCCTATGCCCGGAACCGCCAGCGGGCCGACGGTTCGGTGTTGCGCATTGTCGAACCGGCGGAGCTGATGTCGATCGAGGAAGCGCGCGAACGGTTGAAGGCGCTGCTGGGGAACCTGCCCGACTGGACGGACCTGGTAACTTTTCTCCCGCCCGAATTGCGCGATGGCCTGACCGTGCGCTCCGCCGTCGCCTCGACGCTGGTCGCCAGTCTGGAAATGGCGCGGTCGGGCAACGTGGAGATCCGGCAGGACCGCCCGTTCGGGCCGGTCCTGCTGCGCGACGGACGCACAAGATGAATGGCGCGGAAGTGCCCGAACGCTCCGGCGGCGCGCCGCAGGAGACTGCCGGGACGGCGGGCGGCGAGCCGGTGGTAGCAGCCGACAGCCGGGTCGTGCGCCTGATCGAGGCCGTGCTGTTCGCTGCCGCCGAGCCGGTCAGCGAAGCCGATCTGGCGCACCGGCTGCCCGACCCGGGACAGCTCGACCCGGCGCTGAAAATCCTGCGCGGTCTGTACGAGAACCGGGGCGTCGAGCTGTACAGGGCGGGCGATGGCTGGGCGTTCCGCACCGCGCCCGACCTGGGCGACGCCCTCAAGATCGAACGATCGTCCGTGCGGAAACTGTCCCGCGCAGCGGTCGAGACGCTGGCGGTCATCGCCTATCATCAGCCCGCGACCCGCGCCGAAATCGAAGAAATCCGCGGCGTCGGGCAAAGCCGCGGCACCCTCGACCTGCTGTTGGAAGCCGGCTGGATCAAGCCGGGCCGCCGCCGCCAGACGCCGGGCCGTCCGCTGACCTGGATCACCACCCAGGCGTTCCTCGACCATTTCGGCCTGGAGAATGTCGGCGACCTTCCGGGCGTCGCTGACCTCAAGGCTTCGGGCCTGCTCGACAAGCGTCCGGCGATAGAGGCGTTCCGGAGCGCGGCGGATGGCGATGCGGCGGTCGATGCCGGAGAACCGGAATCGGCCGAAGAAGACGAGGAACCGGCCGAAGCAGGCGCCGATCCCGGTTGAGCCGCCCGCGATCCTGCGGCACATTGCAACTGCAAATCATTTGCAACGATGTTAAGGGCGCACGCTATCGCTTGACCGCAGGGATCGACTCGTGCCCGACGCTTCGCCCGTTGCCGCGCCGTTTGCCTTGCCCCGGGCCGGAATCCTGCCATTCCGCCGCCCGGCAGATGCCGTCTGGGGCCTGGGGCTGGCGGCCGTTCTCGGCGCCGTACTCCTGCCGATCGCCACGGTGCTGGCGCATCTGTTCGTCCCGACGGGCGATCTGTGGGCGCATCTGGCGTCGACCGTCCTGCCGCGTTATGTGGCCAACACGCTGTGGCTGATCGCCGGCGTCGGCGCGCTGACGCTGATCGGCGGCGTCGGCACCGCCTGGCTGGTCAGCCTGTGCCGCTTTCCGGGCCGGCGCTTCTTTTCCTGGGCGCTCCTGCTGCCCTTTGCCATGCCGGCCTATGTCATCGCCTACACCTATACCGGCCTGCTCGATTTTGCCGGCCCGGTCCAGACCGGGCTGCGCGACCTGTTCGGCTGGACGGGCGCCGACTATCCGGCGCCGAACATCCGCTCGCTGCCCGGCGCGATCGCGATGCTGAGCCTGGTGCTGTATCCCTATGTCTATCTGCTCAGCCGGTCGGCCTTTCTCGAACAATCCATCTGCTCGCTGGAAGTCAGCCGCACGCTGGGCTGTACGCCGGCGCAGGCGATGTGGCGGGTCGCGCTGCCGCTGGCTCGGCCGTCCATCGTCGCCGGCATGGCGCTGGCGCTGCTGGAGGCGCTGAACGAATTCGGCGCGATGCAGCATTTCGGCGTCGATACGTTCACGACCGGCATCTTCCGGGTCTGGCTGGCGGACGGCAGCCCGGCCGCGGCGGCCAAGCTGGCGTCGGTCTTCCTGATCTTCGTGTTCGCGATCCTAGTGCTGGAACGCCGGTCGCGCGGGCGCGCCGCGTTCCACAATCTGTCGATCCGCTACCGGCCCCTGCCGGGCTGGCGGCTGACCGGCTGGCGCGCCGCCCTCGCCGTCGCATTCTGCGCGACGCCGGTGATTTTCGGATTTGCGGCGCCGGCAGCCGCGCTGGCCTGGTGGACATGGCTGTCCGCCGCCGAGGTCGTCGATTCGGACTTCGTCCGTCTTGCCTTCACCAGCGTCGGGCTGGCCGGCTCGGCGGCGCTGATCACCGTTGCGGCCGCTGTGTTCCTCGCCTACGCCGCCCGGCGCTCGGCCAGCCGCCTGTTTCGGGGGCTGACGCGCCTGGCGGCGCTCGGCTACGCGGTGCCGGGCGCCGTTCTCGCCGTCGGCATCGTCATCCCCTTCGCCGCCCTGGACGAATGGATAAACTCGCTCGGCGCGGACGTCTTCGGCCTGTCGCCCGGCCTGATCTTCAGCGGCACCGTGTTCGCGCTTCTGTTCGCTTATGCCGTGCGCTTCCTGGCGATCTCCTACGGCGCTATCGACAGCGGCCTGAGCCGCGTCACCGGGCACATGGACGATGCCGCGCGGACTCTGGGCGCCAGCGCGACGGGCGTCGTCCGGCGCATTCACGCGCCGATGCTCCGGCCCAGTATCGCCGCCGCCGGGCTCCTGATCTTCGTCGACGTTCTGAAAGAACTGCCGGCGACGCTGCTGTTGCGGCCGTTCGGCATCGATACGCTGGCGCTGCGGACCTACGAATTCGCCACCGACGAACAACTCGTCGAGGCGGCGCCTTCCGCGCTCGCGATCGTGCTCGCCGGAGTCCTTCCGGTAATCCTGTTGTCCCGCGCCATGCGGCGCAGCAGCGAGCCGCGCGAGGCCGAGAAGATCGCCCCGATCGCGGCGCGGCGGTCATAGCGGCGCCGGCCGGCCCCGACCTGGCCATCGACGCGCTGACCCACCGCTTCGACCGGGTTACCGCGCTGGAGGACGTTTCCCTGGCTATCGGCGCCGGTCAGATCCTCGCGCTGCTCGGGCCATCGGGCTGTGGCAAGTCCACCCTGTTGAGGCTCGTCGCCGGTCTCGAGGCCATCCAGCACGGCCGGATCGCCATCGGGGGCCGGACGGTCGGCGCCGCACCGGGCCCCGATTTGCCGCCCGAACAGCGCAATGTCGGTTTCCTGTTCCAGGATTACGCGCTGTTTCCGCATCTCAGCGCGGCCGACAATATCGGCTTCGGCCTGCAGCACCTGGGCGCCGCCGAACGGCGCAATCGGGTCGGCGAGGTGCTGGAGCGCGTCGGCGTATCGGCTCTCGCCGACGCTTACCCCCATACCCTGTCGGGCGGCCAGCAGCAGCGCATCGCGCTCGCCCGGGCCCTGGCGCCGTCGCCGGGCATGCTGTTGCTGGACGAGCCGCTGTCGGGCCTCGATGCGCGGCTGCGGCACGGCCTGGCCGATACGCTGCTCACCGTCCTGCGCGAGACCGGGACGACGGCGGTCGTGGTGACCCACGATCCGGAAGAGGCCATGTATGTCGCCGACCGGATCGGTGTCATGCGCGACGGCAGGCTGATGCAGTTCGGCCCGCCCGGCGCTGTGTACGGCCGCCCGGAAAGCCCGTTCGTCGCCAATTTCCTGAGCGATACCAACCGGTTGAGCGGAACGGTGGGCGGCGCGGGCGCGATCGACACGGGCTGGGGACCGGTCGATGCCGGAGACCTGCCGGCGGGCGCGGCAGTCCAGATTCTCGTGCGCTACGAAGGGGTCGGCTTCGCCGGCGACGGGGCGGTGCGGGCCCGCGTTTTGCGCAGCCGGCCGATCGGCGGCGATGCGCTCATTGCGCTGGAAACTACCGGCCGGCCCGGCGAAACCCTGTATGCCCGTGCGCCGGCCGCCCGCGCGCCGCACGAGGGCGATTGCGTCGCGGTGACGCTAGACCCGGCGCATGTGTTTGTTTTTCCATCGGCAAACGCTAAATAGACCGGGCAACGAACCGCGCCGGGACGGCGCATCGGCCGGCCGGACCGAACCGTGCGAATGCCGGCCGGTCCGCCGGAAAGGGACCCGAAACAGGATCCGGAAACAGGATTCGGACAGGGGAGAGGTGGAATGGGCCTGAGCATCTGGCAAATCCTGATCATTGTCGCTGTCATCCTCCTGCTGTTCGGCGGCCGGAAAATTCCCGGCCTGATGCGTGACCTGGGCAGCGGCATCACGCAGTTTCGCAAGGGCCTGAAGGCCGATGCCGAATCCGCCGCCGCCGGCGGCGACGATGCCAAGGTGATCGACGGCAAGGGCGGCCAGACCGCCGGCGCGAAGGTCGACGAGGTCGAGAAAGCCTGACCGCGGCCGTACCGGGGATCGTACCGGGGATCGCAAGGGAGATCGCTCCGGGACTCCTGCCGGGGCCGGAGGTCGGAAAGCGCGGGCCGCAGTTGTAGGGCGATGTTCGATCTCGGCTGGATGGAAATGGCGATGATCGCCGTGATCACGTTGATGATCGTCGGCCCGAAAGACATGCCGAAGGTCGTCAAGGGCGTCACCGAGGGCATCGGCCGGCTCAAGGCGCTGTCCGGCGAATTCCGCTCCGGCCTGGACGACCTCGCCCGCGAAGCCGATCTGGACAAACTCCAGCAGGATATCGACAAGGTCGCCAACGCTGCGAGCGAGGAAATGAACGCCATCGAGAATATGGCGGGCGATTTCGACTATGCCGGCGTGGACGACGATTCCGACAGCCCCGACTACAGTTCCTACTGGAAGCCGATTCCGGCCTGGCGCAACGTCTCCCCGGGCGATGCTGCGGACAAATGGCCGAAGCACCGCAAGGCGCCGGCCAGGTCGCGGCCGCGCTTCAGCAGCCGCCGCTCCGGCCGCGACGGGCCGGTCAAGCGCAAGGTCCGCACCCGATGACCGACGACCCGGAAGCCGGGAAGAAGAAGGCCCAACCGGACGCCCCCGAGGAGACACCCGAGGAGACACGGGAGGAGACACCGGAGGCAGCGCCGGAAAACGCGGACGACGGGCCGGCCGGGGAAGACGGCGGGCCGACCGGAGAACAGGTCGAAGCGCCGGGCGGCGATCCGCCGGCGAAAGACGATCCCGACCAGAATCGCATGACGATGATGGAGCATCTCACGGAGCTCCGCCGCCGGCTCATGTGGTGCGTCGTGGCCCTGCTGGCCGCATTCGGCGTTTGCGTCTACTTCGCCGAGAATATCTTCGATTTCCTGTCCCGGCCGCTGATGGACATCCTGCGCGCCCGGAACGAGGACGCCACGCTGATCTACACCAAGCTGTACGAGGTGTTTTTCACGGAGATCAAGATCGGCTTCTACGCGGCGGCCTTCCTCGCCTTCCCGATCTTCGCCGTCCAGTTGTGGAAATTCGTGGCGCCGGGCCTGTACACCAAGGAGAAGTCCGCGTTCCGGCCGTTCCTGATCGCCACGCCGGTCCTGTTCTTCGCCGGCGGGGCGATGGTCTACTACGCGATCATGCCGCTGGCCTGGGAATTCTTCGCGGCGTTCCAGAACACCGGCGAGACCGGCGCGCGGATCGAATTGCTGCCCAAGGTCGAGGAATATCTCTCTCTCGTCATCAAGCTGATTTTCGCTTTCGGCATCGCGTTCCAGCTGCCTGTGGTGCTGACGCTGCTGGCCAAGGTCGATCTCGTAACTTCCAGGGGCCTGGCGCGGTTCCGGAAATACGCCGTCGTTCTGGTCTTTGTCTTTGCCGCAATCCTGACGCCGCCGGACGTTATCAGCCAGATCGGCCTCGCGATCCCGATCCTGCTGCTCTACGAAGTCTCCATCTTCCTTGCCCGGATGATCGAGAAGAAGCGCGCCGAGGAAGATGCGGCGCTGCAGGCGGAACTGGCGGACTAGGTCGTCGGCCTGCGGCGCGCGGCGCGCGACCCATTCGCCGGGCCGGCGGGTGACGGTGGATGTCGGGCGCGGGCGCGGCTATATGCGTTAGCGAATTGCGCCCGACCGAGATCCCGAGCCGCTTCGAGCCATGCACGACATCCGCTGGATTCGCGACAATCCCGATGCTTTCGACGCCGCGCTGGCGCGCCGCGGACTGGCGCCCGAAAGCGCCGCGCTGACCGCGCTCGACGCCCGCCGCCGCCAAGCGCAGACGGAGGCGCAGACGCTGCAATCGGAGCGCAACGCGCTGTCGAAGGATATCGGCAGGGCGAAGGCCGAGGGCCGGGACGTTGCGGACGTCATCACCAGGGTCGGCGCGATGAAGGACCGGCTCGGCGAACTGGAGGCCGAGCAGAAAGAGGCCGAAGCGGCGCTGACCGCGGCGCTCGAAGTGATCCCCAACCTGCCGTTCGAAGATGTGCCGGTCGGGCCGGACGAGGCGGCGAATGTCGAGTTGCGCCGGGTCGGCGAACGGCCGGACTTCGCTTTCGAGCCGAAACAGCATTTCGAGCTCGGCGAAGCGCTGGGCGAAATGGATTTCGATACCGCCGCCAGCCTGAGCGGCGCGCGCTTCGTTCTGCTCTCCGGCCGGCTGGCCCGGCTGGAGCGGGCGATCGCCCAGTTCATGCTCGATACCCACACCGGCGAGTTCGGCTACACCGAAATCTCCCCGCCGGTCCTGGTGCGCGATCATGTGCTCTACGGCACCGGCCAGTTGCCGAAATTCGCCGAGGACCAGTACCGGACCGAAGAGGGCATGTGGCTGATTCCCACGGCGGAGGTGCCGCTGACTAACCTCGCCGCCGGGCAGGTCGTCGAAGAGAGTTCCCTGCCGCGGCGCTACACGGCCTACACCCTCTGTTTCCGCTCCGAAGCCGGCGCGGCGGGCCGCGACACCCGCGGCATGCTGCGCCAGCACCAGTTTTCCAAGGTCGAAATGGTCAGCATCGCGCACCCGGACGGCTCGGAGGCCGAACTCGAACGCATGACCGGCTGCGCCGAGGAAATCCTCAAGCGCCTCGGCATCCCCTACCGGGTCGTGGTGCTGTCGACCGGCGATATGGGTTTCGGCGCGCGCAAGACCTACGATATCGAGGTCTGGCTGCCGGGCCAGGGCGCCTACCGCGAGATTTCCAGTTGCTCGAACTGCGGCGACTTCCAGGCCCGGCGGATGAACGCCCGCTACCGGCCGGCCGGCGGCAAGGGCACCCGCTTCGTCCACACGCTCAACGGGTCGGGCCTTGCCGTCGGCCGCACGCTCATCGCGGTGATGGAGAATTGTCAGCAGGCCGACGGATCGATCGCCGTTCCCGAGGCCCTGCGGCCATACATGGGCGGGATCGACAGGATCGCCGCTTGACCCGGCGGATCCCCGACCTCTCGAAGGCGCGTATCCTCGTCACCAACGACGACGGGGCGAACGCGCCGGGCCTCGACATTCTGGCCGGGGTCGCGCGCGGGCTGTCCGACGATGTCTGGATCGTGGCGCCGGAACAGGAACAGAGCGGCGCCGGCCATTCGCTGACGCTGCGGCGGCCCTTGCGCATGACGAAACGCGGCGAGCGCCGCTACTCGGTCGACGGAACGCCGACCGACTGCGTCCTGATGGCGGTCGGCCATCTGCTCAAGGACCGCAAGCCCGATCTCGCGCTTTCCGGCGTCAACCGGGGCGGCAATCTGGGCGAGGACCTGACCTATTCCGGCACGGTCGCCGCCGCGATGGAAGGCACGTTGACGGGCGTGCCCTCGATCGCGCTCAGCCAGGTCTACGAGGACGGCGCCCGGCCGGACTGGGACACCGCGCGCCGCTTTGCGCCGGACATAATCCGCCGGCTCGTCGAGGCCGGCTGGCCGGACGGCGTGCTCATCAACGTCAATTTTCCCGCAGGCGGGCCGGCGGCGGTCAGGGGGGAGCGGGTCGTCGGCCTCGGCCGGCGCAAGATCGGCGACCATCTGGTCGAGCGGCAGGATCCGCGCGGCGTGCCCTATTACTGGATCGGCTCGCTGCGCAACGAGGAGCCGAACCGCCCAGAAACGGATCTCGCGGCGGTCGCGGAAGGATACACCGCGATCACGCCGGTTCATCTGGATTTGACCGACCGCCCCACGGTACGCACGTTGCAGGCGGCCTTCGCCTGAGTCCGCATTTTCCGCCGCCCTTCGCCACCGCCCGCCCGCCCGCATGATCGCCGAAACCCGCAAAATCCGCCTGATCATGGAACTCCGCCAGGGCGGGGTGACGCAGACGGACGTGCTGACGGCGATCGAGAAAACCCCGCGGGAGGAATTCGTCCCCGAACTGTTCCGCGAAAGCGCCTATGACAACCGGCCCCTGCCGATCGGCGCCGACCAGACGATCAGCCAGCCCCTCATCGTCGGCCTGATGACCCAGGCGCTGGCGCCGGACCGGCGCTGCAAGGTGCTGGAAATCGGCACCGGGTCCGGCTACCAGACGGCGATCCTGGCCCGGCTGGCGCGGCGGGTCTATTCCGTCGAGCGCATTCGCGACCTCTACCTGGAGGCGGTGCAGCGCTTCGACAGGCTGGGCATCGGCAACGTTACGGCGCGGATCGGCGACGGCGGGCTCGGCTGGCCGGAGCAGGCGCCGTTCGACCGCATCATCGTGACGGCGGCGGCGGACAGGGTGCCCCAGGCCCTGCTGGATCAGCTGCGCATCGGCGGCAGCCTGGTGATCCCGGTCGGCGCCGAAGGCGCGGCGCAGACCCTCTGGCGCATCGAACGCACCGGGGAGGGTTTCGAGGAGGAACCGCTCACCGGCGTCCGCTTCGTCCCGCTGGTAAGCGGCACGGTCGGCTGAACCGGATCAATCCAGCCGCTTGCCCAGCCGCCCGGCGAGGTCCTGGACGAACTGCCAGGCGACGCGGCCGGACCGCGACCCGCGGGTCACCGCCCATTCCCGGGCTTCGGCGCGCAGCGCGTCCCTGCCGATGTCGAGGCCGTAGCGGCCGGCATAGCCCTCGATGATCTGGAAATAGGTTTCCTGATCGCAGGCGTGGAAGCCGAGCCACAGGCCGAACCGGTCCGACAGCGAGACCTTCTCCTCGACGGCTTCCGAAGGCGCGATCGCCGTCGAGCGCTCGTTCTCGATCATGTCGCGCGGCATCAGATGGCGCCGGTTGGACGTGGCGTAGAAGATCACGTTGGCCGGCCGCCCTTCGATGCCGCCCTCCAGCACCGCCTTCAGCGACTTGTAGGACGCATCCTGTCCGTCGAAGGAGAGATCGTCGCAGAACAGGATGCAGGGCCGGTCGCTCTTGCGCAGAAGGCCCAGAAGCGCGGGAAGGGTCGGGATGTCCTCCCGATGGATCTCCACCAGCGCCAGCCGGCCGGCGGTTTCGTCGTTCACCGCCGCGTGGACGGCCTTGACGATCGAGCTCTTGCCCGTGCCCCGGGCGCCCCACAGCAGCGCGTTGTTGGCCGGCAGTCCGCGGGCGAAGCGGCGAGTGTTTTCGAGCAGTTGGTCGCGCTGCCGGTCGATGCCGCGCAGCAGGTCGATCTCGACCCGGTTGACGTCGGCGACTAGCTCGAGCCGCCGGCCGTCGGCGTGCCAGATGAAGGCGTCGCCGTCGTCCGGCGCCGCGGCAGGCGGGGTCGGCGGCGCGAGCCTTTCGAGGGCTTCGACGATCCGCGACAGATGCGCGCGTTGGGATGGGTCGGTCATCGGCGGGTGTGAATCGGTCCGGCACCACATTATATAAGCCGCCGCAAACACAGCGCCGCGGCGGGTCGGATCCCGGCGACACTATCGGGCACCGGCCCTCTCCGTCAAACCGGCAGACGATCGGCGCGATCCTGCCGGTCCGCCCGCAGCCCATACGGCGAACGGCGTCGTTTCGGGCGCGCCGGCGCAAAGACAAGACATCTGGGAGTCGGTCATGCTGGTTTCGGAAGCCTGGGCCCAATCCGGGGGCGGCGGTTCGCCGGATTTTTCGTTTCTTCTCATGATCGTCCTGCTGTTCGTGGTCATGTATTTCTTCATGATCCGGCCCCAGCAGAAACGCGCGCGCGAACATCGCGAAATGGTTGCCGCGGTCAAGCGCAACGACAGGATCGTGACCAGCGGCGGACTGATCGGCAAGATCACCAAGGCCGGCGACGGGCCTGAAATCGAAATGGAGATCGCGCCCGAGGTGAAGGTGTCGATCGACCGCAATTCCATTCAGGGCGTGTTGAACAAGAAGGGCGCGGGCCCGGGGCAGAAGCCGGCCGCGGCGAACGATGCCGGCGGGCGCCGCAGCCTGCTGGGCGGCCTGTTCGGCGGCCGGAGGGGCTGACGCGCCGCACCCGGACCCGCTTGTGCGCCTGATCGATTTGCACCGGTTGCGGGCTTGCTCGGATGATTAACATCTCGCGCGGGCAGGTGATCGCCGTCGTCCTCATCTGCCTGATGGGCCTGGCCTTCGCCATCCCGAACGCGCTGCCCCGGAGTACCCTGGAGAAGATTCCGGGCTGGCTGCCGAACCAGACCTTCAACCTGGGTCTCGACCTTCAGGGCGGGATTCACCTGCTCTATTCGGTCGATCTGCGCGACGTCGTCAAGGATCGCCTGCAGGATGTGCGCAAGCAGGTGCGCAGGGCCTTCCGCAGCGCCGACTACCGGGTGAAGTATCAGCGCCTGCGGGCCACGGACCGGCAGGTTTCCTTCCGCCTTGTCGACCCGTCCCAGGAAGACACCGCCCGGCAGGCCCTGCGCGAGGTGGTTGCCGATCTCGGCGGCAGCGCCAACGCCCTGACCGGCGCCAGCGCCCATTACGAATTCGATTTCGACGACGGCCGCGGCACGATGCGCCTGACCGACACCGGACGAACGGCGCTCGCCAGCCGCACGGTGGATCAGGCGATCGAAATCCTGCGCCAGCGGATCGACCCGACCGGCGCCATCGATCCGATCATCCAGGCCCAGGGCGACGACCGCATCCTGATCCAGGTGCCGGGCGAAAAGGACCCGGAATCGCTGCGCCGGAAAATCGGCACGACGGCGAAAATGACCTTCCACCTGCTGCACCCGTCGCTGGACGGAATGCAGACAACCGAAGCGCCGCCCGGCTACATCCTGGTCGACAGCGAGGACGGCTACCGGGAGCGTTACCTGCTGGTCGAGGAGGTGGCGCTGGACGGCCAGCATATCGTCGACGCCAGCCAGTCCTTCCAGGACGGCCGGCCCGTCGTGGCGTTCCGCTTCGATACGGCCGGCGCCCGCCAGTTCTGCAAGATCACCACGGCCAATGTCGACAAGCCGTTTGCCATCGTTCTGGACAATGAGGTGATTTCCGCGCCGGTGATCCAGTCGGCGATCTGCGGCGGCTCCGGCATCATCACCGGCCGGTTCACCATCCAGTCGGCGAACGAACTGGCCCTCCTGCTGCGCGCCGGCGCCCTGCCGGCGCCGCTCAGCATCGAGGAGCAGCGCCAGGTCGGCGCCGAACTGGGCCAGGATTCGATCGACGCCGGCAAGATCGCCTGCATCATCGGCCTGATCCTCGTCGTCGTTTTCGTCGTGATGGCCTACGGCCGGTTCGGCCTTTTCGCCAATGTCGCGCTGCTGACCAACCTGGTGCTGATCGCCGCGGCGCTCTCGCTGCTGCAGGCGACCCTGACGCTGCCCGGCATCGCCGGCATCGTGCTGACGATCGGCATGGCGGTCGACGCCAACGTGCTGATTTTCGAGCGCATCCGCGAGGAAGTCCGCGCCGGGCGCACGCCGCTCTCGGCAATCGACACCGGCTACCGCCGCGCGCTCACCACCATCATCGACTCCAACCTGACGACCTTCATCGCCGCGCTGCTGCTGTTCCTGTTCGGCTCCGGACCGGTGCAGGGCTTCGGCGTCACCCTGTCGATCGGGCTGGCCACCTCCATGTTCACGGCGATCATGGTGACGCGGCTGCTCGTGGTCGGCTGGTGGCGGCGCTCCCGGCCGCAATCCCTGCCGATCTAGCCGTGTTCGCGCCCGTCTCCGCTCCACCCGCCTCTGTCGACGGCGCCGGCCGGTTGCCGAGCCGCGGCGGTTGGCATGACCGCCCATCCGGGACATTGCCATGAACGACAGTTCACCCGTCGTCCGCCACCTTTCACGCCCTTCACGCCGGGAAGCCGAAGCGGCGGTCCGCACCCTGCTGCGCTGGACCGGCGACGACCCGGACCGCGAAGGCCTGCTCGAAACGCCGGCCAGGGTGGTCCGCGCCTATGAGGAGTTCTTCTCCGGCTATGCCGTCGATCCGGTGGATTTCCTCAGCCGGACCTTTTCCGAGACCGAAGGCTACGACGAGATCGTCGTGCTGCGCGATATCCGCGTCGAATCCCATTGCGAGCACCATATGGTGCCGATCGTCGGCAAGGCCCATGTCGGCTATCTGCCGAAGAACCGGGTCGTCGGGATCAGCAAGATCGCCCGGCTGGTCGACGCCTATGCCAGACGGCTGCAGATTCAGGAGAAGCTGACCGCCCAGATCGCCAACACGATGCAGGAAGTGCTCGACCCGCGCGGCGTCGCCGTCGTCATCGAGGCGTCGCACCAGTGCATGACGACCCGCGGCGTGCACAAGTCGGGCGCCGGCATGGTGACCAGCCGCATGCTCGGTGCGTTCCGGGACGACCCGGCGACCCGGCGCGAATTCCTGACCATGATCGGGAACGGCGGTTAGGCCGAAGCGCCGCGCCCCGCACCGCCCCCGCACTGGCGTTGCTCCGGAATTCCTGAAAAAGAACTCGGCAGGCCGGACCCGCTTTGCCCGCCGCGCCCGGCGGATTATAGTCCGTAGCGCGCAGGCGGCTCCGGCGGGGCGAAGCGGCCGGGCCGGCACCGGCCTTTTTCGAAAGCGGATTCCCCTTGCTGGATCTTCGACCGGTCTTCTTCATCTGCGGCGTGCTGCTGGCGATTCTCGCCCTGATCATGCTCGTGCCCGTCGCGGTGGACCTGTCGCTGGGCGAAGAGGACTGGTCCGCGTTCGTCAAGGCGGCCGGGGTGACGCTGTTCGTCGGCATCTCGCTGATCCTGGCGAACCGGGCCGAGGGGTTCCGGCTCAACCTGCGCCAGGCCTTCGCCTTCACCGTTCTGAGCTGGCTGATCATCGCCGCCTTTTCGGCGCTGCCCTTCGCTTTTTCCAAGCTCGAAATGTCCTATACCGACGCGTTTTTCGAAGCGATGTCGGGCATTACGACGACCGGCGCCACGGTCATCATCGGCCTGGACAACGCGCCGCCGGGCATCCTGCTGTGGCGGTCGATCCTGCAATGGCTCGGCGGCATCGGCATCATCGTGTTCGCCTTGGCGTTCCTGCCGGTGCTGCGGGTCGGCGGCATGCAGCTGTTCCGCACCGAGGCCTTCGAGACGCCGGAAAAGGTGCTGCCGCGCGCCGCGCAGCTCGCGGCCGGCATCGGCGCCGTCTATATCGGCCTGACCATGCTGACGGCGACCGTCCTGTGGGGCGCGCAGATGGCGCCGTTCGACGCCGTCAACCACGCGATGACGAGCATCGCCACCGGCGGCTTCTCGACCCGCGACGCCTCGATCGGGGCCTATCCGCCGTCGATCCAGTGGATCCTGTTCGGGGCCATGATCGTCGGCAGCCTGCCGTTCGTCTTCTACATCGACGCCGTGCGCGGCCGGTTCGACCCGCTGGCAAAGGACAGCCAGGTGCGGGTGTTTCTGGGCGTTCTCGCCGTGGCGGTTCTGCTGGTCTTCCTGTGGCTGGTGTTCGACCGCGGCGAGAGCATGGGCGCGGCGATCACCAAGGCGGCGTTCAACGTGACCTCGGTGATGACCGGCACCGGCTATGCCACCGAAGGCTTCGACAAGTGGGGGCCGTTTCCCTTCGCCGTGTTCTTCCTGCTGATGTTCGTCGGCGGCTGCGCCGGATCGACGACGTGCGGCATCAAGATCTTCCGCTTCCAGGTCGCCTATGCGGTCGGCCGGGCCCAGGTGTCGCGCCTCGTGCAGCCGCGCGGCGTGTTCATCCCCTACTACAACCACCGGCCGATCACCGACGAGGTCGCCCAGTCGGTCATGGGCTTCCTGCTGTTCTTCGGCCTGTCCTTCGGGTTTCTGGCGGTCTTGCTGGGCATGACCGGGCTGGACCCGATCACCGCGCTGTCCGGCGCGGCCAGCGCCATCGCCAACGTCGGGCCGGGGCTGGGGCCGATCATCGGGCCGGAGAGCAGCTACACCGGTCTGAACGACACGGCGAAATGGCTGCTCTCGGCCGGCATGCTGATTGGCCGGCTGGAGATATTTGCGGTATTGGTCCTGTTCCTGCCCTCTTTCTGGAAGGAATAACCCCCTGACCGCGCGCCTGGCCGAAATCCGCTCGATCCTGGAAACCATCGTCGGCTTCGATACGACCTCGTCGAAGTCCAACATGCCGATGCTCGACTGGATCCGGGACTATCTCGACGGCCTCGGCATCGAGAGCCGCCTCGCGCCGGGCGCCGACGAGACCAAGGCGAACCTGTACGCGACGATCGGCGGCAACGGCCCCGGCGGAGGAGCGGGCGGCGTGGCCCTTTCGGGCCATACCGACGTGGTCCCCGTCGCCGGCCAGCCCTGGTCGTCGGACCCGTTCGAGCTGACGGAGCGGGACGGCAGGCTCTACGGCCGCGGCACGGCGGACATGAAGGGCTTCATCGCCATCGCGCTCGCCATGGCGCCGGCCCTGAAGGCCGCGGACCTCAAGGCGCCGGTCCATTTCGCCTTTTCCTTCGACGAGGAGGTCGGCTGCAAGGGCGTGCCGCACCTGATCGAGCGGCTGGGCCGGGACCTGCCGAAGCCCGCGCTCGTCCTGGTCGGCGAGCCGACCTCGATGCGCGTCGTCGACGGCCACAAGGGCATCGCCGCGATGCAGACGACCGTCACCGGCCTGGAGGCCCATTCCAGCCGGCCGCACGAGGCGGTGAGCGCCGTCGTCTGCGCCCTGAGGATCATCGGCAGGATCGAGGAGATCGTCGACGGCCTGCGCCGCGCGGGGCGGACCGACGACGGCTTCACGCCGCCCTGGACCACCTTCAACATCGGCGTCATCGAGGGCGGCAGCGCGGTCAACATCGTGCCCCGCCATTGCCGTTTCGACTGGGAGTTCCGGCCGATTCCGGGCGTCAGGCCGGAAGAGGTGCTGGAGCCGCTCGACGACTATGTCCGCGGTGAACTGCTGCCGGAAATGCGGGCGGTTTCGCCGGACGCGAACATCGAGACAGCCGTAACGGCCCTGTCGCCGCCGATGCAGGCCGGCGCCGGCTCGCCGGCGGTCGCGCTGGCGCGCAAGCTGACCGGGGCCAACCATACCGAGAAGGTCGCCTACGGCACAGAGGCCGGCCTGTTCGAGGAGGCGGACATCCCGGCCGTCGTGTGCGGCCCCGGCGACATCGCCCAGGCCCACAAGCCCGACGAATTCATCGAAATCGCCCAGCTCGAAGCCGGCGCCCGCTATGTCGCGCGGCTCGTCGAATGGGCGGCGGCGGACGGGGACATCG
The DNA here is from genome assembly GCA_009840595.1 of Rhodospirillaceae bacterium. Classification (GTDB taxonomy): domain Bacteria; phylum Pseudomonadota; class Alphaproteobacteria; order Bin65; family Bin65; genus Bin65. The sequence continues at coordinate 67,105 of VXNK01000005.1, read as the reverse complement.
CCGCGCTGGCCCGTTAAGCGCGCGGCGGCTGCGCGGCTGACCCGACAGAATCCGGCGCATGCCCTCGGCGGACAATTCACCCGGGACCGGAGCTTCGGCGGCGGCGCAGGCGACCGAGACGGTTCTCGGCGTCCGGATGCCGGCGCGCCAGCCGAAACCGCGCAACCGCGGCCTGACCATGATGATCGATTGGGGCCTGCCGCCCCTGCACCAGGCGGACGTCGTGAAGACGGCGGGCCCGTTCATCGATATGGCGAAGATCGCGGGAAGCATCGCGGGGCTGATGGATGAAGCGCTCCTGCTCGAGAAGCTGCGCCTCTACCGCGAGGCGGACATCAGCACCTCGCAGGGCGGGCTGTTCGTGGAACTGGCGGTCATGCAGGGCCGGGTGCAGGCCCTGTTCGAAAACCTGGCGCGCCTCGGCTTCGACGCCGTCGAGGTTTCCGACAATCTGCTGGACTGGAGCTTGGAAGAAAAGAAGCAGCTCATCGCCTCGGCGCGCCGGGATTTCGGCCTTCGCGTTCTCGGCGAGGTCGGCAAGAAAGAGGGGACGCTCGACGACAGCCGGGTCCTGGCCGATCTCGACGCCTGCTTCGAGGCCGGCGCCGCGCTGGTGTTCCTGGAAGCCTACGAGTTCTTCTCCGGCGAGCGCATCCGGGCGGACCTGATCCGGTCGATCGCGCAGCGGTTTGGCCTGGAAAAGGTCATCTTCGAACTGCCGGTCGTCATCCTTCCGGGCGTCAGCCGGGAATACAAGCACAGGGTGACCGCGTGGCTGGTCAGGGAGCTCGGAACGGAGGTCAATCTCGCCAATCTCGAATGGGACGAAATCTGGATCGCCGAAATGACGCGCCGCGGGGCCGGCGGCGACACGTCCCATCCCGGCGGCGCCTATAACCTGACCGGCCCCGGAGGGCCGTAGTCGCCGGATCCTTGACGATCCGGCGGAGTAATTCGCTTTCCGGCGCGACAGCTCCTGCCACCACGGTGACGGGAGGCCTGTGTCATTCAGGCGCTCTCCGAATTGTCGACGAGGGCGCAGCAGCCATGAAGAGAACAGCCGTCAACCCTTGGCCGTGGTCGTTGAATTTCGGCTACAACCAGGCCGAAATGCTCGTTGGAGCGAACCGGCGCCTGATCTGCGCGGGCCAGACTTCCGTCGACGCCGATGGCAACCCGCAGCACCCGGGAGACATGCGCCGTCAAATCGCGCTCGCCCTCGACAATCTGGAAGCCGTTCTGGACGCCGCCGGCATGGGCCTCGCCGACATTGTCCGGCTCAGCCTCTACACCACCGATATGGACGAAGCCCTGAAGCATTTCGATATTCTCGGATCGCGCTTCGGGCCTGCCGGCGCCGCGCCGCCGATGACCCTGCTCGGCGTTACCCGGCTCGCCCTGCCGCCGCTGATGTTCGAGATCGAGGCCACGGCCGCCGACTGAATGCCCACGGGCATCGCGGCCGACCTGGAGAGCGACTCTTCGCACCGGAACCGTCGGGACCCGCCGATCTCATGCTATAGGCGCGGAATGAGAAAGACTGTGCCCCGACATTTTCGAAAGCCGGGCCGAAATCCGGGTCGAAATGCGGGCCGGGCGCGAAACCGATGAGACGTGCGGAAAGGCTGTTCAGGCTGGTCAACGAGATGCGGACCCGCGGCGTCAGCCGGGCCGGCGACCTTGCCGAACATTTCGAAGTCAGCGTCAGCACGATCTATCGCGACATCGCCCATCTCCAGGCGTCCGGCCTGCCGATCGAAGGCGAGGCCGGCGTCGGCTACCTGCTGCGGCCGGGTTTCGACCTGCCCAACGTGACGTTTACCCACGACCAGGTCGATGCGCTTGCCGTGGGCCTTTCCTTCGTGGAAAGCGCCGGCGATCCGGTGCTGGCGGCGGCGGCCCGCGAGGCGCGCGCGAAACTCCAGGCCGGCATGCCCCGGCCGGAGGAGCGCCGGCTCGCCGATGCGCCCTATTTCAATCTTCAGGGCAGAAACCGCGCAACGCCGGATGTGGCCCTGCTCCGCCGGGCGATCCGCGAGCGGCAGATCGCGCGGTTCGACTACCGGGACGGCGACGGGAACCGGACCGGACGCCGCGTGCGCCCTCTCGCGATCTGGAACCTGACCGATGGCTGGATGTTTTCCGGCTGGTGCGAACTCCGGCAGGACTTCCGCACCTTCCGGTTCGACCGCACGGCGAACCTCGCCGTAACCGGCGAGCGGTTCGTTGAGGATGAGGCAACGGGATTGCGCGCCTTCATGGAGCGGGAGCACTGCGAAGCGCGGGACCGCTAGCCGGCGTTCGCCGTATCCCGCCTGTGTAACTCCGGGCTCGGTGCAAGGCCGGCGCGTGAGGGAAGCGCGGCGTCCCGCAAGCCGCCGGCGATGGGCGCAACAGGGCTTGACATCTGTGAATCGAACATTATATGAACATTCCGCGTTCCGTCCGGGGTCCAATGAGGGTTTCGGGTCAGGCCGGGATCGGCGTCCGGGCGGCATTGTCCGGTTTTGCGGACGAACGGGCGGCGTTTGCGGTTCCCGCCGGCTCCCGCCCGACGCAGGAAAAAATCCCACGCAGCATGAACAGAATAAAGAATGTATTCCTTATTTCCATTTTTTCCTTCAAAGAGCCGGAACCGGGCAGGCGTCCGGCTGGCGGTTTTCGGCGGTTTTCCGCCACTTCGGGCCGGCGGGGCGTTTCGGACGGTGGGGCCGGAATGCAAAAAAACACGATGGATAGAACGGTCTGTCTATTCAAGCGGACAGGGCGCGGCGGAACATGACAAATCATGACATTTCATGACACGAGCCAAACCGTCATCCCGACCGAGCGGAGCGAGTGGAGGGATCTCGGCTCGATCACGGATTTGCAAATCCCGGGAGCCGGCGACGGGATTCCTCCACTCCGCGGACTGGCGTCTGCTCCGGTCGGAATGACGGTTGGGGCGGAGGAGCGCGCCATAACGAATCATGACATTTCATGACATATCGGGGGCATGACATATCCGGGTATCTGCGGACTCCCGGCCCGTTGTCCGGCCCCGCATCAGGCCGCCGCCCGGCCGGCCCGCAGCGCGGCCAGCGCCGCCTCGTCGTAGCGCCGGACCCGGCTGCAGAACTGGCAGGCGACAGTCACGGCGCCGTCGATTGTCATGTCCGCCAGTTCGTCCGCGTCCAGCATGCGCAACGCATTCTCCGCCCGGTCGTCGGAGCAGCGGCAGCGGTCGCGCAGCGCCTGCGGCTCGAAGACCCGGACGCCGTCCGCGTGGAACAGGCGGTGCAGCAGGCGCAGCGGATCGACATCCGGGGCCAGCACCTCGGCGTTGCGCACTGTGCCGAGCAGCATGGCGAGGCGCCGCCAGTCGTCCTCGCGCCGGTCCTCGTCCGCGTGGCCGCTGTCGTCCGCCGCCGGCGCGCCGCTCCCGCCAAGGGCCCCGCCGCCGACCCCGCCGGTCATCGGCACGCGCTGGATCATCAGGGCGGAGGCCTGCCAGCGCCTGCCGTCCGGGCGGCCGACGCCGAGCCGAAGCAGGGTCTCGACCTGCTCGGACTGCCGGAAATAATGCTGGGCGCACTCGGTCAGCGTCGCGCCGGCCAGGTCCACGATCCCCTGGTAGCGCTCCATGTCCGGGCCCTGGTCGACCGTGAAGGCGAGATGGCCGGCGCCCAGATGGCGCGGCACCGGGCCGTCGGGCGCCGCCGTGCCGAGCGCGGCGTAGGCCGCCTCGTCGACCTCGGCATAGCCGCGCAGATCGCCGTCCGACGTGACGTCGCACACCAGCATGCCGACCGGCCCGTCTCCCTTGACCTGCAGGGTGAAGATGCCGTCGTATTTCAGCGTGCCGGCCAGCACGGCGGCGAGCGCCAGCGCTTCGCCCAGCAGGTCGGCGACCGGCGGCGGATAGTCGTGGCGCGACAGGATGGCGTCGATCGCGGGGCCGAGCCGGACCGCCCGGCCGCGCAGGTTCGCCCGCTCCAGCCGGAAGGGGATCAGGATATCGGTCTGCGGCTCCCCCTGCAGCCCCGGGCCGGCGGACCCGGCCGGGCCGCCCTCCGTCATGGCGTCTGTTCCAGCAGGTCGGGCGCCAGCGCCCAGAGCAGGATGCCCTTCTGGGCGTGCAGCCGGTTTTCCGCCTCGTCCCACACGACGGATTGCGGCCCGTCGATCACGTCGGCGGCGACCTCCTCGCCGCGATGGGCCGGCAGGCAGTGCATGAAGATCGCGTCGTCCCGGGCATGGCTCATCAGCGCGCTGTCGACGCGGTAGGGCGCCAGCAGGTTGTGATGGTCGGCGGCGCCGGTATCCCCCATCGAGATCCAGACGTCGGTGACGACGCAATCCGCGCCGGAAATCGCTTCCACCGGGTCGTCGGTCACATGGACCCGCGCGCCGCGCGCCCGCGCCCGGTCCACGACATCGGCCGGTGGCGGCAGCGCCGTCGGCGCCGCCAGCCGCAATTCGAACCCGAACTGCATCGCGGCGTGGATCCAGGAGGTCGCCATATTGTTGCCGTCGCCGCTCCAGGCGACCGCCTTGCCCTCGATCGGGCCGCGATGCTCCTCGAAGGTCATCACGTCGGCCATGAGTTGGCAGGGATGGGTCCGGTCGGTCAGGCCGTTGATGACCGGCACGGCGGCGTTGGCCGCCAACTCCAGCAGCTTTTCCTCCTTCGTGCAGCGCAGCATGATGGCGTCGACATAGCGCGAGAGCACGCGCGCCGTATCCGCCACGGTCTCGCCGCGGCCGAGTTGGCTGCTCTCGCGCTCCAGCACGATGGCGTCGCCGCCGAGCTGCCTGACGGCCTGCTCGAACGAGACCCGCGTGCGCGTTGACGGCTTTTCGAAGATCATCGCGAGCGTCTTGCCGGCCAGCGGGCGCGCCGGCGGGGCACCGGCCTGCCGGGCCGCCTTCAGGCGCTTGCCGGCCTCGACGATGCGGCGCAGGTCGGCCTGTCCGACCAAGTCGAGATCGAGAAAATGCCGCGCGTCGGCGGCCGCAATCGCGGTGCGGTCCAGGTCCGGCGCGATGCCCGTGTCAGGCAACATCCCGCTCTTCGGCCATCAGTTCCTCCGCCGCGGCGCGCAGCAGGGCGACGGCCTCGTCGATCTCCTCGCGCCCGATGATCAGCGGCGGCGCCATGCGCACGACGTTCTCGCCCGCCGCGACCGTGAGCAGGCCGCGCTCGCGGACGAAATCGACCACCTGGCGCGTTTCCAGGCTGTCGGCCAGCTTCAGCCCGGCCATTAGGCCGCGGCCGCGGGCCTCGACATAGACCTCCGGGTAATCGGCGACCAGCGCCCGCAGCTCGGCGTGCAGCGCCTCGCCCTGAATGCGGACGTTGTCGAGGAATCCCGGCGCGGTGAGCACGTCCCAGACCGCGTTGGCCACCGCCATGGCAAGCGGGTTGCCGCCATAGGTCGAGCCGTGGGTGCCGGCCGTCATGCCCCTGGCCGCCTCTTCCGTCGCCAGACAGGCGCCGACCGGAAAGCCGCCGCCCATGCCCTTGGCGGTCGCCATGATGTCGGGCGTCATGTCCGACCATTGGTGGGCGAAGAGCCGGCCGGTCCGGCCGTTGCCGCATTGGACCTCGTCGAGCATGACCAGGAGGCCGAACTCGTCGGCGGTCTCGCGGACAGCCTCGAGGAAGCCGTCGGGCGCCGGGCGGTAGCCGCCCTCGCCCTGGATCGGCTCAAACAGGATGCCGCCGACCTCGTCGTCGATCGCGTTGCGCAGCTCGTTCATGTTGCCGAATGCGACGTGCCGGAAGCCCTGGACCGCCGGGCCGAACCCGTCGATATGGCTTTCCTGGCCGCCGGCGAAGATGGTCGCCAGGGTCCGGCCGTGGAACGCGCCCCGCATGCAGACGATCCCGGTCTTGTGCGGGTTGCCGCTGGCATGGTGGTACTTGCGGATCATCTTGATACCGAGCTCGACGGCTTCCGAGCCCGAATTGCCGAAGAAGACGGTGTCGGCGAAGGTATCGCGCACGAACTTCTCGCCCATCTCCTGCTGGCCCGGGATGGTGAAGATGTTCGAGCAATGCCAGAACTTCCGCCCCTGCTCGATGAGCGCCTCGACCAGCGCCGGGTGGCTGTGGCCCAGGCAGGTCACGGCGATGCCGCTGGCGAAGTCCAGGAATCGTCGGCCGTCGGTGCTGTAAAGGTAGGGGCCTTCACCGCGCTCGAAAGCGATGTCCGTCCGCCGGTAGGTCGGCATGAGGGCCGGGATCACGATCCTGTCTCCTTCGGTTGGGCCGGCGGCCGGAGTCTGCCGGGCGCCGGGCGGGCAAAGTCTGCCGCAAAAGCAAACGACGACGCCTCTCCGTTGTCGGAAAAACGCCGTCCGCTTACCCTGGCAGGCGATTCAACGCCGCGGGATATAGAGCGAATCGCGGAAAAAAGCGAGTCGACGCGATGGCGCGGCGGGCTAACCGGAGCCGGCAGCGGCGGCGTGCACCTGATCCAGATCTACCGTCAGCGGGTTGTAGTTGTAGAGCCAGTCGGAGCGCTCCCGGTCCATGTTCCGTTCGGCAAAGGCGGCGCGCAGGGCGGCTTCGTTCGGCAGGTGGAACAGGCGGCGGTTGGCGCGGGATTCGTCGACGATGCGGCGCGCGCGCGGCTTGCGGTGGCGCTCGTACAGGGCCAGCGCGTCGGGAATCGAGCCGGCTTCGGCCAGTGCGCGCGCAAGGATCGCGCCGTCTTCCACGGCGACGGCCGCGCCCTGGGCCATATAGGGCAGCATAGGGTGGGCGGCGTCGCCGAGCAGCGTGGCGCGCCCGGCGCTCCATGAGTCCAGGTGCGGGTGGACGTTCAGCGGCCAGCGATAACAGGCGTCGCGGTCGGCGGCCTCGATAATCGTCAGGATATCGCGATGCCAGCCCTCGAAATCGGCCCGCAACTCGGTCCACGGCCGTTTCTGGGTCCAGGATTCCTCGATCCGTTCCTCCAGTTCCACCGCGCCAACGAAATTCAGCAGGCCGCCGCCGCGCAGGAAGTAGACCACGGCGTGCTTGTCCGGGCCGACCCAGATGGAGGATTTGCCGTCCAGGAAGCCGGGCGGCAGCCGCTCGACCGGCACGGTCAGGCGCCAGGCCGAGTCGCCGGTATATTCCGGCCGGTTCGCGCCGGCGATCCGGCGGCGGACGGCGGACTTGATGCCGTCGGCGCCGATCAGCAGGTCGCCGGAGATTTCCGCACCGTCGGCCAGGATCATGGCGACGCCGCCGGCGCGGTCCCGGAAGCCGGCGACCATCGCATTCAGGCGGATGCAGCCGGGTTTCAACGCCTCGATCCGCGCCGCGAGGACGGCGTGGTAGTCGGCCCGGTGAAGCTGGAGGTAGGGCGCGCCGTGCCGTTCCCGGTGAGTCGCGGCCAGCGCCAGCGCCTGCAGCACCTCGCCGCTGTCGAACAGGCGGAATTCCGTGACCGGCGGCAGGAAGGCCATATCCTCCAGCGCGTCGAGCACGCCCAGATGGCGCATGACATGGGTCGCATTGGCGCTCTGCTGGATGCCGGCGCCGATCTCGCCCAGTTCGGGCGCCTGCTCGTAGATTTCCACCTCGTGCCCGGCGAGCAGCAGGCAGCCGGCCACCGCCAGCCCGCCGATACCGGCCCCCGCGATCAGGATCCTGGCCACGTCGATGCGCCTCCGGAATGCAGCCTCGATATCCGCTGCCCTGCGGTGAGTAGGCCGTTCGCCGCTGCCGGGCAAGGCCGGGCAAGGTAACACGCCGCATCCCGCAGTTGCGGTTATCGTTTGCCGGCCGGCTTCTTGTATCGGATGATCCACCGCAGCCGGCGAGGCGCAACGGCGGGCCTCCGGCCTGCGCCGTCCGGCGCATTTCCCGATGCCGAGCCGGATTTTCCCGCCGCATGACCGCCGCCCCACGCTTCGCGCCGATCTTTCGGGTCGCCTTCTGGATGGTCGGCACCTTCACCTCGCTGCTCTCGATGGCGGTGGCGGGGCGGGAGCTCGCCGCCGACATCACGATCTTCCAACTGCTGTTCTGGCGCGGCGTGGTCGGGCTGGCCGTCATCCTGCTGCTGTTTCAGCTCACCGGCGGCTGGCGTCATCTGCGCACGCAGAAATTCGCCACCCACGGCGCGCGCAACGTCGTGCATCTGGGTGCGCAATACGCCTGGTTCTACGCCGTCGCCCTGATCCCGATCGCCGAGGTGTTCGCGCTGGAATTCACGACGCCGATCTGGACCCTGATCCTGGCGGCGCTGATCCTGGGCGAGCGGATCACGGTCGTGCGCGTAGCGGCCGTCATTCTCGGTTTCACCGGTGTGCTGATCATCCTGCGGCCCGGCCTGTCGCCGGTCGGCATGCCCCAGATCGCGGCCCTGCTCTCCGCCCTGGGCTTCGCCTTCTCGACCTATGTCATGACACGCCGGCTGATGCGCACCGACACGCCCCTGACGATGCTGTTCTGGATGGTGGCGATCCAGACGCCGCTGGCGCTGTTCGCCGGCCTCGACGCCTGGGTCTGGCCGGCGGGCTGGACCTGGGGCTGGATCGCGGTGGTCGGCGTCGGCAGCCTGACCGCCCATTACTGCATGGCCCGGGCGCTCAGCCTGGTCGACGCCAACGTCGTCGTGCCGATGGATTTCTTCCGGCTGCCGCTTGCCGTGGTCGTCGGCTGGCTCGCCTATGCCGAGATCATCGACATCTGGGTCGCACTCGGCGCGGTCGTTATCTTCGCCGGCAACTATCTCAACGTCCGGGCCGAAAGCCGGAAGACGCCGCAGGGCCGATAGTCCTCTCAGTAGCTCTTCGGCAGGCCGAGCGCCTTTTCAGCGATGTGGCTCAGGATCAGCTCGCGCGAGACCGGTGCGATCCGGCAGATCATGACCTCGCGCAGCAGCCGCTCGACGTGGAACTCCTTGGCGTAGCCCATGCCGCCATGGGCCAGCACCGCGCGCTCGCAGGCCCGGAAACCGGCTTCGGCGCCGAGATATTTCGCAGCGTTGCATTGCGGGCCGCACGGTTTGCCGGCGTCGTACAGGCCCGCGGCGTGGAGCACGGTCAGCCAGGCCGCTTCCAGCTCGGCCCAGCTCTCGGCGAGCGGATGCTGGACCGCCTGGTTCCGTCCGATCGGCCGGCCGAACACGATGCGCTCCTTCGCATAGCCGGCAGCGCGCTGTAAAGCCTGCTGGCCGATGCCGATGGCCTCGGCGGCAACCAGGCAGCGCTCCGGATTGAGGCCGTGGAGCAGACATTCGAAACCCCGGCCCTCCTCGCCGATCCGGTCCCCGACCGGCACCTGCAAGCCGTCGATGAACAGCATGTTCGAATCGACGGCCTTGCGGCCCATCTTGTCGATCTCCCGGACCTCGATCTTCTCGCGGTCGAGTTCGGTGAAGAACAGGGTCATGCCCTCGGTCGGCCGCTTGCATTCTTCGCGCGGCGTCGTGCGGGTCAGCAGCAGGATGCAGTCGGCGACCTGGGCCGAAGATGTCCAGATCTTCTCGCCGGTCACCGTGTAGCCGGCGTTGCTGTCCGGCCCGTTGCGCACGGCGCGGGTCCGGATGTTGGTCGTGTCCAGCCCGGCATTCGGCTCGGTGACGCCGAAACAGGACCGAATCCGCCCGGCGATCAGGTCGGGCAGCCAGCGCTGTTTCTGCTCCTCGGTGCCGTACACGACGATCGGGTGGGGGCCGAAAATGTTCAGATGGATCGACGAGCAGGCCGCCATGGCGCCCGGCGACTGCGCGACCCGGCGCATCATCACCGCGGCTTCGGCGATGCCGAGCCCGGCGCCGCCCTGGGCCTCGGGCATGGCGATGCCGAGCCAGCCGCCCCCGGCCATCGCGGCGTGGAACTCCAGCGGATAGCCGCCGTCCCGGTCGCGCTCCAGCCAGTAGTTTTCGTCGAACCGGTCGCAGATCGCGCCGACCGCTTCCTCGATCCGGGCCTGGTCTTCGGTCAGGGAATGGTCCATCGCGCGGCGAAGGTATGCAGGTCCGCCGCCGTTAGCAAGCCGCCGTTCCGGCGCCGCGCGGGAGGGATTTGCCGACGCGGCGACCCTGCCGGCCGCTCCGGCCGGTACGGCGGGCGCAGCGGCAGCCCGGGCGTTATTCCACCGGCGGGGCCTGGAGCTTGCCGGGCGCCGCTGCCGGCGCGCCGCCGCCGTCCTCTTCCAGGTCCAGTTCGGATATTTTCTCGCCGCGGCTGGCGATCTTGCGAGACGAGGTTTGGATCTGCTCGATGTCGCGCCGCGCCTGGTCGAAATGGCCGGCCAGCTTGCCGACCCGGTCGTCAAGCCGGCCGACATCGGCCATCATGGTCTCGACTTCCTTCTGGATCAGATGGGCCTGTTCGCGCATGCGCACGTCGCGGAACACGGCGCGCACGGTGTTGAGCGTCGCCCACAGCGTCGTCGGCGAGACGATGTAGACCTTCTCCCGGAAGCTCTGCTCGACCGCGTTGGCGTGATTGGCGTGCAGTTCGGCATAGACGCTTTCCGAGGGCAGGAACATTAGCGCCGCGTCGCCGGTTTCGCCGGGCACGATGTATTTCTCCCTTATATCGCGGACATGCTTGAGAACGTCGGCGCTGAACCGGCGGCCGGCCTCGGTCCGCTCCCGCTCGTCGGTTGCATTCTGCAGGCGCTGCCAGCTTTCCAGCGGAAACTTGGCGTCGATCGCGATCGGCCCGGGCGGGTTCGGCAGGCGGAGCAGGCAATCGGCCCGCTTGCCGTTGCCGAGCGTCTCCTGGAAGGCGAAGGCGCCGGGCGGCATCAGCGTTTCGACCAGGTCGCGCAGCTGGATTTCGCCGAACGCCCCGCGCGCCTGCTTGTTGGCGAGGATATTCTCCAGGCCGACCATCTGCTCCGACAGGTCGGTGATCTTCTTCTGCGCCTGGTCCATCACGGCCAGCCGCTCGCGGATCTTCTGAAGCGATTCGCCGGTCTTTTCCGTGCTGCTTTCGAGGCTGGCGCCGACCCGCCGCGTTACGCCTTCCAGCCGTTCGGAAATTGCCCGCTCCTGGTCCTGCAGGCGGGCATTCAGCGAATCGCGGATGCCGTCCTGCCGTTCGGCCAGCCCGCTGAGGCGCGTGTTGATCTCGGTCTGGCCGCGCGCGCTCCGGAAAGTGACGAGCAGCACAAGCACCGCGAGAACGGCCACCGCGCCCAGCACGATCAGGGTGTTGGCGTCCAGTCCGGTCATGGCGCGGCCTTCCTATCACAAGCCCGTGCGGCGGCCATGACTATTCTTGCGGAAACCGGCGCGGGTCCGGGCGATTCCCGGCGGCGGCCGGGGCATCGGGTGCCAGCCCGCGCGGCGCGCCGCTTCGTTGACCTTTCCGGCCGCCGGCCCTATCTGCAAACCGATCAAAAACCCTTGAAACCGGCCTTTTCCGGGGTGAAACCGCCATGGCGCTGCTGCCGATCCTGACCGCGCCCGATCCGCGCCTGAAGAAGAAATCGAAACCCGTCGAGCAGGTCGACGCCGGCGTGCGCCGGCTCATGGACGACATGCTGGAGACCATGTATGCCGCGCCGGGCATTGGCCTCGCCGCGCCGCAGGTCGGCGTACTCAAGCGGGTGATCGTGGTCGACGTTTCGGAGAAGGACAGCCCCCCGGCGCCGCACGCGCTGGCCAACCCGGAAATCCTCTGGGTTTCGGATCATGACAACACCCATGAGGAGGGCTGCCTGAGCGTTCCGGAGCACTATGCCGACGTCGTGCGCCCGGCCGAGGTGCGGGTGCGCTATCTGGACCGGGACAACGAAATCCGCGAGCTGGAGGCCGACGGCATGCTGGCCACCTGCGTCCAGCACGAGATCGACCATCTGGACGGCATCCTGTTCATCGACCGCATCAGCGCGCTCAAGCGCAATATGATTTTGCGCAAGCTGCTGAAGGAAAAGAAGCTCGCCGCGAAAGAGGCGGCGCCTGCGTGATCCGGACGGGCCGGACGCCGGGCCGGCCGCTCCGGACAGATCCCCGGAAACCGCCATGCGCCTGATCTTCATGGGCACGCCGGACTTTGCGCTGACGGCGCTGAAGGCGCTGGCCGAGGAAGGGCACGACCTGGCCGGAGTCTATACCCAGCCGCCGCGCCGGGCCGGACGGGGCAAGGCGCTGCGGCCGTCGCCGGTCCAGGCCTGGGCCGAAGCGCAGGGCATTCCGGTGCACACCCCGGCGTCTTTCAGCGAACCCGGCACGGTTGCGGACTTTGCGGCGCTGGGGGCGGATGCCGCCGTCGTCGTCGCCTACGGTCTGATCCTGCCTCAAGCGGTCCTGGACGCGCCGGTGCACGGTTGCCTCAACATCCACGCCTCGCTGCTGCCGCGCTGGCGGGGCGCGGCGCCGATCCAGCGGGCGATCCAGGCCGGCGACGCGGAAACCGGGGTGACGATCATGCAGATGGATCCCGGCCTCGATACCGGCCCGATCCTCTTGCAGCGGCGCATCCCGATTGCCGAAACGACGACCGGCGGTTCCTTGCACGACTCTCTGGCGGTACTGGGCGCCGAAGCGATCGCGGAAGCTCTGGCCTGGCTCGACGGCGCGGACTCCGCTGGCGATCTCGCGCCGCGGCTTCAGCCCAGGGCGGGCGACACCTACGCCAGCAGAATCGACAAGGCCGAGGCGCGGATCGACTGGTCGCAGCCCGCATCGCACATCGAACGCACCGTGCGTGCCTTCGATCCCGTGCCCGGCGCCTTCTTCGAAACGGGCGGCCGGCGTATCCGCGTGCTCAGTGCCGATCTCGCCGACGGGGCCGGCTCGCCAGGAACAGTGCTGGACGACGCTCTAACGGTCGCCTGCGGCGCGGGCGCCTTGCGGCCGCTCCGGGTGCAGCGCCAAGGCAAGGCCCCGATGGCCGCCGCCGACCTGTTGCGCGGCTTCGCCATTCCGGCCGGGACGATTCTGTCGTGACGCGGCCTGTCTTGACCCGGCGCTTCAAGCTGATGCTGGAATACGACGGCGGGCCGTTCGTCGGCTGGCAGCGGCAGGAGAACGGCCTCTCGGTCCAGCAATGCCTCGAGGAAGCGGTCGAGAAGTTCTGCGGCGAGCAGACCGTCGCCTACGCCGCCGGGCGGACCGATTCGGGCGTCCACGCGCTGGCCCAGGTCGCGCATATCGACATCGCGCGCGAGGCCGAGCCCTTTCGCATCAAGGAGGCGCTGAACTACCACCTGAAACCCCGGCCCATCGCGGTGACCGGGGCCGAGCAGGTGGATGAGGGCTTTCACGCCCGTTTCTCCGCCGTCGAGCGGCGCTACCGCTACCGGATCGTCAACCGCCGGGCGCCGCTCACGCTGGACGCCGGCAAAGCCTGGCAGGTCGGCCGGCCGCTCGACGCCGAAGCGATGCACGAAGCGGCGCTGCCGCTGATCGGCCATCACGACTTCACCAGCTTCCGCGCCGCGGAGTGCCAGGCGACCTCGCCGGTCAAAACACTCACGGACATCCGGGTTTCGCGCTACGGCGAGGAGATCGAGATCGCCCTGCGTGCGCCGTCCTTCCTGCACCACCAGGTGCGCAACATCGTTGGCACGCTGGCCCCGGTGGGCGAAGGCAAGAAGCCCGTCACCTGGCTGGCGACGGTCCTGCGTGCCGCCGACCGAAAGAAAGCCGGCGCGACGGCCCCGGCCTGCGGGCTGTATCTCGAAAGGGTGATTTACTGAGCGCAGCGCGCCGGCCGGCAGGGCACGGTTATTGCGACAGGCCGCCGGTCAGCGTCGGTACGTCGAGCGGCAGGAAGCCGTAATGCGCCATCCAGCGCACGTCGTTCTCGAAGAAGCTGCGGCCGTCCGGGATGCCGTATTTCAGCATGGCGACCCGCTCGCAGCCCATGCCGAAGGCGAAGCCCTGATGGACCTCCGGATCGAGGCCGCAATTCTTCAGCACGTTCGGATGGACCATGCCGCAGCCGAGGATTTCGAGCCAGTCGTCATGGCCGTCGCCGAAATGGCCGAAACGGAGTTGGCCGTCCTTCTTGTTGCAGGCGATGTCCACCTCCGCCGACGGCTCGGTGAAGGGGAAGAAGGACGGACGGAAGTTCAGCTTGACGTCGTCGATCTCGAAATAGGCCTTGCAGAAATCGATCAGGCAGCCTTTCAGGTGGCCCATATGGGTCGTTTCGTCGATCACCAGCCCCTCGAACTGGTGGAACATCGGGGTGTGGGTCTGGTCCCAGTCGCTCCGGTAGGTACGGCCCGGCACCAGGATCCGGATCGGCGGCTTGCGCTCCATCATCGTACGCACCTGGACCGGCGACGTATGGGTGCGCAGCACCATTTTCGTGCCGTCGTCCTTGGGCGGCAGGTAGAAGGTATCCTGCATTTCCCGCGCCGGATGGCCTTCCGGGAAATTCAGCGCCGTGAAATTGTGCCAGTCCGTCTCGATGTCCGGGCCCTCGACGACCGAGAAGCCCATATCGCCGAAGATGGCGCTGACTTCCTCGATCGTCTGGCTGATCGGGTGGATGCGGCCCATCGGGGTCGAGCGCGCAGGCAGGGATATGTCGATCTTCTCTTCGGCCAGCCGGGCGTCCAGCTCGGCGTCTTCCAGCGCCGCCTTGCGGGCCTCGACGGCGGCGGCGATCTCGTCCTTGAGGCCGTTGAGCGCACGGCCCGTTTCCCGGCGTGCTTCCGGGTCCATACCGCCCAGCGTTTTCATCCGGCCGGTGATGCGCCCCTTCTTGCCCAGCGCCTCGACCCGCGCGGCGTCCAGCGCTTTCAGGTCGGCCGCGGCCTCTACCGCAGCCAGCAATTCGGTGCGCAGGGTATCGAGCTCGCTCATCGGGCCGGTCCGGAGAGGGTCGTGGGGCGGAAGACGCGGGGGCCGCCCGGTAGGCTATTCCAGCGCCTTCTGCGCCGCGTCGACGACCGCCTTGAAGGACTCGGCGTCGCGCACGGCCATGTCGGCCAGCACTTTGCGGTCCAACTCGATGCCGGCCTTGTTGAGGCCGTTGACGAACTGGCTGTAGGTCAGGCCGTGTTCGCGGACGCCGGCGTTGATGCGCTGGATCCACAGGCTGCGGAAACTGCGCTTGCGCACCTTGCGGTCGCGATAGGCGTAGAGCAGGTTCTTCTCGACCCGCTGGTTGGCCGCGCGGAAGGTGTTCTTCTGCCGGCCCCGCGCGCCCTTGGCCTGTTTGACGATCTTGCGGTGGCGGGCGTGTTTGGTGACGCCCCGTTTGACTCGCGCCATGAAACGAACCTCTTGATTCTGAAGGGGAAGGGAACCGGCGTCAGGCCGTCGTTCGATAAACCTTTACTTGGCGTAGGGCATCATCGGCCGGATCGTCTTCTCGTTCGACTTGTCGAGAATGGTCGATCCCCGGTTGGTCCGCTTCATCGTCGTGGACCGCTTGGTCAAATTGTGGCTGCGGAACGCGAAATTGCGCTTGATCTTGCCGCTGCCGGTCAACTTGAACCGTTTCTTGACGGAGCTCTTGGTCTTCAGCTTGGGCATTTCGGTCTTCTCCTGAAGGCGCGCGCGGCTGAAGTCGATATCTTCGCCGCGCCGGATCGTCCGGTTCGGCGGCCCGAGGCATGCCCGTACAGAGCCCGGCCGCCACAGCAAAGCGCCGCAAACCCGGAGGCCGCAGCGCTGCCCTCTGCAATGCGATGCAGAGCGCGCTATATAGCCAGCCCCCTGCGGCCCGGCAAGCGGCGGAACCGCGGGATTTGTCGCGGCGGATGCCCGGTTGCGCCGGGAAGGGAGACGCCGCGCCCCTGCCGCGCGGGGAAATTCCGGCGCGGCCCCTTTACCCTGCGCGCCCCGAACGCCATTCTTTGCAGAGGAGCGATTTGAACCGGAAATTCCATGAGCGACATCGCAACGGCTGACAGCCTATTTTTCGACCGGACCGGCATGGACCGCGCGCGGGTGGACCGCCTTGCGGCGGACGCGTTGCACGGCGCCGACGACGGCGAGTTGTTCCTCGAATACACCCAGTCCGAGAGTCTGGTGTATGACGACGGCCGGCTGAAAAGCGCAACCTTCGACGAGAGCCAAGGTTTCGGCCTGCGCACGATGGCCGGCGAGGCGACGGGCTACGCCCACGCTTCGGAACTGTCCGAAGAGGCCATCGGGCGGGCCGCGACCGCGGTGCGCGCGGTCCTCGCCGGGCACAGCGGCACGCTGGCCGACGGCCCGCGCGGCACGAACCGCGCGCTCTATGCCCCGGTCAACCCGCTCACGGAGATGCCGTTCGAGCGCAAGGTGAAGCTGCTCGAGGAAATCGACGAATACGCCCGTTCGAAGGACGGGCGTATACGGCAGGTTTCGGCGTCGCTTCTGGGCGAGTGGCAGGCTGTGCTGATCGTTCGCGGCGACGGGCAGCGTGCTGCCGATATCCGGCCCTTGGTCCGCCTCAATGTCTCGGTCGTCGTCGAGCGGGACGGTCGGATGGAGACCGGCTCCGACGGGGCGGGCGGCCGTGCGGCTTACGACGGCTGGTTCGAGCCGGCGAGCTGGCGGGGCCAGGTGGACGAGGCGCTGCGCCAGGCGCTGGTCAATCTGGAATCGGTGCCGGCGCCGGCGGGCGAAATGCCGGTCGTTCTCGGTCCGGGCTGGACCGGGGTGTTGCTGCACGAAGCGGTCGGCCATGGGTTGGAAGGCGACTTCAACCGCAAGCGGACCTCGACCTTTTCCGGCCGGATCGGCGAGCAGGTCGCATCAAAGGGTGTGACGGTGGTCGACGACGGGACGATGGCCGACCGGCGCGGTTCGCTCACGATCGACGACGAAGGCACACCGACCGGCCGCACGGTGCTGATCGAGGACGGCATTCTCAAGGGCTATATGCAGGACCGGCTGAACGCCCGGCTCATGGACGTTGCGCCGACGGGCAACGGCCGGCGCGAAAGCTATGCTCATCATCCGATGCCGCGCATGACCAACACCTTCATGCTGGCGGGCGGAGAGGCGCCGGACGATATCCTGAAATCGGTCGACAAGGGGCTCTACTGCGTCCATTTCGGCGGCGGCCAGGTCGATATCACCAGCGGCAAGTTCACCTTCAATTGCACCGAGGCCTACAGGATCGAGGGCGGCAAGGTCGGCGCGCCGGTCAAGGGCGCCACGCTGATCGGCAACGGGCCGGAGGTGATGAACCGGGTCTCGATGATCGGCCACGATCTCGAGCTCGACCATGGGATCGGAACTTGCGGCAAGAACGGGCAGGGCGTCCCGGTCGGGGTCGGTCAGCCGACCGTCCGGGTCGACGCCATCACGGTCGGCGGCACCGAAGCGGCGTGAGGGGCAGGCGAAGCGCACCGCGACAGGCGAACCGATATGGAGGATCCCTGGGGCTTCGGCGGCAACGACGAGCGCCGGCGCGACCGCAGTTCGGCAAGCGGTGACACAATCCGCGACCTTCTGCCGACATTCCTCATCGTCGCTGCCATCCTCGGCGGCCTGGCCGGTGCCGGCTGGCTGCTCGGCGAAGCCTTCGGCGTGTTCGATTCGGCCGAAGACGGCCTCTACGCCGGCCTTCTGATTGCGCTTCTGATCTTCCTGGGCGGAGGCCTGATGGTGCGGGGGCGCCACAGGATCGGCGGTATCCTGAAATCCATTCTGGCCTGGAGCGCCATCGGCCTCGTCGCCGTCGCCGGCTATGCCTACCGCCACGAACTCACAATGGTCTGGCAGCGGGTTGCGGGAGAAATTTCGCCTGGTGCGGCGATCTACGGTGAGCGCAGCCTGACCGTGCGCGCCTCCGGCAGCGGCACCTTCTTCATGGACGTATTCCTGAACGGCCGGCCGGCGCGGATGCTGGTCGATACCGGCGCGACCGGCGTGGCCCTTACGCCCGCCGATGCCGTCGCGGCCGGACTCGATATCGAACGCCTCCGCTATACCGTGCCGGTGCAGACAGCCGACGGTGCCGCTCTGGCGGCTCACGCTGTCCTGGACTCGATCCAGGTCGGCGGGCTGACTTTCCGCAACCAGCGGGCGCTGGTCCTGCGGCAGGGGCAGATATCGTTGCTGGGCGTGACCGTCCTCCGGCGGTTCCGGTCGTTCGAGATCAGCGGCGACCGGCTGACCCTGCGCTGGTAGCGGGCCGGCTCTTCCGGTGTCGGCGCGTCAGCCTCCGCCGATCATCACGAATTGCTTGGCCAGGCTCAATAGCAGGGCGGTGACGAAGGACAGTGCCTCGATCAGGATCGCCTGAGGCCAGGTTACGCCGAGCGCAAGACGGACGATCAGGGTTTCCGCGGCCAGCACCGCAATCCAGACCGGTACGAAGAGGCCGGCGCCAGGGCCGCCCGGATCGACGGCGTAAGCCAGCACGACGAGAAGCATCTGGCCGCCGAACAGGAGGACCTGCGCCCAGTTGTGAATGATGATGTAGGTCGTGTACCGGCGCGCCACGCCGGCGCTGGCGCAAACGTAGAAGGCGAACAGCGGCCACAGAGTCCAGGCCAGCGGATAGTTGATCGCCTCGATCAGCCAGTAGCGGCCGACGCCGACGCCTTTCGGTATCGGCACGGCCTGCAGATAGACGAGATAGAGCGGCAGCAGAAACAGGGCGGCGTAGAAGGAGCGCCAGTAGCCCGACATCGTCAGGTTGAAATCGTCTATCCCGTCCGGATCGAGCCGCAGGACGCGGATCGCGCCGCGCACCGACAGTCTGGCCTCTTCCCAGATCGTCATTGAACCGGCGCCCGGCTGCCTGCCGGCCGCGCCACCGGGTGGAAAAGCACCTCGCCTCCGATCCGGAAACTGCCGATGGCGCGCTGCCCGGCTTCGGAAACCAGCCAGTCTATGAACTGCCGGGCTGCCCCCGCCCTGACGTGCGGATGCTTCTTCGGACTGACCGCAATCACGCCGTATGGATTGCGCAGGCGCCTGTCGCCTTCCACCAGCAGGCGCAGCGGCCCCCGGTTGCCGAAGGACAGCCATGTGCCGCGGTCGACCAGCGTGTAGGCCGGCATCGCCGCCGCGGTATTCAGGGTCCGGCCCATGCCGGCGCCGATTTCCCGGTACCAGCCGGACCGTTCGGACGGGGCGGTCCCGGCCTCCCGCCACAGGCTGCGTTCGCGCCGGTGGGTGCCGCTGTCGTCGCCCCGGGACAGGAACATCGCCCTTGCGCCGCGGATTTTCTCGAGCGCCGCAACGGCGTCTTTCGAACCGCGGATGCCGGCCGGATCGGGGGCCGGGCCGACGATGACGAAATCGTTGTGCATCAGGGGATGGCGGCGCCGGCCGTAGCCCTCGCGCACGAACGCCTCTTCCGACGGCCGGTGGTGTACCAGGAGAACGTCGGCGTCGCCGCGCCGGGCCAGCCGGATCGCCTGGCCGGTGCCGACGGCGATTACCCGGACGCGGATGCCGGTCGCCGCCGTGAATTTGGGCAAAAGATGGTCGAACAGGCCGGAGGCTTCGGTCGAGGTCGTCGAGGCGACCCGAATGGTTTCGGCCGGTGCGGGGGCGGAGGCCGTCATGGCCGCGGCGAGAAAGAGCGCGCCGATCGCTCTTACCAATGCAATTCCCCTTTGAGGAATGCCGCCAGTTCCGGCGTCTTCGGGTCGGCAAACAGCTGTGCCGCCGCGCCGGCCTCCAGTGCACGGCCGCGGTGCAGGAAAACCAGATCGTCGGCGAGCCGCCGGGCCATGGCGAGATCGTGGGTCGACAGGATTGCCGTCCGGCCCTCGCGGCGCAGTTCGACGATGATCTGCTCGATGCTCCAACTCGCCGCCGGGTCCAGGCTCGCCGTCGGTTCGTCGAGGAACAGGACCTCCGGATCGCGCGCCCAGGCCCGGGCGAAGGACAGACGCTGCTGCTCGCCGCCGGACAGGCTGCGCGCCGGCCGGACGGCCATGTCGCCGAGGCCGACATAGTCCAGCGCCGTGTGCGCCCGGTGGACCGCCTTCGCCCTTGCGATGCCCTGCAGGCGGACGGCGTGCACGATGTTCGCCAGCACCGAGCGGTTCAGGAGGACCGGCTTCTGGAACACCATGGCCTGGCGCGCGTGCGCCGCCGCGCCGGACAGGCCGGACCAGCGGACGGCGCCGCTGTCCGGCGCGATCAGGCCGTGGGCGACCTTGAGCAACATGCTCTTGCCGGCGCCGTTCGGGCCCAGGACGACGGTCGTCCGCCGCCGGGCGACCAGCATGTTGATGCGGTCGAGGATTTGCTGGCCGTCGTGGCGGAGCGAAATATCCTCCAGCGCCAGCGGCAGGATGCTCGGGGCTTCCATCGGGCGCTCCTACCGGCTTGCGGCGACCAGCGCCGCTTCCGGCGTGCTGCGCTCGCGCACCATCCACGCCGCGGCGTTCAGAAGGATGGCGAGCGTGACGAGCACGATGCCGAGGCCCAGCGCCAGGGCGAGGTTGCCGCGCCCGGTTTCGAGGGCGATCGCCGTCGTCATGGTGCGCGTGTGGTGGGCGATGTTGCCGCCGACGATGATGACCGCGCCGACCTCGGCGGCCGCCCGGCCGAAGCCGGCAAGGACTGCCGTCAGCACCGCGGTCCGACCGTCCCACAGGAGCGTCGGAATGGCGCGCCGCCGGCTGCTGCCCAGCGACGTGAGCTGCTCGCGATAATCCTGCCACAGGTTTTCGATGATCTGGCGGGTGAGCGCGGTGACGATGGGCGTCACGAGGATGGCCTGGGCGATCACCATGGCGCCGGGTGTGAAGAGGATATTGAGGCTGCCCAGAGGCCCGCTGCGCGACAGGATCAGGTAGACCAGCAGGCCGACGACGACCGGAGGCAGACCCATCAGGGCGTTGACCAGAACAATAACCGCCTTGCGGCCGCGGAACCGGTACACCGCCAGCGCGCCGCCGAGCGGCAGGCCGATCAGGCAGGACAGGACGACTGCCGCCAGGTTCACTTCCAGCGACAGGACGATGATTTCCCACAGGTCGGCGTCGAAGCCGAACAGCAGCCGGAAAGCCGCGGCGAAACCTTCGGTCAGGTCGGGCATAGCCGTAAGTGTTGCGCGTTTTCGCTGTCGCGGACAGGGGCCAATCCGCCCGCGTTCCGGAGCATCCGGCTACGCCGGAAAAATCCTGTCCAGCACACGCCGGTAGATGCGGGCCAGCGCTTCCAGGTCGGCGACCGGCACCTGCTCGTCGACCTTGTGCATGGTCTTGCCGATGGCGCCGAATTCGGCAACGGGGCAGTAGCGGTGGATAAAACGGGCGTCGGATGTGCCGCCGGTGGTGCTCAGTTCCGGGCGCCGGCCGAGCTCGTCCGCGGCCGCTTCGGCGATGGCGTCGGACAGCGGACCCGGCGGGCACAGGAAGGATTCGCCGGAAACGCGGACGGAAAGGTGGTAAACGCCGCCATCGCCGATGGCGGCGTCGAACCGCTCACGCACCCAGGTTTCGAGGCTTTTGCCTGACCAGAGGTCGTTGAAGCGTGCGTTGAAGGTCGCGCCGGCCCGCGCCGGGATGACGTTGGCGGCGGGATTGCCGACGTCGACTGTCGAGACCTGTAGCGTGGTCGCCTGGAAGTGCTCAGTGCCGTCGTCGATCTTCGTGTCGGTGATCGCGCCGAGCATTCTCACCAGCCGATGCACGGGATTGTCGGCAAGATGAGGATAGGCCGTGTGTCCCTGAATCCCGCGGACCGTCACCTGGCCGGTAAGGCTGCCGCGCCGGCCGATCTTGATCATGTCGCCCAGGGCTTCCGGGTTGGTCGGCTCGCCGACGAGGCACATGTCGAGCCGCTCGCCCTGCCCGTCGAGCCATTCCAGCACCTTCCGGGTGCCGTTGATCGCGTCGCCTTCCTCGTCTCCCGTAATCAACAGGCTGATCGAGCCGCCGAAGTCCGCGCTCCGGTCGCCCAGGAAGTCCGAGACGGCGGAGACAAAGGCGGCGATCGCCCCCTTCATGTCGGAAGCGCCGCGGCCGTGCAGGACGCCCCCGGTCACGACGCCGGCAAAGGGATCGTGGGTCCAGTCGGCCGGGTCGCCTTCCGGCACCACGTCGGTATGGCCGGCGAAGCAGAAATTCGGGGTGGCGGTTCCCAGCCGCGCATAAAGGTTGTCGACCCGCCCAACGCCGTCGCCGAAGGGCAGGCGCCGGCAGGCGAAGCCGAGGCTCTCCAATGCGGCCAGCAGCACGTCGAGCGCGCCCTCGTCTTTCGGCGTGACGGATGGCCGGCGGATCAGTTGCTGCGCCAGGGGTATCGTTTCGATCATGGCTTCCTGCCGGGCTAGTCGCGCAGCAGTTCGTTCACCGAGGTTTTCGAGCGCGTCTGCGCGTCCACCTGCTTGACGATGACCGCGCAATAGAGGCTCGGCCCGCAGTTCGGATCGGGCAGGGAGCCCGGCACCACGACGGAATAGGCCGGCACCTCGCCGCGATGGATTTCGCCGGTCGCCCGGTTCACGATCTTCGTCGACGCCCCGATGTAGACCCCCATGGACAGGACGGCGCCTTCGCGCACAATCACGCCTTCGGCGACCTCGGAGCGGGCGCCGATGAAACAATTGTCCTCGACGATGACTGGATCGGCTTGCAGCGGCTCCAGCACCCCGCCGATCCCCGCCCCGCCGGAGATATGGCAGTTCCTGCCGATCTGGGCGCACGACCCCACGGTGGCCCAGGTGTCGACCATCGTGCCTTCATCGACATAGGCGCCGAGATTGACGAAGCAGGGCATCAGCACGACGCCGCGGGCGATAAAGGCCGAGCGGCGGACGATGCAGTTCGGTACCGCACGGAACCCGGCATCGCGGAACCGGTTATCGCCCCAGCCCTCGAACTTGGAGGGCACCTTGTCCCACCAGTTGGTGCCCGCTCCCGGCCCGCCGCCGATCGGCTGCATATCGTTGAGCCGGAACGACAGCAGGACCGCTTTCTTGGCCCACTGGTTGACGGTCCAGGCGCCGTCGGCGCCTTTCTCCGCAACCCGGAGCCGTCCTTCGTCGAGGGCGTTCAGGGCGGCGTCGACGGCGTCGCGAACGGCGCCGGTCGTGGCCGCGCCGATCGTCTCGCGGTCTTCCCATGCGGCGTCGATCGTGGCGGCGAGGTCGGCAAGGCTCATGGCGATGTCCGGATATGGGGGCAATGTGCCCGCGGAAAGTAGCCGGGCGTCAGAGGCTGTCAACGCGGCGCGTAGGTCAGGATTGCGAATCCGACCAAGGCGGCGGCAGACCCCGGCCGTCGCCTCGTGAAGCTCCGCCGAAAGGCGGTTACGCCGCCTTGCTCGGCGCCGGTTCGATCAGCAAGGCGTAGAGCGCATCCCTGCTGTTCGACACGCGCAGCTTTTCGCAGGTCGCCGGGTCCCGCAGGAGGCGCGAGACACGGGCGAGTGCCTTGAGATGATCGGCACCGGCATCTTCCGGCGCGAGCAGCAGGAACAGCAGATCGACCGGCCGGTCGTCCACGGCGTCGAAATCGATCGGCTCCTCGAGGCGTGCGAAGACGCCCTTGACCCGATCCAGATCGCCGAGCTTGCCGTGCGGAATGGCGATGCCGCTGCCGACGCCCGTGGTGCCCAGCCTTTCGCGCTCAAGCAGCACATCGAAAATGCGCCTGTCGTCCAGCCCGGTCGCCGTTGCACCGCAGCGCGACAGTTCCTGAAGCGCCTGCTTCTTGCAGGTCGCCTTCATGGCCGGTACGACGCTGTCGGGCGTCAACAGATCGATAATTTCCATCGGCCTTCCTCAGCAGAAAGCGGGTGCGCCCGGAAACATCACTGGGTTTCGGCAACGCCTTCCGGATCGACCCAGCCGATATGGCCATCGGCGCGGCGATAGACCATGTTCAGCCCCCCGTGGGCCACGTTCCGGAACATCATGGCCGGTAAATCCGCCAGGTCCATGCGCATGACGGCTTCTCCGACCGTCAACGAGGCAATGTCTGTGGTCATGTCCGCAATCACCACCGGCTCGCCGCTGCCGTTCCCTGCGGTGCCTGCATCGGCCTGCTCGATCTCGGGCTCTTCGTCGTGGGCAAGGATGTATTTCTGGGCCGAAAGGGTCTCGAGTTCTCTCGGCGGCGCGGCGTGATGATCGCGGATGCGCCGCTTGTTGCGGCGCAGGCGCTTTGCGACATGTTCCGACGCCTTGTTGAACGCCGCATACGGATCTTCCGCCCGGCCTTCGCCCAGCACATGCAGCCCGCGGCTGACATGGGCCTTGATATCGACGGTGAACTCGTGGCCCCGCTTGTCGAATGTGACGGTGGCGTCGAGGGCGCGTTCGAAGAATTTACTGACGGTCTCGCCGAGGGCGGTTTCAGCGTGCCGTCGCAAAGCGGGACCGACTTCGACATGCCGGCCGGTGACCTTGACGTTCATACCGATATTCGGGCCGCTGAAACGCGCTCTGTCAAGACGAACAAGCCGAAAATTTTTCGGTCGGGCGGTACGCCAGGCGCCGGCGGCGCCCGACCGAGGAGGGAATCCGCAGCATCTCACGGTATTTTGTTACGGTGCGGCGCGAGAGGTCGTAGCCGTCTGCGCGCAACAGTCGGGCGAGGGCTTCGTCCGACAGGGGCGCTGTTTCCCTGTCGATCAGGATACGCAGCCGGTGACGGACCGCACTTGCGGCGTGGCCGGGTCCGCCATCCAGAGCCCGAATCCGACCGGAAAACAGGAATTTCAAAGGGAAGACACCTTGTGGCGTTGCGGCGTATTTCTCGTTCGCCGCGCGGCTGATCGTACTCTCGTGCAATCCTGCGGCGCGCGCGATTTCCTTGCGCGTCAGCGGCCCGAGCCGGGCCATTCCATGCTCCAGAAATTCCTGCTGCCGCCGGAAAATCTCGACGCCCAGCCGCAGAACGGTTGCGCGCCGGTTCCGGACTGCCTGGATCAGCCAGCTCGCCTCCCGGGACATGGTGCTGACATAGGCCCTGTCCGTCTGGCTTCTCGACTGCGCGCGCAGCGCTGCAAGCCCGCCCCGGTCCAGGGAAAGGTGGGGCGCGGTCTCCGGGTTGACGGCGACGACCCACCGGCCGATCCGGTGGGCGAACTCGCCGCTACGGGGGAACGCCTCCGGCGCGGGGCGGACGACCAGATCCGGGACTATCGCCGGTGCCGCAGCGCCGGCCAGCGCGCGGCCGGGCCGCGGGTCGAGCGCGCGCAGGCGTTGCAGATACTGCGGCAGGTCGCCGGGATCGATGCCCGCCGCCGCCGCCAGGGTTTCCGGGCCGCGTTCGGTCAGCAGGGGCAGGTTGTCGAGTAGCGCATCCATCGGAGGGTCGAGTGTGCCGGCGTCGACCAGCTGCAGACGCAGGCATTCGCCCAGGTTCCGGGCGAACAGGCCCGCCGGCGCCAGCGCCTGCAGCCGCAGCAGGATGTCGGTCACTTTCGCTTCGGACACGCCCCGGAGAGCCGCGATATCGCCAACATCGCCGGCCAGATAACCCGAATCGTCGAGCAGGAAGCTCAGGTCGATGGCAATCGTCCGTTCGGCCGCATCGGTGAAGGAGAAGGCAATGTCCTCGAGAAGCGCGTCCTGAAGCGTCGTTTCCGATACCGCGCCGGGTTCGTCGGGGCGGTGCGCGCCGGTGTCCGCGCTACGCTGTCCGGTTTCCGGCAATGCACCCTCGGCGGCGCCGAACAGGCGGGAAGCTGCCGGTGTCGGCCGGTAGCCGGCCGTCGGGCTGCGCGCCGGCATTTTCGGCGCCTCGACCGCATCTTCATCCGCCGGTTCGTCCAGCGACAGGAGGGGGTTCGTCTCGAGCGCCTCGCGGACCAGGGCATCGAGGCCGATGTTGGACAATTGCAGCAGCTTGATGGACTGATGCTGCAACGGCGTCAGGGTTTGTGACAGCTTCCGCTGCTGGCGGACACCGAAGGAAAGGCCCGGCCCGGCCATCATTCCGCCATCCGGGCTAAAGGCGGAAGGTATCGCCCAGGTAAACCCGGCGCACATCCTCGTGCCCGACGATTTCGCTCGGCGCTCCGTCCATCAGCACAACGCCGTCATGCATGATGTAGGCGCGGTCGACGATATCGAGCGTCTCTCGGACGTTATGGTCGGTAATCAGAACCCCGATGCCGCGGTCCTTGAGATGCGAGACGAGGTCCCGGACATCCCCGACGGCGATCGGGTCGATGCCGGCCAGCGGTTCGTCGAGCAGGATGAAGCCGGGCTTCGAAGCGAGGGCGCGGGCAATTTCCACCCGCCGCCGCTCGCCGCCCGAAAGCGCAATGGCCGGCGTGTGGCGCAGATGGGTCACGGAAAATTCCGCGAGCAGGTCGTCGAGCATGGTTTCCCGGGTTTCCCGGTCCGCTTCGACCACCTCCAGCGCAGCGCGAATGTTGTTTTCGACGGACATGCCCCGGAAAATCGACGGTTCCTGGGGCAGATAGCCGATTCCCAGGCGCGCGCGCCGGTACATGGGCAGGTCGGTAATGTCCTGGCCGTCGAGCACGATCGTCCCGGCGTCGGGGCGGATCAGGCCGGTAATGATGTAGAAGCAGGTCGTCTTGCCGGCGCCGTTGGGCCCGAGCAGGCCGACTGCTTCGCCGCGCCGCACGGCAAGGGAAACGCCTCTCAGCACGGGGCGCTTCTTGAAGTGCTTTCCCAGACTGTCGGCGGCGAGGCCGTTGTTGGCCGCCACGAGGCGTGGGGCCGTTGAAAACTCGGCGGTCGATTTATCGACGATCGGTCCGGTCAATACGGTTTCCTTTCTGGATGCGTTCCGGGCAAATCACCGCGACGGTCGACTCCGTGCGGCTCCTGAGCGTTGCCGGGCTACAAACGTGTCGTCTTCCAGCCGCTTTCGTGCCGACGGCGAAACGGCCCGTATTGCAGCCCCTATTCGTTTTCCTTTGCGTTTGCCTTGTCGGTTCGGCCACGCGCGGGCGTTTCGGTTTTCGTATCTTCGTCGGGAACCAGCAGAACGCTTATCCGCCCGACCATTCGGCTTACGCCGGTCTGCAGGTTGACGATCGCCTTTTCGCCGTTCAACTGATTGTTGCCGCGGGTCAGCTTCACGTCGCCCGTCAGGACCGCAACCCTTGTCCGGGTGTCGTAATCGCCGTTCGAGGCCCGAATGACTTCGTCTTCGGTCGTAATGACGACATTGCCGCGGGCTTCCACCCTGCGGACCTTGACCTTGTCATCCCTGGCATCCTCCAGATGCGCAATGAACCGGTCGGCGCGCAGGATCCTTTTTCCATCGACCACCTTGGCGTTGCCGATAACGTAAGCGCGCCGGTCCCGGTCCCGATACTCGATCCGGCCGGTTGCGGTGATCGTCTGCGACTTGTTCTTGAGCATGAGGTCGCCGCCCCGCAGGACGAAGACGCCCGTATCGACCGTATACACCGCCGTTTCGCCGGTAGCGGTTTCCTTTGCGGTCTCGATGTTTACGTTGCCGGTCGCAACGACTTTCCAGATTTGCGTCTTTTTCCCTTCGGACTTGCGGTAATGCGCAATCAGTTCGTCGGCGCGAATACTGGTTTGCTTCTGCCGGGCGACGGCATTGCCCCTGGCGACATAGATCTGCTCCTTGCGCCGCCACTCGACCCCCTGATCGGCTTCGATCGTTATCGGCGCTTTCGATCCGGTCGGGAGGCCGCTGTTCTGCGCCTCGAGCGTCCCCGGCGACACGATCGCCGCCGACAGCGCCAGGGAAAGGATGCAGCAGCCGGCGAGGCCGGAAGGGCGGATCATTGGCCGCTTCCCGGTATGCCTGCCGATATGCCGTTGCTTTGGCGGGGAAGGGTCCCGGAGTCTTCGGGGCCGGTGCTCAGCACCACTTTGGTCCTGCCTGTGAAGATGACGGTCATTCCTTTGTCGACGACCTCAAAACCCTGGGCCGCCACGGTTCCCCTGGCCCCCTCCGCGACGACCGGGCTTTTGCTCCAGACCGCTTTCTTCTCCAGGTCGATGGTCGCTTCGGCCGTTCGAATGCTGAACTTCCGGTCGTCGCTGAAGTTTACGTCACCGGCCAGGGCCAACTGGTTCTTCTTGCGATTGTACCGGCCGTTGAGCGCACTGATTCGAATGTGCCCATCGCCGCTCAACTCGATTTCGGCCTGGGGCTCCTTGAGGGAAATCACCGTTGCCGTGTGGCTGACCTGGCTTGCTTCGGTCGCGGTAAGCCGGTAGGGGCGGTTCCGGTCGTCGGTCGCAACGAAGACCGGTCCCTCCATGGAAAAGTTCCGCAGCCCGCCCGGAGTCAGGGAATCCCGGGCAATGTCGGCCGCCTGTTTGCCGGTACTGACGAGATTCGGCCAGAACAGAACGGCCACCACAATCAGGAAGGCCATGCTCGGCAGCGCGAATTTCATCGTGTTGACGAAACGCGTATAGCCGTCCCGCTGCCGGGCGCGGACCTCCCGTTGCCGCTGTGGCTGTCTCGCACCGGTCATGCGACGCCCTCCCGCAAGCAATCGTGCAGATGGACGAAACCGACCGGGGCGCCGTCACGGACGGCGAACAGGCCCGTGATCTCGCGCGAATTCATCAGGCCCAAGGCCTCCGCGGCCAGGGCTTCCGGGCGGATTGTCAGCGGTTCGACGGTCATTACGGCCGAAGCTTCGCGCGATACCAGTCCGGCGTCCATATGCCGCCGCAGGTCGCCGTCGGTAATGATGCCGACGAGGGCGCCTTTCCCGTCCACGACGCCGGCGCAGCCGAGCCGGCGTGCGGTCATGACGATCAGAACCTCGGCCATCCGGTCGTCCGGGCGGACCAGCGGCACGGCGTCGCCGGTATGCATGATGTCGGCAACCCGGGTCAGGCGGCGTCCGAGCCGCCCGCCCGGATGGAGAACCTGAAAGTCGTCGGCGGAGAAGCCGCGGCATTCCAGAAGCGCGACTGCCAGCGCATCGCCCAGTGCCAGCGCCATGGCCGTCGACGTTGTCGGCGCGAGGCCGAGCGGGCAGGCTTCGGCCGACCGGGGCATTATCAGAGCGACGGTCGACGCTTCGGCCAGCGCGCTTTCCGGATCGCCGGTAATGCCGATCAGATCGATTCCGAACCGGCTGCAATAACCGATGATGTCGCCGAGTTCGGCCGTCTCGCCGGAGTTCGACAGCGCCAGCACCACATCGTCGGACCGGATTATACCCATGTCGCCGTGGCTGGCTTCGCCCGGATGCACGAAATAGGCCGGCGTTCCGACCGACGCCATGGTCGCCGCGATCTTGCGTCCGATATGGCCGCTCTTACCCATGCCGGTCACGACCAGCCGCCCCGTCGTGCTCCGGATAATGTCGACGGCCCGGCAGAAGGCGGGCCCCAGATCGCCGTCCAGGGCCGTCTCCAGCGCAGCGATGCCCTTGCCTTCGAGCGCGAGAACGCGCAGCGCGGAAGCGACGACATCGGGGCGGCCGTCGGTGGCCTCCGCCGCTGTTCCGGAGTCGTCGCGCTGTTCGGAACCATCGGGCACGGCAGTCGGTGCAGCCTGTCTCATATCCTCTCCGCCAACGGAGCCAAGGACCGGTAATGCCGACGCAGGCGGCGGGAATTGCCGTCTCCACGGCTTTTCCGGCGGCGGCGCGTTCTGGAACCCGATGTCTATCCTAACAGAAACGATCCGTTTCGGCCAATTCGGCGGAAAACCGGTTCACGAGTGAGCAAATATGTCTATTTCGGCCCAGCCGGCAATATCCAGGGCTGCCCTGTAGGGCAGAAAATCGAAACATTTTTGGGCCAGCGCGACCCGGCCTTCGCGCTCGAGCAACCGGTCCAGTTCGGCCTTGAGCCGATGCAGGTAAAGGACATCGGTCGCCGCATAGCGCATCTGTTCGTCGTCCAGCTTTTTCGCGCCCCAGTCGGAGGTCTGCTGCTGCTTGGAAATTTCGACGTCCAGCAGATCCTTGCAGAGGTCTTTGAGGCCGTGACGGTCGGTCATCGTGCGGACGAGCTGCGACGCGATTTTCGTACAGTAGACCGGCGTTGTCAGGATGCCGAGCCGGTGCAGGAAAACCGCAATATCGAAACGGCCGAAATGGAACAGTTTCAGGATGGCCGGATCGGCAAGGACCGCGGCGAGATTCGGCGCTTCGGTCTGCCCCTTCGCAATCTGGACGAGATGGCAGACGCCGTCCCCGGCCGACAGCTGCACCAGGCACAGCCGGTCCCGTGCGGGATTGAGGCCCATGGTCTCCGAGTCCACCGCAACCGGTCCGCTGAAGCCCAGCCCGTCCGGAAGGTCGCCTCGGTGCAAACGGATGTCCGGTGCTGCCGCCATTGCCGCCTGTCGCTCCGCTATCGACCGCGCGTTTGCCCGCCCCGGCTGCATCCGTCCGGACCGCAGAGGCCCGGACGGCCGGAGGCTCTGTCCGGCGGCGGCGCGCCGCGTCGGCCGAAGCGCGGCGTCGACGCAAATGGTGCCCAGGAGAAGACTCGAACTTCCACGGCCATGCGGCCACAGGTACCTGAAACCTGCGCGTCTACCAATTCCGCCACCTGGGCACTCGACCGGCCCCGCCGTACCGGCGCACATGCGGCGCAAATCCGCGGTCGGTCGCCATTCGCTCGAAACGAAGCGCCAGTGGGTAGCCGTCCGGCTTCCCCCTGTCAATCGCTTGTCAAACGCCTGTCAATCGCCTGTCAATCGTCCGTCAGCCGCAAGGCGCGGCCTCCTGCAGCGCAACGGTGTTGCGATCGTTCGGCGGCAATCCGATTCGCACCGGTATTCGCCGGCATGTCCGGCCGGTCTTTGCGGTCTCTCATGTCGGCTTCGTCACATTGTTTTTCAACCCGCAGAGGTCTAGGAAAAGGGGCTTCCAAAGTCGCCTTGTCACTCGCCAGTCAATGGACAGCAATGGAACGGGTAACAGTCTTCGGCGGTTCCGGTTTCGTCGGGCGGTATATCGTGAAGCGTCTCGCCGCCCGCGGGCTGATCGTGCGGGCCGCGGTGCGCAACCCGGAAAATGCGCTGTTCCTGAAACCCATGGGCGCCGTCGGCCAGGTCGCGCCGGTGCCGGGAGATGTCCGAAGCGAACGGTCGGTCCTGTCGGCGGTTCGCGATGCGGACGCGGTCGTCAATGCGGTCGGCTTCTGGGACGGGTCGCGCAACGGGTTCGATTCGGTCCATCATGAGGGCGCAGCCCGGGTTGCCCGGCTGAGCCGGGAGGCCGGAGTCCGGCGGTTCGTCCACCTGTCGGGCATCGGCGCGACAGAGGCTTCGAAATCAAAATACGTCGTTGCCCGGGCCCGGGGCGAGCAGGCCGTTCTCGATGCTTTCGGGGATGCGGCCGTTCTCCAGCCCTCCGTCATCTTCGGTCAGGAAGACCGGTTCTTCAACCTGATCGGCCGCATCCTGAAGAATTCGCCCGTCTTTCCGGTCATTGCCGGGGCGACGAGAATGCAGCCGGTGTATGTCGGCGACGTCGCGGAAGCGGCCGTCGCGGCGCTGGACCGGCCGGAGGGCGGCGTGTTTCAGCTCGGCGGCCCGCAGGTCTATCGCCATATCGACCTGATCGACCTCGCGATGACGCTGTGCGAGCGGCGGCGGCCCCGGATCGCCCTGCCGATGGGTCCGCTGTCCCTGCTGGCCGGTCTGCTCGACCTGTTGCCGGTGCCGACGCCTCTTTCCAGGGATACGCTGGCGCTTCTCCGGGATGACAATGTCGTCGAGGAAGGTGCGCCGGGATTTGCGGCCTTGGGAATCGCGCCGGTTGCCGCCGAAGCGATCGCGCCGACCTACCTGGATCAGTATCGTCCCCGCGGGCGGTTCCGACGGGCGAAAATGGCCTGACGCTGCCGGTTGCCGCTTCGCTTTTGCCGTTTCCCTACTGAAGTTTGAGGGCCAGGCCTTCGACGTAAATCAGGTACAGCAGGAGTCCGCCCAGCAGGATGCGATAGACCGCGAAAGGCGTGAAGGTCGCGCGCCGCAGCCAGGCCATCATGCCGGCAATCGCGAGCAGCGCGGCGGCCAGCGCCAACAGGGCAGCGAGCAGGGCGTCGGACTGCAGCGCGAGATTGCCCGACCTGTAGATATCGTAGCCGAAGAGCGCCGAGGCGCCGAGGATCGCTGGAATCGCCAGGAGCATCGAAATCGTGGCGGCGTCGGACCGCTCGAAACCGAGCGCCCGGGCTGCGGTCATGGCAATTCCGGAGCGGCTGGTTCCCGGGATCAGCGCCAGCACCTGGGCAAGCCCGATGACAAGCGCCTGCCCGAAGGTCGTATGCTCCATCTTGCTGATGGTCAGGCCCGTCCGGTCGGCGAACCACAGCAGCAGGCCGAAGCCGAGGCTCGCCCAGGCGACGACTTCCACGCTGCGCCAGCCGCTGCCGAACAGGGTGTTGACCAGCAGGCCCGCGACGACCAGCGGAACGGTCGCAACGACCAGATACAGGAAGAGCCGCCCGTCATTCGTCACGCGTCCGGTGAACAGCCGGAGACCGCCCGCCAGCACGCGTGTCACATCGCGCCAGAAATAGAGAATGACCGCCCCGAGGGAGCCGAGGTGGACCGCCACGTCCATGGTCAGCCTCTCGTTGGCGGTGCCGGCGCGCGACGCCACGCCGGCCTGCTCGAAAACCTCCCAGGTCAGCACCAGGTGCCCGGAGGAGCTGATCGGCAGGAATTCGGTGATCCCCTGAACGATTGCCAGAACGACGATCGGCAGCAGCGACGCCAAGCTTTCTTCTCCAATGCCATTCCCGAGGGCATGCAGGCCCGTCAACGCGGCCTATCACACAGGGTCACGTTGAGGCCACAGGCGTGATTTTACCGTTTCGGTATCACTTTTGGGCGGAAAACGCTTCAACATCCCGAAATTCGGCCCGATTGCTGCAATGGACGACAGGAAACGGCCGCCTGCGCGGCGTGCGGTATCGGGGCGCCGCCACATGGCGTATCGGATGTCCGGAAGCGCCGCAAGCCGGGACCCCGGTGAGACATCCGGACTGACCCCGGCCCGGCGGATGCCTCCCCTACAACAGCGATCCCTGATCCTTGTCCGGCGTTGGCTTCGAACGAGGCCGGGGCTTCTTCGCATAGCCCGCCGCGCCGCCGTCCCCGGCTTCGATCCTCGCCGGCAGGCTGCCGTCCTTGAAGCGGAGCGTCACCCGGCCGGCCGCCGTCGCCTGCGCCGTATCGGTGACCGGTTGTCCGTGCCGGTCCTGCACGAGCGCAAAGCCGCGATCCAGCACCCGGTTATAGGAGAAGGACTCCAGCAGTTTCCCGCGCTGCTCCAGCCGTTCGCCCAGTTCGGCCAGGCGCCGGGCCATCTGCGGCTGGAGACGCGCGCCGAGTTCGGCCGCCCGGTCGCGCCGGCGATTGACAAGCTGGACGAGGGCCGCCGGCCGGATTCCGGCGCCGCACCGGTCGGCGGCGGACCGTTTTTCCCGGACCAGGCTGCGCAGGCCGAGGTCGAGGCGCTCGGCCCGGTCGTCCAGTTGCTGGGTCTTGATCCCGATGAGCGACCGGGGGTCGGGCAAACCGCTGCCGGCGGCTTCCAGGCGCAGGCGGTATTCCTCCCGCAGGCGGCCCATCGCCGACACCAGGCGCCGGCCGTCGTCGAGGATCTGGGCGACCAGTTCGCTGCGCACCGGCACGGCGATTTCCGCCGCGGCGGTCGGTGTCGGTGCGCGGCGGTCGGCGGCATGGTCGATCAGCGTCGTATCGGTTTCGTGGCCGACCGCGCTGATCAGCGGAATGTCCGAAGCTGCGGCGGCCCTGACGACCTCCTCCTCGTTGAACGGCCACAGATCCTCGATCGATCCGCCGCCCCGCGCCACGATCAGAAGATCGGGCCGCGGAATCCCGGAATCGCCGCGGATCGCATTGAAACCCACGATGGCGCCGGCAACTTCCCCGGCCGCCGAATCGCCCTGCACCCGCACCGGCCAGAGCAGGACATGGCGCGGGAACCGGTCCTCCAGGCGGTGCAGGATGTCCCGGATCACGGCGCCGGCCGGCGAGGTGACGACGCCGATGACGTTCGGCAGGAACGGAAGCGGCTTCTTCAGACTTTCTTCGAACAGCCCCTCGGCCGCCAACTTGCGCCGGCGTTCTTCGAGCAGCTTCAGCAACGCGCCTTCGCCGGCGACTTCCAGCGCCTCGATCACGATCTGGTATTTCGAGCGGCCGGCGTAGGTCGTCAGCCTGCCGGTCGCGATGACCTCGAGCCCGTCCTCGGGGTCGACGGCAAGGCGCCCGGCCGTGCCGCGCCAGCACACGGCGTCCAGCACGGCGCTGTCGTCCTTGAGCGCCATGTAGAGATGGCCGGACCCGGCCCGCTTGAAGCCGGAAATCTCGCCCCGCACCCGGACCCGGCTGAATTCGCCCTCGACCACCCGTTTGAGCGAGGCGGACAGTTCCGAGACGGTGACCGCCGGCGCATTGTGGCCGGGTCCGGCGGCTCCGGACGCGCCTGCGTCTCCAGTCATTCGTTCATCCCTGCCCGGCTCCTCGGGCAATGTCGGCCACCGTGCCGCCGGTGACGGAGACCAGTTCTTCGGGAGTGAGCGGAAAGACCGCGAAGGGCGTCCCGCCGGCGGCCCAGATTTCCGGGAGCGCCAGCAGATCGCGGTCGATCACGACAAGGGCCGGCTCGCTATGGCCCAACGGCGGTACGCCGCCGATCGCAAAGCCCGTCCTGCTCCGGACATAGTCCGCATCCGCCCTGCCGATCCTTTCGCCGACAACCGCCTTCACCGTCTTTTCGTCGATCCGGTTGGCGCCGCTCGCGATTGCCAGCACCGGCCGGTCGCGCCGCTTGGCCCGGAACACGATCGACTTGGCGATCCGGTCGACGTTGCAGCCGATGGCCGTGGCCGCCTCGGCGCTCGACCGCGTCGTCTCCGGCATGATGCGGATCCGGCGCGCCAGGCCGGCGGCGGCGAGGGCGTCCTGGACCTTTTGCGCTGCAGGCGGAAGCGGCGGGCCGGTCTCCGGCCCGTCCTCGAAAGCGCTCATCCGCCCAGTTCCCGCGAACGGCGGGCCGCCGCGGCGATGGCCTTCTGCATCAGGGCGCCCAGCCCGTCCCCGGCCATCAGGACTTTCAGCGCCGCCTCGGTCGTGCCGCCGGGGCTGGTGACGTTGCGGCGCAGGGTGGCCGCGTCCTCGGGCGCGCGGTGCAGCAGTTCGCCGGCGCCGGCGACGGTTGCGCGCGCCAGCGCGCCGGCCGCTTCCGGCGAGAGACCCTCGGCGATCCCGGCGTCGGTCATGGCCTCGACCAGATGGAACACATAGGCCGGCCCGCTGCCGGACACGGCGGTGACGGCGTCGATCTCCGCTTCGTCGGTTACCCAGACCACCTCGCCCACGGCGCCCAGCAGGGCTTCGCACAGAGCGCGGCCGTCCGGCGGCACATGGGCGTTGCAGATCGCAGCGGTCACGCCCCGCCCGACGGCCGCCGGCGTGTTCGGCATGGACCGGACGACCGGCGCGTCGCGCCCCAGAATCGATTCGAAGAAGCGGATCGGCGTCCCTGCCGCGATGGAAAGAAACACCGCGCCCGAACCGGCGTAAGGCCGATAGTCCGGGACCACGGCATCCATCACCTGCGGCTTGACCGCAAACAGGATAACGTCGGGACGGAAACCCGAAGGTGCTTCCTCCACGCTGCGGACTAAGGCAGGGGTCGGGCCACCGGCGAAAGCGGCTGCGGCTTCGGGCGCCGGCTCCACGGCGACGATATTATCGGCGCGGGCGCCGGCCGCGAACCAGCCGCGCGCCAGGGCGCCGCCCATCTTCCCGCAGCCGACCAGCAACAGGCGCGCTGCGGCAAGGTCCATGATTTCGCCCCTTATGCTTCTCCAACGGTGTCCAGCAGGGAAGCGGTCACCGCCTCGTTGGCCGTCTTGCCGCCCCAGGTCACGAACTGGAAGGCGGGATAGAATCGCTCGCACTCGGACAGGGCGATGTCAACAAGGTCTTCGAGCTGTTCGACGCTGGCGCCCTGGTGGCCGCGCAGCAGCACCGTGTGCCGGAAGACCGGGTTCGAATCCTCTTCCGGGACGACGAAAGTGCCCAGCCAGAGCTTGTTGTTTATCTTCAACAACAACTGCGAAATATCGATCAGTTTCTTCTTTGGAATGCGCATGTCCATGAAACAGGAAAGATGAATGGCGTTCAGATCTTCGCTCCACACGAAATGCATGTGGTAGCCGCACCAATGGCCCGGATACTCGACGGCCATTTCATCGTCGCCGCTGCGTTCGAACGACCATTCGTTCGCAGCGACGATTTCTTCCAGCGTGTCCAGGGGGTTGGGCGTTGTCCAGGTATCGAGTGCGATGCCAGACATGAGTCGCTCTCCTGTAGCGGCTCCCGGAAGCGAGAGAGCCGGAGCGTGAATGCGGGCGCTGCCCGCCGCGGCCGGCGATAACGCACGCGGCCGATCCTTGACCCTTATTTTGTGGTATTGGAACGGCCGCATACCACCAGATGTGGAGCCTGCCACCGTATGAAATTTCTCGCAACAATATTTATTTGTGCAAATCAGGTTTTACACAAGATATTGATTCGCGGTTCGCCGTCTGCTGCCGCACCGCCTTATCGTCTCTGCACGCGGTAGAGTACCGGGAAAGACCGCCCGTCCGGCGCACCGGAATGTGCGGCCGCTCAGGTGCCCTTGCGGCGGCCTCGCGCCGGTTTTTCGAGCTTTTCCAGGCGCTGCTGCAGTTCGGCCAACCGGGCTTCGAGGGCCTCCTGCTCGTCGCGTGCCTTCGCCGCCATGTCGCGGGCGACGTCGAACTCCTCGCGGGTCACCAGGTCCATGTCGGCCAGCAGCGCCTGCAGCCTGGCCTTGACCATCGCCTCCGCTTCCGCCCGGACGCCGGCGGCGACTCCCAGCAGGCCCGTCGTGACCCGGGCGAAATCGTCGATCGGTTTGCTGTCGGACTGCATGGCGATGCCTCCTGCCGGACGGACTCTCATGTGGGCATGCCGCCGCCCTGCGGCAAATGCCGGGTCGTCGCGCCGGGCGCGGTCCGGGTCAGGTCACGATCTCGTCGCGCGGCGGCAGCGCCATGCTGCGCCGGTCCATCGCCACGGACTTGATCAGGGCGAACACCGCGACGCCCGGTTCCAGGGCCAGGTCCCGTACCGCGTTGGCCGTGACGGTGGCGGCGACAAGGCTTTCCCCGGTCTCGTCGGCAACGGCAATTGCGACGGTCCGGAACGGCCCGTCGGATTCGGTTACCGAGCGGACCGCGCCCGGCAGAATATTGCGGATGCTGACGCGCTCCGGTTTCTCGAGGGCGACGGAGACGTCGCGCGCGCGGATCCGCACCCGGATCGTACTGCCCACCGGCAGGGGCACGGAGGGCACCCACAGGCTGCCGCCCGGAATGGCGAGCCGGCTCATGGCGCCGGCCGCGTCCTGTTCGGCGACGCGGGCGCCCAGCACGGCGCCGGCCTGGAACCGGCCGGTCAGGGGCATCAGGTCCGGGCGGGTGAAGACCTCGTCGACTGAGCCCGTGGCCGCGACCGTTCCATCCGACAGCAGCACGACCCGGTCGGCAAGGCGCGCCACTTCGTCGATCTGGTGGCTGACGTAGACGACCGGCAGGCCGGCCTCGTCGCGCAGCCGCTCGATATAGGGCAGGATTTCCGCCTTCCGGGCGGCATCGAGGGACGCCAGCGGCTCGTCCATCAGCAGGATGTCGGGCTCGGACAACAGGGCCCGGCCGATCGCCACGCGCTGCTGCTCGCCGCCCGAAAGGCTTGCCGGCTTCCGTTCCAGAAGCGCTTCGAGGCCCAGCATGCCGACCACCCCGCCATAGCGGCCGTTGCTTCCGGCGGCCTTGGCGTAGAGCAGGTTGCGGCGCACCGTCAGATGCGGGAACAGGCGGCCTTCCTGGAACACGACGCCGACGCGGCGCTGCGGCGCGGCAATGTCGATACCCGTATCGCTGTCGAACAGGACGCGCCCGCCGACCGCGATCCGCCCGGCATCCGGGCTCAGAAGCCCGGCGATCATCTGGACGGTGCTGGTCTTGCCGGCGCCCGACCGGCCGAACAGGGCCGTGACCCCGCCGGCGCTTTCGAAACGGATATCCAGCGCCGTCCGGCCGAGCCGCTTCCTGACGTCGACGTCAAGCATCGCCGGCCCGCTCCGTGGCAGACAGCCCGCGGCGCGCCCGCCGGGCCAGGATTTCCGACGCCACGACGGCGAGGACCGAGATCGCGATGGCGATCAGGGTCAGGCGGAATACGGCGCTCTCCTCGCCCGGCACCTGGAGCAGCGCGTAGACCGCCAGGGCAAGGGTCTGGGTCTCGCCGGGTATATTGGAGACCAGGGTGATCGTGGCGCCGAACTCGCCCAGCGCCTTGGCGAAGCCGAGCACGGCGCCGGCCAGCACGCCCGGCATCGCGAGCGGCAGGGCGATCGTGGCGAAGCGCCGCCAGCGCCCGGCGCCCAGCGTCGCGGCGGCCTGCTCCAGCCGCGGGTCGACGGCTTCGAACGAGAGGCGGATCGGCCGTACGATCAGCGGAAAGGCCATGACGCCGGCCGCAACCGCCGCCCCGGTCCAGCGAAAGGCGATCTCGATGCCGAACCATGCCTTGAGCCAGCCGCCGATCCAGCCCTGGCTGCCGAACAGGATCAGCAGCACGAAACCGGTCACGACCGGCGGCAAGACCAGCGGCAGGGTCAGGAAGGCGTTGACGAGCAGCTTGCCGCGGAAGTCCTTGCGCGCCAGCACCCAGCCGAGCGCGACGGCGACCGGCAGCGCGATCAGCAGGCTCCAGAAGGAGACCTTCAGGCTGAGCAGCAGCGCGTCGGTTTCCGCTTCGCTCAACATCGGCGCGCCGCCCTAGCGGTTCTTCGGCATGCCGTAGCCGGCATCGGCGAAAATCCTGCGGTAGGCCGGGCTGTGCAGCGCCTCGAGCCAGTTCCGGGCGCAGTCCGCGTCGCCGCCTTCGACGATCGCCGCTTCGTAACGGATCGGCGGATGGGCGCTTGCCGGGATGCGGGCGGCGATGTGGACGCGCGGTTCGGCGATCGCGTCGGTCTCGTAGACGATGCCCAACGCCGCTTCCCGGCGGGAGACATAGGCCGACACGATGCGGACGTTCGCCGCCAGCACGATATTGCGCCGCGCCCGCTGCCACAGGCCGAGGGATCGAAGCGCCGCCCTGGCATAGCGCCCGGCCGGAACATGGCCCGGATCGCCGATGGCCAGCCGCTCCCGCCCCAGGCGGCGCGCCGTCGCCGAACCGCGCTCGAGCCGCCCGGCAGGTCCTTTTGCGCCGTGGGCGATGGCGACCAGCCGGTTGCCGAACAGCGTGCGCCGCGCCGCCGGATCGATCCGGCCGCTGCGTTCGAGATAGTCGAGCCAGCGCGGATCGGCGCTGATGAACAGGTCGGCCGGCGCCCCGAACCGGATCTGGCGGGCGAGGATGCCGCTCGACGCGTAGGAGACGCGGATCGTGCCGCCCGGCGCGATGCAGCGCCGCTGCGCCACCAGCAGGGCGACCGCGCGATCCAGCGGCGCCTTCAGACTGGCGGCGGCGAAGATGACGCCGTTATCGCCGATCTTCGCCTGCGCCGGCGTTGCAAGGAGAAGAAGGGCAGCAACAAGGGCGGTCGCGAGTCTCATGCCGCTTTCTATACGCAGGAATGCCGAAACGCCCAAACCCGAACATGGGTTCGCACATTGGTCCGAACATGGAACAGCGTCCCGGTTCGGCCTTTCGCGCCGGCCAAAGCCGATCCCTTATCCGTCATTCCAACCCCGTCATTTCGACCGGAGGCCCGGACCCGTCCGGGGCAGGCTGCTACGCGCCTGACGGCGCTCCAGTCGAAATGACGGGGAAGGAGCGGGTTCGGTTCGGCACCGCGCGTCAAACCGGAAAACAGGACTA
Organism: Rhodospirillaceae bacterium; assembly: GCA_009840595.1. Classification (GTDB taxonomy): domain Bacteria; phylum Pseudomonadota; class Alphaproteobacteria; order Bin65; family Bin65; genus Bin65. Next base: position 27,447 of record VXNK01000005.1, on the reverse strand, counting down.
TTTCCCTTTATATTTGAGCGATTGTTCAATATTAGATTCCGGAGATTGGGCTGGAAAAACAGCAGGTTGACCCGTTTTCCTGACCTGGACAGACCGGTCTTTCTTATGCCTTTTTTTGCGCCGCTCGGCTCCAACCCCTTGTAATCGCTGAAAAATGCCATCCGGTGTTGCACAAAAGACGGCATGGAAGGATAATAGTCCTCATCACTCCTGCGCGGCCGCCCGTCATCCGTTTCGGCGAACAGGCCGGGAAAACAAAGGGTTGGCCGGCTTTCCTGCTCCGAATCGGCCCCGGACGGCGCGCGCGCCGTTGTGCAGAAAATTCCCCGGAACCACCCGGCACCGCTCTCCCCGCAACGCCCGGCTGCGGCACGTCGGGCCGGGCCCCGCTCTCTCTCCCCGTCATTCTTCCGCGTGCTCTCCCCGTCATTCCGACCGGAGCGGACGCCAGTCCGCGAAGTGGAGGAATCTCGTCGCTGGACTCGGGGTGTTGCATTGCCGCGATCGAGCCGAGATCCCTCCGCTCGCTTCGCTTCGGTCGGGATGACGAAGAGGGGGACGGTCGGTCGGGATGACGATGAGGGGATGGTCGGTCGGGAGGGCGATGAGGGGGACGGCCAGTCGGGATGACGGTCCCGGGATGTGTCATGAAATGTCATGCCGCATCCTCCGACCCAAAGGGGATGCCTTGCTTTGCCGGGCGGAACGGACGGGAAAGACGCCCGCGGGGGGCTTCGGGCGCAGTTCGGGCGTTGGCAGGAACCGATATAGGAGACAGATGTCGGAATGTCAAGGAAAAAAGCAAAAAATAGGTGAAATTTCTTGAATCCGCCCGGGCCCCTTCCCGCCGGCGCTGCAAGCCGGACCGGGACACTGCCGGACATTGCCGCCGTTCGGCCTCAAACGTATAAGGCGTCCGTAGTTCCGGCCGCCGGGTCCGGTTGTCCGGCCAACGTCCCGACGGCGGTGTGCGGGCCGATGCATCGCGCAAGGCGCCGGCCGGCGATTCCTGTTGCTGCCCTGTAGCTGACCGCCGATGGATCCGATCCTCCTCGCGCTTCCCTATCCGTCGATCGATCCGGTGCTGGTCCGGCTCGGGCCGGTCGAAATCCGGTGGTATGCGCTGGCCTATGTCGGCGGGCTGGCCTTCGCCTGGTGGTTCATGCGCCGCCTGGCCGGCACCCAGCGGGCCGGATCGCGGGCCGGATCGCGGGCCGGATCGCGGACCCTGGACGACCGGGCGGTCGACGACCTGATGTTCTGGGCGGCGCTGGGCGTGATCGTCGGCGGCCGGCTCGGCTATGTGCTGTTCTACAAGCCGGGTTTCTACCTGGCGAACCCGGAGCGGATTTTCGCCCTGTGGCAGGGCGGCATGGCGTTTCACGGCGGGCTGATCGGCGTGGCGCTCGCCATCGTCCTGTTCTGCCGCAAGCGGCGCATCGACATGTTCTCCGCCGGCGATCTGGCGGCCTGCGCCGCGCCGCTGGGGCTGCTGCTCGGGCGGCTGGCCAACTTCGTCAACGGCGAGCTCTGGGGCCGCGTCAGCGACGTGCCGTGGGCGATGGTTTTCCCGGGCGGCGGGCCGCTGCCGCGCCACCCGTCGCAGCTCTACGAAGCCTTTCTCGAAGGGCTGCTGCTGCTCGTCGTCATCAACCTGTGGCGCCGGCGGGCGGGCGCCCTCGACCGGCCCGGCGAACTGGCCGGCCTGTTCTGCGCCGGCTACGGGCTTGCGCGCTTCGTCGTGGAATTCTTCCGCCAGCCCGATGCCTTCCTGCCCGACAGCGGCTTCCTGTTCGGCTTCGTCACCATGGGGCAGTTGCTCTCCCTGCCGCTGGTCGCCCTCGGCATCTGGCTGATCCTGCGCGCACGGAACAGAGCGGCAGCCGCCGTCAACCCGGCGGCGGACGACGGGTGACGCCGCTCGACCGGACGGTCCGGCGCATGATCGCGCAGACCGGGCCCATGCCGGTCTCCCGGTTCATGGCGCTCGCCCTGCAGCATCCCGAGCACGGCTACTACCGGAGCGCGGCGGCGATCGGGCGCAGCGGCGATTTCATTACCGCGCCGGAAATCAGCCAGGTTTTCGGGGAACTGGTCGGCCTGTGGCTGGCCGAAGCGTGGGACCGGGCCGGACGGCCCGATCCCTGCATCCTGTGCGAGGCCGGCCCCGGCCGCGGCGTGCTGATGGCCGACGCCCTGCGGGCGGTCCGGCGCGTCGTTCCCGATTTCGCCGCCGCCGCACGCCTTCACCTGATCGAGAGCAACGAAACCTTGCGCGCCGCTCAGGCGGAGATCCTGGCCGAGGCGGCGCCGGTCTGGATCGAGGGCCTGGACGGGCTGCCGGACGGCCCGCTGTTCCTGGTCGCCAACGAATTTCTCGATGCCCTGCCGGTCCGGCAGTTCGCGATGACGCCGGACGGCTGGCGCGAACGGACGGTTGCGCTCGGAGAGGACGACCGGCTGGTCTTCGCCGCCGCGGCCGATTCGATGGGCGATCCGGCCGCTGCCGTCGCGGCGTCCGGCCTGTCGCTGCCCGAGACGGCCGAAACGGGCGGGATCGGTGAAGTTCAGCCCGACGCCCTTGCCTTCGTCCGCGAGGCGGCGCGCCGGATCGTCGGCCGCGGCGGCGCCGCTCTGCTGGTCGATTACGGCGGCAACCTTCCCGCCGGCCGGTCGACGCTGCGCGGAATCAGGGGCCACAGGCTCGTCGATCCGCTGGACGGCATCGGGGCGACCGACCTGAGCGTGGACGTCGATTTCGGCCGGCTTCGCATGACGGCCGAGCAGGCGGGCGCCACGGTGCTCGGGCCGGTCGAACAGGCCGGCTTTCTGCGATCGCTGGGGGTCGAAGCGCGCCGGGCGGCGCTCAAGCCGTCGGCGGCGCCGGAAGACGCAACGGCGGTCGACGCCGCTATCGACAGGCTGCTCGATCCGGCGGGGATGGGAACGGCTTTCAAGGCGATGGCGGTCGCCGCGCCGTCCTGCGGCCCCCTGCCCGGATTTTCGCCGTGACCGACGCCGACGGGCGTATGGCCCGCGGCCGCCCGCCGGTTTGCACGGGCCGGCGGTATCCGGCACCATTCGCCGTGCAGCGGCGGGGCCCGCCGGCGACGGAGCCGGCAGACCGGCGCGGCAGGAGGATGCGGGGGTGACGGTCGTGGAGCTTACCGGGGCAGGAATATCCGCCGTGCGCCGGGCGCTTGCGGTCGCTTCGGCGCCGCCGCTGGACGGGTTGCCCGGCATCCGCCACGGCTTTTTCGGCAGCCGGGGCGGCGTCAGCACGGGCCTCTACGCCTCACTGAACGGCGGGCAGGGGTCCGGCGACGACCCCGGCGCGGTCAGGGAGAACCGGCGGCGTGTGGCCGGGGAACTCGGGGTCGCGGAGACCGCTCTCGTCTCCGCATACCAGTGCCACAGCGACCGGGCGGTCGCCGTCACGGAACCCTGGACCCGCGAAACCCGGCCGCGCTGCGACGCCATGGTGACGGACCGGCCGGGCCTCGGGCTCGGCGTGCTGGCGGCCGATTGCGGACCGGTCCTGCTGGCGGATGCGGAAGCGCGGGTGGTCGGCGCCGCCCATGCCGGATGGAAAGGCGCGCTGGCCGGCGTGCTGCCGAACGCGGTCGCGGCGATGGAAAGGCTCGGCGCGGACCGCTCGCGAATTGTCGCCGCGCTCGGCCCGTGCATCCGGCAGGCTTCCTACGAAGTCGGCCCGGAGTTCCCCGCGCCCTTTCTTGAGCAGCACAAGGACAACGCCCGGTATTTCCGTGCCGGCGCGCGGGCGGGACATTTTCAATTCGACCTGGGCGGCTACATCGTCGCGCAACTGGAAGCCGCCGGCCTTGCCGCCGTCTGCGACACCGGGCTCGATACCTATGCGAACCCGGACAGGCTGTTCAGCTACCGGCGCAACACCCATCGCGGCCATCGGGATTACGGCCGCAACGTCTCGGCGATCTGCCTGACCGGAGAGGCCGGATAGTGCCGCTGCATTTTGCCGAGGCGGAACTGGCGGAGCGGCAGGCGCGGACCTGCGCCGCGATGGCCGAGGCCGGGCTGGACGGCCTGCTGTGCTTCCGTCAGGAATCGATGTTCTGGCTGACCGGCTACGACACCTTCGGCTACGTCTATTTCCAGTGCCTCTATCTCGGCGCGGACGGCACGATGACGCTGCTCACCCGCGCCCCGGACCTGCGGCAGGCGCAGCAGACCTCCGTGATCGAAGACATCCGCATCTGGGTCGACCGGCCGGACGCCGGCCCGGCGGCGCAACTGCGCGACATTCTGGACGGGCATGGCTGTCGCGGCAAACGGCTGGGCGTGGAGTGGGAGGCCTACGGCCTGACCGCCAACAACGGGCGCGCCGTCGAAGCCGCGCTGGACGGTTTCTGCCGGCTCGAGGACGCTTCCCGGCTGGTGACCCGGCTGCGGCTGGTCAAGAGCCCGGCGGAGATGGCCTATGTGCGCCGCGCCGCCGAACTGGCCGATGCGGCCTGGGACGAAGCGGTCGCCCATGCCGGGCCCGGCGCCTTCGAGGGCGACATTCTCGCCGCCATGCAGGGCGCTGTCTTCCGCGGCGGCGGCGACTATCCGGGCAACGAATTCATCGTCGGCTCGGGACCGCAGGCGCTGCTGTGCCGGTATTTCACCGGCCGGCGGCATCTGGATGCGCAGGACCAGCTCACCCTGGAATTCGCCGGCGTCTACCGGCGCTATCACGCCTGCCTCATGCGCACCCTGTGCGTCGGCACGCCGCCGGCCCGGCAGGTCGGGATGCACAAGGTCGCCGTCGAGGCGCTCGACGCCGCAAGGGACGCGCTCCGCCCCGGCCGTCCGGTCGGCGACGTGTTCGACGCCCATGCACGGGTGATCGACGCGGCCGGCATGCAGGCGCACCGGCTCAACGCCTGCGGCTATTCACTCGGCGCGACCTATGCGCCGAACTGGATGGACTGGCCGATGTTCTTCCGCGGCAATGCCGTGGAGGCCGCGCCCGGCATGGTCTTCTTCATCCACATCATCATCTTCGATTCTGATGCCGGCCTCGCCATGACGACCGGCCAGACCGTGGCGGTCACCGGAACGGGGTGCGAGGCCCTGACCCGGGCGCCGCTCGACCTGGTCGTGAAATAGCAGTCGTGAAGTAGCCGGCCGATGCCCTGGATGTTCATGTTCCTGCTGTTCTGCGTGCTCGGGCTGGTCGCGACCTGCGTGCTGATCTGAACGCGGCCGCCGTCCGGCGCAGGGCGTAACCTGTACCGCCTCAATCCACTACCGGACCTGCCCCGAACCGGCGGGAAAACAACGGGATACAGACATGGAAGACTTCGACTTCCGCCACTGGTCGCACAAGGCGGCGGACTGGAGCGCCGACTATCGCGAGACGTTGCGCGACCGGCCGGTGCGGGCGCAGACCGCGCCCGGCGCGATCGGCGCCGCGATTGCGGATGCGCCGCCGGAGGCCGCCCACGACATGGCGGATATCTTCGCCGATTTCGAGCGGCTGATCCCCGGCGGCATGACCCATTGGCAGCATCCGCGCTTCTTCGCCTATTTCCCGTCCAACGCCGCGCCCGCCGCGGCGGTCGCCGAGCAGCTCGCCGGCGCCATGGCGGCGCAATGCATGCTCTGGCAGACCTCGCCGGCGGCGACCGAGCTTGAAATCAGGATGGTCGACTGGCTGCGCCAGGCGGTCGGCCTGCCCGACGATTTCAAGGGCGTGTTCCAGGATACCGCCTCGACCGCCACCCTGTGCGCCGTGCTGACCATGCGCGAGCGCGCCCTCGACTGGCAGGGCAACCGGGAAGGGCTGTTCGGCCGGCCGCCGCTCAGGATCTACGCCTCGGCCCAGACCCACAGTTCGATCGACAAGGCCCTCTGGGTCGCCGGACTCGGGCAGGACAACCTGGTCAAGCTGCCGACCGATGCGGCACTGGCGATGGATGTCGACGCGCTGAAACGGGCGATCCGCGACGACCGGGCAGCGGGGATGACGCCGGCCGGGGCCGTCGTCTGCGTCGGCGGCACCTCGGTCGGCGCGATGGACGATGCGCGCGCCGTCTGCACCGTCGCGGCGGAAGAGGGCCTCTACAGCCATGTCGACGCCGCCTGGGCCGGCTCCGCCATGATCTGCCCGGAGTACCGGCATTTCTGGGACGGCGTGGAGCTGGCGGACAGCATCGTGCTCAATCCGCACAAATGGCTCGGCGCGCCGGTCGAATGTTCGGCGCATTTCGTCCGGTCGCCGGAGACGCTGGTGCGCACGCTGGCGATCCAGCCGGAATATCTCAGGACCCACGGCAAGGACGGCATCGTCAATTTCAGCGAATGGTCGGTCACGCTCGGCCGCCGGTTCCGGGCGCTCAAGGTCTGGTTCCTGCTGCGCGCCTACGGTCTGGACGGGCTGCGGCAGCGCATCCGCAACCATGTTCGCTGGACCGAAGCCCTCGCCGCGCGGCTGGCCGCCGAGCCCGGCTTCGAGATCGTCACCGCGCCGGTCCTTTCGCTGTTTTCCTTCCGCTACGCGCCGGACGGCGTTCCGGAAGACGACCTGGACGACCTCAACCTGCGGCTGGTCGACGCGATCAACGACGACGGCACGATCTACCTGACCCAGACCGTTCACAACGGCCGGGTCGCGATCCGGTTCGTCGCCGGCCAGTTCGACGCCGCGGAAGAGGATGTCGCGGGCGCGTTCGACACGATTGCAGGGGTTGCGCGATCGCTGCCGGCCTGATTGCCTGACGCGTGACCGCAAACCCGGAAGGACCGCATCATGGCCGACCCGATCACCCTCTACTTCGACCTCCCCTCCGCCCACACCTATCTGGGCATCGCGGAATTGCAGCGGGTGGCGGCGAAACACGGCCGCGGCATCGACTGGGTGCCGATCTCGCTGATGGCGGTCTGGAAAATCCACGACTACATGCCGATCGGCAACCCGATCGCCAAGGGCCGCTACATCAAGAAGGATTTCACCCGCACCGCCGGCCTGCTCGGCCTGCCGCTCAACATTCCCAAGTCCTTCCCGCGCGGCGATCTCAGCCAGGCGCGCCACCTGATCTGGCGCATCCGGTTGCAGGACCCGGAGCTTGCCAACCGCCTGTCCGCGGCGCTGATGCAGGGTTACTGGGCCGAAGGGGCGGATCTGACGGAACTGCGCACACTGAAGAAGGCCGCATCCTCGGCCGGGGTCTCCGCGGCCGATGTCGACGCCGCGGCGGACGACGCGGCAGCGGCCGAAGCCTGCGCCGACGCCAGCCGGGAGGCCGCCGCAGCCGGGATTTTCGGCACGCCCCACATGGTCGCCGACGGCGAACCCTTCTGGGGCCACGACCGCATCCGCTATCTCGACATGTGGCTGGATTCCCGGGGGCAGGGGTAAAGTTGTATACCCGCCGCGCCGGTGAGTGCCGGGCGCTTGGCCGGCAACAATGTATCATGGTATGATACGTTTCTGGGCATGATCGTAAGTACGAGGGGAAAGCTCGCAGCGGATGCGATCCGGGATCGTTACGGCAAGGGCTTCCCTACCGATTTGATCAAGCGGACACGCGCCATGCTTTCGGCAATGAACGCTGCCACGGTCCTCGACGATCTCAGGTTTCCGCCGGGAAACCGCCTTGAGGAATTGAAGGGTGACAGAGCCGGTCAGCACTCGATTCGCATCAACGACCAGTGGCGCATCTGCTTCGTCTGGACCGAACAGGGACCGGCGCGTGTCGAAATCGTCGACTATCACTGAATGAAGCGGAAGACGGACCCGATGGAAAATCCCTCCCACCCGGGCGAGGTGCTCGTCCAACTGTATCTCGAACCGCTGGGCATGAGCTCGATCGCGCTTGCGAAACGGCTGAACGTGCCCCGGACGCGGATCGAGCGGCTGGTCAGGGGCGAGACGTCGCTGACGGTCGATACCGCCATGCGGCTGGCAAAATTCTTCGGCAATTCAGCCGAATTCTGGATGAACATGCAACGCGCTTACGATCTCGCCCAGGCTCGCAGGACTCTCGATCTGTCTGACATAATTCCCCTGGAAGCGGCATGACCGAACCGAAGCCCGCCTGCCTCGTCATCGGCGTCGGCCCCGGCACGGGCGAGGCGCTGGTCCGGCGCTTTGCCGAAGGCGGCTACGCCGTCGCCATGATCGCGCGCAAGGCCGGGCGGCTGGAGCGGATCGCCGGCGACGTTGCGGACAGCCGCGCCTACCCCTGCGACGTGACCGATCACGAGGCGCTGCGGGCGACGCTCGCGCGGATCGTCGCCGATCTCGGCGTGCCGAAAGTGGCGATCTACAACGGCGCCTACGCGGTCTTCGCGCCCTACCGGGACATCGACATCGGCGATTTCGAGCGCACCTTCCGGGTGAACGTGTCCTCCCTGCTGGTCGCGGCGCAGGAACTGGCGCCGGCGATGGTCGAGCGCGGCGATGCAGCGCTGCTGGTGACCGGCAACACCGGCGCCTGGCGCGGCAAGCCGCATTTCACCGGCTTCGCCCCGACCAAGGCGGGCCAGCGCATCCTCGCCGAAGCGCTGGCGCGCGAACTCGGGCCGAAAGGGCTCCACGTCGCCCACATCACCGTCGACGCGATGATCGATATCCCGTGGGTGCGCGAACGGATGGGCGGCGACCGGCCCGACGACTCCTACGCCAAGCCGGCCGACATCGCCGGCGAGTTTTTCCGCATCGCCCACCAGCCCCGCAGCACCTGGAGCTTCAACGTCGAACTCCGGCCCTACCGGGAGCCGTGGTAGAAGGGCCGGCCGTCTCCCCGCAGCCGGCGCGCCGCATCCTGTCCCTTTACTTTTTCGCCGCTTGAATGCGTATAGCCCCATGCGTCGGATCGTTGCGATTGTGGCCGTCCCGGTCCTGCTGAGTGCCGTTTCGCCGCCGGCGCGCGCCGACCAGGCCGCGGCGGCGCCCGGCATCGTCACCGGCATCGTCTCGGGCCACGCCATCGCCATGCACGGGACGCCGAAATACCGGGCCGGCTTCCCGCATTTCGACTATGTCAACCCGAAGGCGCCGAAAGGCGGCAGCCTGTGGCTGGCGGCCCAGGGCACCTTCGACAGCCTGAATCCCTACATCGTCAAGGGCACGGCGGCGAGCGGCGCCGGGCTGATCTACGACACGCTGATGCGCCGGGCGGACGACGAACCGTTCACCCTCTATCCGCTGCTCGCCGAATCGATCCGCTATCCGAAAGACCGGTCCTGGGTCGAGTTCACGCTCAATCCGGCGGCGCGCTGGCACGACGGCAGGCCGGTGACCGTCGAGGACGTGATTTTTTCCATGAACATCCTGCGCAAGCAGGGCCGGCCGTTCTACCGCTACTATTTCCGCGACATCGCCCGGATGGAGAAAACCGGGCCGCGGTCCGTGAAGTTCATCTTCCGCGGCGGCACCAACCGGGAGCTGCCGCTGATCGTCGCCGGCGACCTGAACATCCTGCCGAAACACTATTGGAAAGACCGGGACTTCTCGAAATTTTCCCTCGATCCGCCGCTCGGCAGCGGCCCCTACCGGATCGGCAAGGTCTCGCCCGGCCGGCGGATCGAATTCGTCCGGGTCAAGGACTATTGGGGCCGGAATCTGCCGGCCAATCTCGGCCATTACAATTTCGACCTGATCCGTTACGAGTATTTCTTCGACGCCTCGGTGATGCGCGAGGCGCTGAAGGCCGGCCAGTTCGACTATCGGGCCGAGAACACGGCCTCCGCCTGGGCGCGGGCCTACGACATCGCCGCGAAGCGCGAGGGGCTGCTGATCCAGAAGACGTTCCCGACCGGCCAGCCCAGCGGCATGCAGGCGTTCGTCTACAATCTGCGCAATCCGCTGTTCCGGGACTGGCGGGTGCGGCGGGCGCTGGCCTACGCCTTCGACTTCGAATGGACCAACCGCAACCTGTTCTTCGGGCAGTACCGGCGGACGCGGAGCTTCTTCGACAATTCCGAGCTGGCGTCGCGTCCCGGCAAGCCGCGCGGGGCGGTGCTGGCGCTGTTGCAGGGGCTCAAGCGGCGCTATCCCGGCGCGGTGCCGGACCGGGTGTTCACGACGCCCTACACGCTGCCCGTCTACAGGGACAGCAACATCCGCCCCGGTCTGCGCGAGGCCTTCAGGCTGCTGAAGGAAGCCGGCTGGGTCGTCCGGGATTTCCGCCTGGTCAACGCGAAGACGGGGTTGCCGTTCCGGTTCACCATCCTGCTGCGCTCCCCGGCCTTCGAGCGCATCGTATTGCCGGTACGGCGCAACCTGAAACGGCTCGGCATCGACATGCGCATCCGGCTGGTCGATTTCTCCCAGTATGTCAACCGGGTACGCGGGTTCGATTTCGACGTCGTCGTGCTCGGCTGGGGCCAGTCGCTCTCGCCGGGCAACGAGCAGCGCGGCTACTGGACGACGGCCGCCGCCAAACGGCGAGGCAGCAACAACTGGAGCGGCTTGGAAAACCGCGCGATCGACGATCTGGTGGAACAGCTGATCGCCGCCCCGGACCGCAAGAGCCTGGTGCTGCGGACCCGGGCGCTCGACCGGCTGCTGCTCAGCCAGCATTTCGTCATCCCGAACTGGCACATCCCCTACAACCGTATCGTGTTCTGGAACAAGTTCGGCTATCCGGACAAACCGACGATCAGCGGCGCGGATATCATGACCTGGTGGTTCGATCCGGCGAAAGCGGCCCGGCTGCGCGGCCGGATCGCGAGCCTGAAATAACGGCCGCGGGAAACGCACGATGCTGGCCTATATCGTCCGCCGCCTGCTGCTGATCGTCCCGACCCTGCTCGGGATCATGGTGATCAATTTCGTCATCATCAACATGGCGCCGGGCGGGCCGATCGAACAGTTGATCGCGAACCTGCGCCAGGGCGGCGACCAGGTCGCGGAGCGCACCGGCTCCTCTCGCGGGCAGGAAACCGGCGTCGGCCGGCAGGAGCGGCAGCCGGGCGAACAATCCCGCGCCGGGCGCGGCCTCGATCCCGAACTGCTGGAGAAGCTGCGCAAGCAACTCAATCTCGACAAGCCGCCGCACGAGCGCTTCGCCCTCATGATCGCGAATTATGCGACCTTCGATTTCGGCCACAGCTTCTTCAAGAACCGTCCGGTGGTCGATCTGGTGCTGGAGAAGATGCCGGTCTCCATATCGCTCGGCCTGTGGACGACCCTGATCGTCTATCTGGTCTGCATCCCGCTCGGCATCCGCAAGGCGGTGCGCGACGGCTCGGCCTTCGATATCTGGACCAGCGGCGTCGTGATCGTCGCCAATGCGATCCCCGGATTCCTGTTCGCCATCCTGCTGGTGATCCTGTTCGCGACCGGCGCGGTGTTCCAGTGGTTCCCGCTCAAGGGGCTGGTGTCGGAGAATTTCAGCGAGCTTTCCACGGTCGGACAGGTGCTCGACTATCTGTGGCACATCGCGCTGCCGGTGCTGGCGCTGGTGATCGGTGGCTTTGCGGCGCTGACGCTGCTGACCAAGAACAGCTTCCTCGAAGAGATCAACAAGCAGTATGTCGTGACCGCGCGGGCCAAGGGCATGGGCGAGCGGCGGGTGCTCTACGGCCATGTCTTCCGCAACGCGATGCTGATCGTGATCGCCGGGTTTCCCGGCGCCTTCATCGGCATCCTGTTCACCGGCTCGCTGCTGATCGAGATCATCTTCAATCTCGACGGGCTCGGCCTGCTCGGCTTCGAGGCGATCGTCAACCGCGATTACCCGGTGGTCTTCGCGACCCTGTTCTTCTTCTCTCTGATCGGCCTGCTGGTGAAGCTCATCACCGACCTCACCTACATCTGGGTCGATCCGCGGATCGATTTCGAGGCCCGGCAGGCATGAGAATCCAGGCATGAGCGTCGCGCCGGCCCGGCAGGACAGCTTCCTGTGGTGGCGGATCACGCCGGTGACGGCGCGGCGGCTGGCCAATTTCCGGGCCAACCGGCGGGGCTACTGGTCGCTCTGGATCTTCGCTGCCCTCTTCGTCCTCAGCCTGTTTGCCGAACTGATCGCCAACGACCGGCCGATCGTCGTCTGGTACGACGGCGGCCTCTACCTGCCCTCGGTCAGCCGCTATGCCGAGACGACGTTCGGCGGCGAGTTCGAAACCGAGGCCGACTACACCGACCGCTTCGTGCAGCGGAAGATCGGCGAGAAGGGCTGGATGGTCTGGCCGCTGATCCCCTATCGCTACGATTCCCAGGTCATCGGCCTGCCCGAACCGTCGCCGACGCCGCCGTCGGCCGCCAACCCGCTCGGAACCGACGACCAGGCGCGGGACGTGCTGGCCAGGGTGATCTACGGCTTCCGCCTGTCCGTCCTGTTCGGCCTGGTCCTGACCCTGCTCAGCAGCGTCATCGGCGTGGCGATGGGCGCGATCCAGGGCTATTTCGGCGGCTGGACCGACCTGTCCCTGCAGCGCTTTATCGAAATCTGGGAATCCGTCCCGATCCTCTACCTGCTCATCATCCTTTCGGCCATCGTCGAGCCGAATTTCTGGTGGCTGCTCATCATCCTGCTGCTGTTCAGCTGGATGGCGCTGGTCGGCGTCGTGCGCGCGGAGTTCCTGCGCGCGCGCAATTTCGATTATGTACGGGCGGCCCGAGCCCTCGGCGCGAGCAACGTCACCATCATGTTCAAGCATGTCCTGCCCAACGCGATGGTCGCGACGCTTACCTTCATGCCGTTCATCCTGTCCGGCTCGATCGTCGCGCTGACCTCGCTCGATTTCCTGGGCTACGGCCTGCCGCCCGGCTCGCCGTCGCTGGGCGAACTGTTGAAGCAGGGCCGGTCGAACCTCGAATCGCCCTGGCTCGGCGTCACGGCGTTTTTCGTCCTCGCCGCCCTGCTGAGCCTGCTGGTGTTCATCGGCGAGGCGGTGCGCGACGCCTTCGATCCGCGCAAGGGCGTCGCCGCGGCCGCGCCGCCGCCGGAGCAGGATCCGGATTCGGCGACGTTCCGCTCCGAGGACCATCGTGCAGCGGCCGGCGCCGGCCTCGCCGCAGCGGGGCGGACGCCATGAGCGCCGAACGCCTGCTCACCGTCGACAATCTCAAGGTCGATTTCCGGGTGCCGGACGGCACGGTCCACGCCGTCAAGGGCGTCTCCTTCCATGTCGACAAGGGCGAGACCCTGGCGATCGTCGGCGAAAGCGGCTCCGGCAAGTCGGTCTCGGCGCTGTCGGTGCTCCAGCTCCTGCCCTACCCGCAGGCCAGCTATCCCGCCGGCGGCATCGACTTCCGGGGCGAGGAGCTGATGGGCGCGCCGAAGCAGGTGCTGCGCCGCATCCGCGGCAACCGGATTTCCATGATCTTCCAGGAGCCGCTGACCGCCCTCAACCCGCTGCACACGGTCGAGAAGCAGATCGGCGAAATCCTGCGCATCCACAAGGGCATGATCAGGGACGCCGCGCGCAAGCGGGTGCTCGAACTGCTGGAAAAGGTCGGCATCAAGGAGGCGGAGCGGCGGCTCGGCTCGTTCCCGCACGAACTGTCGGGCGGCCAGCGCCAGCGGGTGATGATCGCGATGGCGCTCGCCAACGAGCCCGACCTGCTGATCGCCGACGAGCCGACGACGGCCGTGGACGTGACGATCCAGGCGACGATCCTCCAGCTCCTGAAGGACCTCCAGAAAGACATGGGCCTCGGCATCCTGTTCATCACCCACGATCTCGGCGTGGTCGAACATTTTGCCGACCGGGTCGCGGTCATGCGCCTGGGCGAGATCGTGGAGGAGGGGGCCGTCGCCGACGTGTTCGGCCGGCCGCAGCACGAATATACCCAACGCCTCCTGGCCTCGGAGCCGAAGGGCACGCCGCCGGAGGTGCCGGACAGCGCCGCCGAAATGCTCGGCACCGAAGGGTTCCGGGTCTGGTATCCGATCAAGGCCGGCGTGTTCCGCCGGACCGTCGACCACATCAAGGCGGTCGACGACGTTGCCCTGCGCGTCCGGGCCGGCGAGACCGTCGGCATCGTCGGCGAAAGCGGGTCCGGCAAGTCGTCGCTCGGGCTGGGCCTGCTGCGGCTGATCTCGAGCCGCGGGCCCATCGTCTACCAGGGCCGGGACATCCAGGGCCTGGGATGGAAGGCGCTGCGCCCGTTGCGGCGCGAGATGCAGATCGTGTTCCAGGATCCGTTCGGCAGCCTGAGCCCGCGGCTTTCGGTCGGCGAGATCGTCGAGGAAGGGCTCAAGATTCACGGTCTGGGCGATCCCGATGCGCGCGAGCAGGCGGTCGTCGACGCCCTGGCGGAGACCGGCCTCGATCCCGATACCCGCCACCGCTATCCGCACGAATTCTCCGGCGGCCAGCGCCAGCGCGTCTCGATCGCCCGCGCCATCGTGTTGAAACCGAAAGTCGTGGTGCTCGACGAGCCAACCTCCGCGCTCGACCGGTCGGTGCAAAGCCAGATCATCGACCTGCTGCACCAGCTTCAGCGCGATCACGATCTGGCCTATCTGTTCATCAGCCACGATCTGAAGGTCGTGCGGGCGATGAGCCACCAGGTCATCGTCATGCGCGACGGCAAGGTGGTGGAGCAGGGCCCGGCCGCCGACGTGCTCGACAACCCGCAGGCGGCCTATACAAGGGCCCTGATGGACGCGGCCTTCGATTTCAAGGCCGACGAGACCGGCGTCGTCGCGGCGTGACGGCCTGCGGCGGACAACGAAGAAGGACGGCTCGACGATGACATTGCTCCTGGCCTCCTCCTGGGGCGACATGGACCCCTATTTCGGCAAATGGCGCGAAATGCTGATCGCGCAGCCGGGCGGGATCGAGGTGCGGCTGTATCCGGACGAACTGGGCGACGTTGCGGACATCACCGCCGCGCTGGTCTGGGATCCGCCGCCGGGCCTGCTCGCCGGCCTGCCGAACTTGAAGCTGATCCAGTCCCTGGGCATGGGCGTCGACCATATCTTCCGGCACGACGACCTGCCCGAGGGCGTCCCGGTGGCGCGCCTGGTCGATCCCGACCTCGTGGCGCGGATGAGCGAATATTGCGTCCACAGCGTCCTGCATTACCACCGCGACGCCGACCGCTACGACCGGGACCAGGCGGCACGGCGCTGGAACCCGGTCTCCTATCCGGCCGCGAGCACGCGCCGGGTCGGCATCATGGGCGTCGGCGCGATCGGCGCCGATACCGCCGCAAAGCTGAAACATCTGGGTTTCGACGTCGCCGGCTGGAGCCGGACGCCCAAGGACCTTCCGGGCGTCGTCGGTTTCCACGGCGCGGACGGGTTCGCCGGCTTCCTGCAGCGTTCGGAGATCGTCGTCTGCCTGCTGCCCCTGACCGCGGAAACGGAGGGCATTCTCGACGCCCGGGCCTTCGACCTGATGCCCTTCGGCGGCGGCATAATCAACGCGGCGCGCGGCGGCCATGTCGTCGACGCCGATTTGATCGCCGCGCTCGATTCGGGCAAGCTCGGCTTCGCCAAGTTGGACGTGTTCCGGGAGGAGCCGCTGCCGAAGGACCATCCCTTCTGGAGCCATCCGAAAATCCGCATCACGCCGCACAATGCCGGCATCACCAATCCGACGACCGCGGCGGCAGAGGTCGCGGAAAACTACCGCCGGGCGATGCGCGGCGAGCCGCCGAACAACATCGTCGATCCGGCGCGGGGATATTGAGAGGGCGCCCGACAGGCACCCACGATGCTATCGATAATGGCCAGAGAGAGTGCAAATCATTGAGTAAATGGAGCGACTGGCGGCCGTTCCCCGATCCTAGATCAGGCAGCTATTTGTCCGCACCGTTCGGCATAGGTGTGTACGAGTTGCGCAACCGAGGGACCGGTGAACTGGTTCTGTACGGGAAGAGCAAGAATGTAGCTCGCCGAATGTCTTCTATCCTGCCTCCTCCGCTGGGAGCCGGGACCCGGAATAATCTGGCCAAGAGAGAGTATGTCCTCAAACATCTGGCCGAGATTGACTATCGAACCATGGCGTGTGCGGATGAGGCCGCAGCACTGGCGGCAGAGGCGAACCTGCGATCAAGCAACAAATATCGCTTCCCAACCTAGCCTCCTCATCATCTATTGGCGCGAACTACAAAATCACCGTAATTTTCTCAATTAGTAGGCCATACTTTTTGGGCTATCGATTTGAACTGTGAGACGCCCATCTGGCCCCGTTCGTTGCGAGACTTTGAACCAGGCTCCTTTAGCCGATCGACGACAGCGTGTCGCTCCGCCTCCCAGATTTCATGGACTTCGTAATCGCCGCGCATCAGTACCAGCATTACGCTGTCAAATTCCTTAGAAATATCGATCTTTGAAACGCGGCCCCATTTTCTGCCGCCACGTTTCCAACGGCTCTTGATCTGGATTTTCCGATATGGACCTTCACGGCGGGTTGCATCGTAGCCAACACTACGCGCTCCCTCCAGAGTCAGCCCCATTTTTTCAGCCGCCTCGAATTCCCCGATCTCGCCAGTTGCGCCCAAAGGCTTCCCTGTCAGTTCATGATATTCAACAGCCAACGCCTTCACTTCAGCTAAAATATCCATTTTCGTTCGCGTCATCGACATTCTCCGCAGGGCGCAAAATTGATGATCTCCATCATCTGCCTCAAGCAATTTTCGCTTGGTGGAGGGAGTTGGCACCCGATCAGGCGTAGCGCGCTTCTATCGCGGCGAACAGGGCGCGCAGGGCCGGGGCTTCGCCGCCCTTCGGCCGGCCGGGCCGGGCGGTCAGGTTCCAGCCCATGGTGTCGATATGGGCCCAGCGGGCCGCGCCGCCGACGAACCGCTCCAGGAACAGGGCGGCGGTGATCGCGCCGCCGAACGGGCCTTCCGGCGCGTTGGTGATGTCGCCGGCGTCGCCCTCGATCCGCTTGCGATAGCCCGGCCACAGCGGCAGGCGCCACAGCGGGTCGTCCGCCGCTTCGCCCTGCGCGAGGATATCGCCGGCCAGGTCGTCGTCGTTGCAGA
This sequence comes from Rhodospirillaceae bacterium, assembly GCA_009840595.1. GTDB lineage: Bacteria > Pseudomonadota > Alphaproteobacteria > Bin65 > Bin65 > Bin65. The sequence continues at coordinate 10,529 of VXNK01000005.1, read as the reverse complement.
ACAGCGCCGGCAGTTCGGTCCCCAGCGCCACCCGCGCGGCGCCGGTCAGCGTGGCAACGTCGAGCAGCAGGTCCGGTTCCTCGCCCGCCGCTTCGGCCAGCGCATCGCACAGGATGACCCGGCCTTCCGCATCGGTGTGGCCGATCTCGACGGTCGTGCCGCTGCGCGTGCGGATCACGTCCATCGGCCGGTAGGCGTTGCCGGCAATCGCGTTTTCGACCGCCGGGATCAACAGGCGCAGGCGCACCGGCAGATCGAGCGCCATGATCATGCCGGCGAGGCCCAGAACCGTGGCCGCGCCGCCCATGTCCTTTTTCATCAGCTTCATGCCGGACGCCGGCTTGATGCCCAGGCCGCCGCTGTCGAAACACACGCCCTTGCCGACCAGCGTGACCTTCGGCCGGTCGGGATCGCCCCAGGCCAGGTCGATCAGCCGGGGCGCGTCCGCGGCGGCCCGGCCGACCGCGTGGATCGCCGGATAGTTCCGTTCCAGCAGGTCGTCGCCCACCGTGACGCGGAAATCGGCGCCGTGCCGCCCGGCGACCGTTTCGGCCGCGGCGGCCAGATCGCCCGGCTTCATGTCTTCGGCCGGCGTGTTGATCAGGTCGCGGGCCAGGAACACCGCCTCCACGGTCGCGGTCAGCCGGTCGCGGTCGATACCGCCCGGCAGGCCGAGGACCGGCCGCGCCTTCTTCTCAGCGGTCTTGTAGCGGTCGAACCGGTAGGCGCCGAGCATCCAGCCCAGGGCGGCCTCCGCCGGGTCGGCGCCGGTCTCGAGCGCGTAGTCGCCCGGCGGCAGCCGCTCCGGCAGCGCCGCGATCCGCCAGATGTCGGGCGTATCCGTGTCGCGACCGCACAGGATGCGCTCCACCTTGCCGGTTTCGCCCGGGACCGGGCAGACGGCACCGTCCTTGGCCTCGAAGCCGGACGAGTCGACCCAGGCGCGAATGCGCGGGTCCCGGCCAGCAAGCCAGGCCTTCAGCCCGGCAGCGTCGAATACGGAAACCGGCACGGCATCGCCGGCGGGTTCCGGCGCGGTCTGCGTGGCGGCGTCGAAATTCGGGTCCATGGCGCCGTTCTATAGCCGGCGTTTGCCGCGCGCGCTACACGGCGCGGCGCGGTCTCGCCGGTTCAGACGCTCAGCGCCGCGCCGGCGACCGAAACGGCGCGCCGGACCATCGCACCGTCGGCGCCGCCGCGGATCATGACGAACATGCCGAGATAGGTGGCGAGCGCAAAGTCGGCGAGCATGACCGCCGCGTCGGCGGTCCGCGGATCGCTCTTCAACCGGTCGAGAAAAGCCTGGCGCAGCGGGCCCATGTTGGCGCTGACCCGGGCGGCGATGGCGGGATCGTGCACGGCCTGGTCGGCGGCGGCGTTGCACAGGAAGCAGCCGTCGCTGTAGGCGCCGGATTCGACCTGCGCCGCGATCATCGCAAGGAACCCGGCGACCGCTTCGGCGCCGCGGCAGTCCTGGCGCGAAATCCAGGCGACCGCAGCGGCGACCTCTTTTTCGCCGTAGCGGTCGAGGGCTTTCAGGTAGAGCGAATGCTTGTCGCCGAACGCGTTGTACAGGCTGCCGGTCCTGAGGCCGGTCGCCTCCGCGAGGTCGTTGATCGTCGACCCTTCGTAGCCTTTGGCCCAGAAAACGGCCTTGGCCTTGTCCAGCACGTCGCCGGGATCGAAACTGCGCGGTCGGGGCATGTTTGCCCTCTGCAAATGTTTTTTATCGTTCAATCATAATGGAAAACGGAGAAAAAAGAAAGGGTTGGCCGGTTTGCGCTCCCGGAAATGCGGCAGGGGAGGGCCTGGAACCCTCCCCTGCGAACGTCCCCTGCGAACCTGGGGGCGGCGCCTGCGCCGGCTAGAGCGCGGCGAGAATCGCCTCGGCCCTGGAAACGTCGAAGGCGCCGGGCTGCTCGACGTTCAGGGCGGTGATCGTGCCGTTTTCGGCGACCAGGGCGTAGCGCTGGCTGCGCGTGCCGAGGCCGAAGCCGGAGCCGTCCATCTCCAGGCCCATCGCCTTGGTGAAGTCACCGTTGCCGTCGGCCAGCATGGTGATGTCGCCGGCATTCTGCGACTTGCCCCAGGCGTCCATGACGAAGGCGTCGTTGACGGAAATACAGGCGATCTCGTCGACGCCCCTGCCCTTGAGCTCCCCGGCGTTCTCGACGAAGCCGGGCAGGTGCTTGGCCGAGCAGGTCGGGGTGAAGGCGCCCGGAACGGCGAACATCACCACCTTCTTGCCGGCGAAATATTCGGCCGTATCGATTTCCGACATGCCGTCGGCCGTCATGGTCTTGATCTTCGCGGCCGGAATCTTGTCTCCAACACTGACTGTCATGCCAATCCCTCTCTCTCTCTGTTCGGCGGCGCCGACGATGGGCGAATTCGGATATCCCGGCCGCCGTGCGGGCGGCGCGGGTGCGAGTGCGCGCGCAACATAGGCGATAGCGGGCGCAATTCCACGCGGCCCGCCGCCGCGCCTTGTCCGCCCGCCGTGGCGAGAAATCCGGGCTAGTGCCGGATAATCGGATCGATCGGCACCCGGGATGCAATTCCCAACAGGTCTTCGAGTTGCGCCGCGGCGGCGAGCAGGGCGGCCTCGCCGCGGTGCCGGCCGACAAGCTGCAATCCGACCGGCAGCCCGTCTTCCGTGAAGCCGCAGGGCAGCGACACGACGGGCAGCCCGGTCAGCGTGATCGAGAAGGTGATCGCGATCCAGTCGATGTAGCTCGCCATCTTCCGGCCGTCGATTTCCTCGACATAGGTCTGCTCGACCGGATAGGGCCGCGCCTGCATGACCGGGCAGGCCAGGATGTCGTAATCGGCCATGAAGGCGGCGACCCGGTGGTAGAGCGCCGTCCGTTCGCGCTCGGCGCGGCCGATGTCGTCGGCGGTCAGCGCGAGGCCCTTTTCGATATTCCAGATCACGTCGGGTTTCAGCCTGTCGCGGTGGGCGGCGAGCAGCGGCGGCGCCCGGCCGGCGAAGAAGGCCGCGCGCAGGGTCTGGAAACAGTCGTAGGCGCCGGCGAAATCGGGGCAGGCCTCTTCGACGACTCCGCCGAGGCCGCTGAAGCCGGCTGCCGCTTCGGCGCAGACGGCCTGGATTTCCCGGTCAACGGTCGTCGTCCCCAGGTCGGGCGTCCAGGCGATGCGCAGGCGCGCCGGGGGTTCGCGCAGGGCTTCGGCATAGGAGGAGACCGGCGGCGCGAAGCTACGCGGATCCCGCGGATCGGCCCCGGCCATGGCGTCCAGCATGAGCGCGACGTCGGCCACCGTCCGCCCCATCGGCCCTTCCACGGCCAGGTCCTGGAAGGTCAGGAGGTCCGGCCCGCTCGGCACGAGGCCCGGGCTGGGCCGCAGGCCGACGACCGCATTGAAGCCGGCCGGCGTGCGCAAGCTGCCGCCCAGGTCGGAGCCGTGGGCCAGCCAGGCGGTCCCGGTGGCGAGCGCGACAGCCGCCCCGCCCGAGGAGCCGGCGGCGCTCATCCGCGTGTCCCACGGGTTGCGGGTGACGCCGAACACCGGGTTGAAGGTGTTGGCGCCGGCGCCGAATTCCGGCGTGTTGGACTTGGCGTAGACCACGCCGCCGCGCGCCTCCAGCCGTTCGACGACATAGTCCGAATGGTCCGGCACGTTGTCGGCGAAGATCGGCGAGCCGAAGGTGGTGCGCACGCCCTCGACCGGCGCGAGGTCCTTGATCGCGACCGGCAGGCCGGCGAGCACGCTGCCCGGGTCCGCCCGTCCGGCGGCGGCCATGGCGCGGTCCCGGCACAGGGTCGGCAGGGCGTTGACCGCGCCGTCCACGGCTTCGATGCGCGCGTGCAGCACGTCCAGCAGCTCGGCGGGCGAGACCGCGCCGGCCTTCAGCAGCGCGACGGTTTCGGTCGCGGTCTTCTTCCAGAGATCGCTCATGTCGGGTTTCCGGTTCGGGGACTGTTCGGGCGGCCGCGGTCAGCTCTTCTTGCGCAGCGATTTCGGTTTGTAGCTCGGCGGCTTCTTGAGCGGGGTGCCGAAAATTTCGTGGCGGATTCGGTCGCCGGGCCCGATGCCGAGCTTTTCCGCCGTCCCGTGGAGAATTTCCAGCACGGCGCGCACCGGGCCGCCGGACCGGACGATCCTGAGCGAGAAGGGTTCGCCGAAGCCGATGCTCTCGATCGTGCCGTCGGCCCTGATGAACAGGATGTCGAGCGGGATTTCGGTGTTCTTCATCCAGATCCGCGCCAGCACCGGGGTGCCGAAATCGAACAGCATGCCCTTGTACGGATCGAGGGTCTTGCGGAACATCAGGCCCCGGGCCATCTGCGCGGCGGATATGGCCTGCTGGACGCGCCATTTGTAGCGCTTCTTGGCGGTGACCACTTCGATGGTGGTGTCATCGAAGACCAGGCGGGGCTGGGCCGGGGCAGCGGTCCCCGACATCAGGAAAAGCAGTCCGGCGAGGGCCGGCGCCAATATGGATTTCATTCGGAACTCCCTGAACATCCGCCGATTGTAGCGGCGGGTCCGCGGCGATTCCAATACGGCTCCAGGGCGCGTTCCCGGCTGTGGCATTATTGCAACACTGGTCCCTTGTGCCGCGCCGGCGGGCGTCCCACATAGCTTCGGGGATGCTGCCGAAGCGGGTCCCGCCCTGCCTGTTCTATTGGCCGTCCCGCCGCCTGCCGGGGGACGCGACACGGGAAGACAGACAATGAATTTCGAGAATTTTACGGAGCGCGCGCGCGGCTTCGTTCAGGCCGCCCAGACGATCGCGCTGCGGGAGAATCACCAGCAGTTCGTTCCCGAACACCTGCTCAAGGCCCTGCTCGACGATCCGGAGGGCCTGTCGGCGAACCTGATCCGCGCCGCCGGCGGCGATCCGGCGCGCGCCCTGAAGGCGACCGGTCTGGCGCTCGGCAAGCTGCCGCAGGTCCAGGGCGGCCAGGGCCAGGTCTATCTCGCGCCGGAGACCGCGCGCGTGCTCGACAGCGCCGGCAAGTTGGCCGAAAAGGCGGGCGACAGTTTCGTGACCGTCGAGCGGCTGCTGCTGGCGCTGGCCATGGCCGCCGGGGCAAAGGCGGCGGACATTCTGAAGGACGCCGGCGTTACGCCCCAGGGCCTGAACGCGGCGGTGAACGACATCCGCAAGGGCCGGACCGCCGACAGCGCGACGGCCGAGAACGCCTACGACGCCCTGAAGAAATACACCCGCGACCTTACCCAGGACGCGCGCGACGGCAGGCTCGACCCGATCGTCGGCCGTGACGACGAGATCCGCCGGTCGATGCAGGTGCTCTCGCGCCGGACCAAGAACAACCCGGTGCTGATCGGCGAGCCCGGCGTCGGCAAGACGGCGATCGCCGAAGGCCTCGCGCGGCGCATCGTCGAGGGTGACGTGCCGGAAAGCCTGCGCGACAAGCGGATCGTGGCGCTCGACCTCGGCGCCATGGTCGCCGGATCGAAGTTCCGCGGCGAATTCGAGGAGCGGCTCAAGGCGTTGCTCCAGGAAATCGAGGCCGCCGCCGGCGACATCGTGCTGTTCATCGACGAATTGCACACGCTGGTCGGCGCCGGCGCGGCCGAAGGCTCGATGGACGCGTCCAACATGCTCAAACCGGCGCTCGCCCGCGGCGCGCTGCACTGCGTCGGCGCCACGACGCTGGACGAATACCGCAAGCATATCGAGAAGGACGCCGCGCTCGCCCGGCGCTTCCAGCCGGTCTTCATCGGCGAGCCGACGGTGGAGGACACCGTCTCCATCCTGCGCGGCCTGAAGGAGAAATACGAGCTGCATCACGGCGTGCGCATCGCCGATTCGGCGCTGGTCGCCGCCGCGACGCTGTCCGGCCGCTACATCGCCGACCGCTTCCTGCCCGACAAGGCGATCGACCTGATGGACGAGGCGGCGGCGCGCCTGCGCATGGAGGTCGATTCCAAGCCCTACGAGATCGACGAACTCGACCGCCGGATCGTCCAGCTCAAGATCGAGCAGGAGGCGCTGAAGAAGGAGAGCGACGACGGTTCGCGCAAGCGGCTCGACAAGCTGTCCGGCGAGCTGGACGGGCTCGAGAAGAAAAGCGCTGACCTGACCGCGATCTGGCAGGCCGAGAAGGAGAAGATCGCCGATTCGCAGAAGCTCAAGGAATCGCTCGATCGGGCCCGGATCGAACTGGAGCAGGCCCAGCGCGCCGGCGACCTCGCGCGCGCGTCCGAGATCAAGTACGGCCGCATTCCGGAACTGGAAGGCCGGCTGCGCGACCGCGACGAGGCCGAGAGCCGGATGCTGAACGAGGAGGTCGGCGCCGAGGCCATCGCCGCCGTCGTCTCGCGCTGGACCGGCATCCCGGTCGACAAGATGCTCGAAGGCGAGCGCGAGAAGCTGCTCAAGATGGAAGCGGCGATCCGCACCCGCGTGGTCGGCCAGGACGAGGCGGTCGGCGCCGTCGCCAACGCCGTGCGCCGCGCCCGCGCCGGCCTGCAGGACCCGGACCGGCCGATCGGCAGCTTCCTGTTCCTCGGGCCGACCGGCGTCGGCAAGACGGAATTGACCCGGGCGCTTGCCGAATTCCTGTTCGACGACGAGCACGCCATGGTGCGTATCGACATGTCGGAATACATGGAGAAGCACGCCGTCTCGCGCCTGATCGGCGCGCCGCCCGGCTATGTCGGCTACGACGAGGGCGGGGCGCTGACCGAGGCGGTGCGGCGGCGGCCCTACCAGGTCGTGCTGTTCGACGAGATCGAGAAGGCGCACCCGGACGTGTTAAACGTCCTGCTCCAGGTGCTGGACGACGGCCGGCTGACCGACGGCCAGGGCCGGACGGTCGATTTCCGCAACGTCCTGATCGTCATGACGTCGAACCTGGGCGGCGAATTCCTCGCCGCGCTGGCGCCGGGCCAGTCCGTCGACGCCGCGCGCAGCCAGGTCATGGATGTCGTGCGCGCCAGCTTCCGGCCGGAATTCCTCAACCGGTTGGACGAAATCCTGCTGTTCAACCGGCTGAGCCGCGAGCATATGGCGGCGATCGTCGAAATCCAGCTCGGCCGGCTGCGCAAGCTGCTGGCGGACCGGCATATCGCCATCGAACTGGACGAGCGGGCGCTGACCTGGCTGGGCAACGCGGGCTACGATCCGGCCTTCGGCGCCCGGCCGCTCAAGCGGGTCATCCAGAAAAGCCTGCAGGACCCGCTGGCGGCGCGGATCCTGGAAGGCAGGATCGCCGACGGCGCGGCCGTCAGCGTGAGCGTCGAGGATGGCGAACTTTCCATCGACGGCGAAGCGGTGCCGGCGGAGGGGGCGGTCCTCGTTGCCCACCGCGGCGACCCGGCCGGCGGCGCGGAAGGCGAGCGGGTGGTGCATTGACGGCGCGGTCCGGCGAACGCCGGCAGGGGGCGATACGGGCATGCCGGACGGCCTGATTACCGGCGCCGACGGCCTTGCGCGCTGCTGGTGGTGCGGCGATGACGCCCTGTACCGGGACTATCACGACCGGGAATGGGGCCGGCCGGTATCCGACGACATCCGCTTGTTCGAGAAAGTCTGCCTGGAGGGCTTTCAGTCCGGCCTGTCCTGGCTGACCATCCTGCGCAAGCGCGAGAATTTCCGCGCCGCCTTCGACGGCTTCGACTTCCGCAAGGTCGCCGGCTACGGCGAAGCCGATGTCGAACGCCTGCTCGGCAACGCCGGCATAATCCGCCACCGCGGCAAGATCGAGGCGACGGTGAACAACGCCGCCAGAGCGATCGAACTGGTGCAGGAAGCCGGCTCCCTTGCCGCGTATTTCTGGCGCTACGAAACCCCGCCCGAGGACAGGCCCGCCCGGCTGGACCGGGTCGCGCTTGCCGGCCTCGCCCAGACGGACATGTCCAGAGCGCTCAGCAAGGATTTGAAGAAGCGCGGCTGGAAATTCGTCGGCCCGACGACCTGCTACGCCTTCATGCAGGCCATGGGGCTGGTCAACGACCATCTCGAAGGCTGCGCCTTCCGCGCCGAAGTCGAGGCCGAGCGCCGCGCCTTCGTCCGGCCGAAATAGCGCGAGGCCCTGCCGGACCGGGGTCCGCGGGCAGAGAAAGACGGCGAAGACGCGCGCTGCGATCACACCGGATGTTCCGATTGATATGTGTACCGGTATGCGGTACACACCTTCATGATCCGGCGGATCCGTCATCGCGGCCTGAAGTGCATGTACGAGCGTGGCGATCCGAGTCGAGTGGGCTCCGGCATGGCGGACAGGGTAGCGCTCGCCCTGGCGGACCTCGACGATGCCCGCAAGCCCTCGGACCTCGACCTGCCCGGATACCGGCTTCACCCGCTGAAGGGCAACCTGAAAGGGTACGGGAGCATCTCGATTTCCGGTAACTGGCGGATGATCTTCCGATTCGAAGACGGCGATGTCCACGACGTCGATCTTGTCGATTACCATTAGCAGGAGGCGGCAACATGACGATGCGCAATCCCCCGCATCCCGGGCGCAGCATCCGGGAGAACTGCCTGGAGCCGCTCGGTCTGAACGTCACCGAAGCGGCAAAGATTCTGGGCGTGGCCCGTCATACCCTCTCGCGGGTGCTCAACGGGCACGCAGCCATCTCCCCGGAAATGGCCATTCGGCTGGAGAAGGCAGGCTGGTCCAATGCCGAATTCTGGCTGCGCCGGCAGACCACCTACGATCTCGTACAGGCCCGCAAGGAAGAAAGCCGAATCAACGTCGGACGATACAAGCCGCAGCCGGCGGCGTGACGCGCTGCGGATTGAACGCGGTGTCGGCGACCGTGCCGCACCGGCGAAGCGTTTCACCGTGCTCGTCGAATGCTGGAAGCGACCGGCACAGGGCCGGTTCCCCTTCCCGTCATTTCTCCGCTCGCTTCGCTCCGGTCGAAATGACGGGCGGGGGAATGCGCGGTCGGGCTGCCGCCGCCGCTTGCCGATAGCGCGCCGCTGCGCCGGGCCGTATATACTCCGCCCATGCCGGACGATCTTCCGCTGACACTGGAGGAACCGCCGCTCAAGGCCGAGCGGCTGGCGATGCTGCGCGAGCGCGGCGTCGGCCGGCGCGTCGAGGTGGTGTCGGACTTCCGGCCGGCCGGCGACCAGCCCCAGGCGATCGCCGAACTGACCGACGGCATGCGCAGCGGCGAGCGCAGCCAGGTCCTGCTCGGCGTCACCGGCTCGGGCAAAACCTTCACCATGGCCCACGTCATCCAGAACATGCAGCGCCCGGCGCTGATCCTGGCGCCGAACAAGACGCTGGCGGCCCAGCTCTACGGCGAGATGAAGGGCTTCTTCCCGCACAACGCGGTCGAATATTTCGTCAGCTACTACGACTACTACCAGCCCGAGGCCTATGTGCCGCGCTCCGACACCTATATCGAGAAGGAATCGAGCATCAACGAGCAGATCAACCGGATGCGCCATTCGGCGACCCGGTCGCTGCTCGAGCGGGACGACGTCATCATCGTCGCCTCGGTCTCCTGCATCTACGGCATCGGCTCCATCGAGGCCTATTCGGAGATGATCTCGCGCTTCCAGGAGGGCGACCGGGTTTCGCGCCAGGACATCCTCAAGCGGCTGGTCGAGCTGCAATACAAGCGCAACGACACCGATTTCCACCGCGGCACCTTCCGGGCGCGCGGCGACACGGTGGAGATCTTCCCGGCCCATCTCGAAGACCGGGCCTGGCGCCTGTCGCTGTTCGGCGACGAGATCGAGAGCATCCGGGAATTCGATCCGCTGACCGGCGAGAAGATGGAACCGCTCGACGATATCGTCGTCTTCGCCAACAGCCACTATGTGACGCCCAAGCCGACGTTACGCCAGGCCATCGCCGGCATCAAGATCGAGCTGAAGGAGCGGCTTGCGGAGCTGAACGCCGAGGGAAAGCTGCTCGAAGCCCAGCGTCTCGAACAGCGCACGACCTACGATCTGGAGATGCTGGCGGCGACCGGCTCGTGCAACGGGATCGAGAATTATTCCCGCTATCTGACCGGCCGCGCGCCGGGCCAGCCGCCGCCGACCCTGTTCGAATATCTGCCCAGGCACGCCATCGTCTTCATCGACGAGAGCCACATCACGGTGCCGCAGCTTCACGGCATGTACCGGGGCGACTATGCCCGCAAGTCGGTGCTGGCCGAGTTCGGCTTCCGCCTGCCGTCTTGCGTCGACAACCGGCCGCTCAAGTTCGAGGAATGGGACGAGATGCGGCCGGAGACCGTGTTCGTTTCGGCGACGCCCGGCGACTGGGAGCTGGGGGAGGCCGGCGGCGTCTTCGCCGACCAGGTGATCCGGCCGACCGGCCTGACCGACCCGGTGGTCGAAATCCGGCCGGTGGAGAGCCAGGTCGACGACCTGATCCACGAGGCGAAGGAGAGGGCCGGGCGCGGCGAGCGGGTGCTGGTCACCACGCTCACCAAGCGCATGGCCGAGGACCTGACCGAATATCTTCACGAATCCGGCGTCAAGACCCGCTACATGCATTCGGACGTCGATACGCTGGAGCGCATCGAGATCATCCGCGACCTGCGGCTCGGCGTGTTCGACGTGCTGGTCG